>CAYSXI010000233.1:0-6892 GCA_964434955.1 uncultured Pirellulaceae bacterium
AGTTCTTCCGACTGGCCCGATTTGTCATTCGGGAAGTCAACGGTGACAAGCACGAAATTTTTTGACGCAGCTTCGACGAATTCTTTTTTGCCGAGAACTTCTCCCTCTAACTGGATGCAGAACTTGCACCAGTCAGACCCGGTGAAGTTAAGGAACATGTCCTTGTTCTCTGATTCGGATTTCTTGAATCCTTCTTCGACACCAATAACCCAGTCATCGTTTGCACTCAGTGCTCCAGGGAGAAGCATAATCGCGAGGGCAAGCAGTCCCGATCGAAGGACGATATTCAGTTGGCGTTTCATCTTGAATCCTGACAAAATGTTCCTGTTTCGGAGCGGCAGAAATTGGCGGCATTGGTTAAAGAAATCATCCGTCTTCGACAACGATCAGTCCATGGTTTGCACCACGACTCGTCATGGCATGGGTTGCGTGATGGATTGCTTGATCGCCCCGGGGCGGTTCTGGTGATGATGAGATCTTTGAATTTATCCTAGCGTGAAGTCGATTGAGTTCACACGATTCCCCAGGAATTCTGAATGCGAAGTTCCCACGTGAATCCATGCTACCCGTGTCATTATCGTAACTTGTGAAAGTTTTAGCGACAATTGAGTCGATTTCAGGCGCGTGGTCCTTCCTTCTATTGTTACCGAAAGTCTCGGATAATTTGAAAAAAAAGCGGTTTTTGTGAAACCAAATTCGATGATTTTGGTTTAGCCTCGACAGTCGACGTCTCTGGCCAAGCGAATCTCGGCGTTTGGCGCCAATGCAAACGATTCGTTACGTGGCGAACATTACCAAAGGCTCCGTTTGCCTAATTGGTGAACTTCAAGCCCCATAGCGAATTTGACGTGGGAATCACAGCGAAAGTTCCCGGCTGAATAAAGCGGGAACGCCGCGGCATCGTTTGGATTTGATTTGGATCCCGCACGGTCCGCTTCATTAGCAGTTTGCAACAATTCCGATATAATGCGTCGACCAACTCCCTGGAACGTTTGGAACGTGCCAGTAATCCAAAATAACACACCCCTCACTTAAACCTGTTGGAAGGATGATTCATGGGCACGCTCATCAATCGAACTCGATCCAAATTCATGGCCTTGGTGGCGGCCGCCTGTCTCGTTGCCACATTTGCCGGTCAAACGGTTGGCCAGTCGTCGGAATCGATTTCGACCAAGTACATTGCCAAGGATGCGTTCCTGGTAATTGCATTGCACCCGGCCAAAATCGCCAATTGTGCAGACAAAGATTCTGAAACGACGAAATACGTTTTGGACATGATGAAGAAGTTCACCGGGCTGGATGTCAAAGGCCTGGAGCAAATTGTTGTTCAAATCGGTGCACCCGACAAAGAGATTGATGATCCAGGCGATGTCCTGGGAATCGTTTTCCGTTTTTCCAAGAACATTGATCCGGAAGACCTGGTCGACAAAATGGGATCGGACTTCGACCTGGACAAACAGGACCTGGAAGGCCAACCGCTGTACGTGCCGTCGAGCGATTCGAATCCTTGCATGTATTTCCCGAACAAAAAAACAATGATCATGGCCGTTGAAGATCGAATCCGGGTCCTGGTCGACGGTTCGGGAATGGGAGAAGGAGCCAAGGTCGCAAAGCGAATCAAGACCGGCGACCACTTGGGCATTTCATTTGTCATGGGTGAAAACGACGCACAGAAAGCGATCATGGAGCAGGTTATGGACGAAATGCCCCTTGAAGAAATGGGCATCGACTCCGACATGGTCAAAAATGTGAAGCGTGGCGAAATCCATATCAATCTTAAGGGCAACGACTTTGTTTCCGGCAAGCTCCAATGTGCCGATGGCGATACCGCTGATAAAGTCGAAGGCGCGGCGAAAGACGCTCTTTCTGAACTGGAAGGTAACCTGGAAGAAGCCGAATCACAGTTGGGTAGCGCTCCTCCAGAAATCGCGGAAGTTGCAGAAGAGATTCTGGACCTCGCTTTCGAGGCCATCGAAAACGCGAAAGTCACGACCGATGGCTCAAACGTCAATATCAACGTTGAAGTCAAAGGCGGCATGTCGAAAGTTGTCGACGGCGTTGCAAAAGGACTTGAGCAGCTCTTTCAAATGCTCGAACAATTCGGTGGTGGTTTCTAGGAAGCCTCGCTCGTATTGCCCCAAAAACGTAAAAGCCCGGAAGCATCTTCCGGGCTTTTTTTATGCAATCGGACTAAGAAACTTCCTCCTTGTCCGTTAAGCCATTGTGGATTCCACTCCGGGGTACCGCTTGGATCCTGAGAAATCGTCGGGAGAATCGGATGCTGCGATGTTGCGCATACCAGCGTCTCTTGGACCGATCGTTCGAATGTCGCCGTTTTCTTTTCCCGTCGGGCATGGTTCAACTCATTTTGTGAGAAATCGGAATTGCCAAGAATCAAAGTTGCCCAGGTGGCAGAGCAACCGAAATTGCGTTTTTTGAAGGTACATTGGTCACTCGATGGGTATTTCAGCGCAGTTCCTCAAGATTTGTTACGGATTTTGGGCCAGGCAAATTTCAAAGGTTGATTGAAATAAATGGAATCCCGAGTTGGCATGGTGGGTCCAATGTTAAGACAGGTTGAAATTGAGTTTTTTTGGAGATTGAAGTGAATCCGCAAATCACGAAACGAGTTTGGACATGGCGATTCGCCTCCCTGTTTTCTCTGGCTCTGATATCCAGTCTGGTCGGATGTGGTTCTGCGATTCATTCGACGGCCATGGATTCCAAGTCCGAAAACTACCGTAGCCTCGATAAGTCTGACTCCATGCCGATGGCGGCGGAGGCTGAGGGCGGTGAAGTCATGACGTCCTTGCCCAAGGGTTTTGAGAATGCGGCTTTGCAACGGAAGATCATTTACACCGCGGATCATGACTTAGTTGTCGAGGACATTGAGCAATTTGACGATTCAATCAAGGATCTCGTCCAGCAATACAAAGGTATCATCGCTGGAGGAAATATCAGTGGCCGGAAAAATGGTCACCGGCGCGGACGATGGCGACTCCGAATTCCCGTGGATAACTTCGAAGCGTTTCTCGATGACGTTGCCGAACTCGGTGAAACCACAGGGGTATCTCGAGACAGCAAAGATGTGACCGAGGAATATGTCGACCTCGAAGCCAGAATCAAAAGTAAAAAGGCGTTGGCAGAAAGCGTTCGAAAATTACTGGATCGGCCCAATGACAAACTCTCGCACGTGATTGAACTCAAGCGTGAAATGGAGCGGATTCAATCTGAGATTGAACGCATGGAGGGACGAATGCGATTCCTCAATGATCGAATCGATTTGACAACCGTAACGATCAATGCCAGCGAAGAAAAAGATTTTCAGCCCACGCAAAGTTTGCCACTCGGGAACCGGATTGGTAACAGTTGGAACGATTCGCTGACGAACTTGAGTTCGGGTGCCGGGAACTTTGTTGTCTGGTTTGTGGGTGCGATTCCCTGGCTCATTATCTGGGCGATCCTTCTCCTGATCGCCTACGGGATTTATCGGATCGTGCGGGCAAAACGAAGCCGAGCCCAGGTAACCGAGTATTAGGGGCAAATTGGATCATATCGACGTCGAGGGTGTGGTCTTGGCGTTCGCCTGCCCTATGTGCACGACCCAAGTGCACGAACGCGTTTGCTTAGGCAGATTCGCAATAGGTAGAAAAGAAGCACGAAAACAAAAAAGGCGGGCCTGAATGGCCCGCCTTTTTTTGTTCCTTTGAGTCTCAAGCTAACGCTTGGTTGGTGTGGTATCACCGCTTTGCAATTTTCGATATTTTTCCAAACCGACGGACTCGAACTCATTCAGCATTTTTTTTGCCGAATCAATTCGTGAGGCGTCCTTTTTCGAGAGCTTCCAAATTACATAATGCTTTGACTTGGCATTGATCTTCCGACTGCCATTTTCGTTGGACAGGTCCAAGTTCATTTCGACGGTCGTCGGCATCCACTTTCGGCTGACGATTGACTTGTTGAGTTCCAGTCGGGCGAAAGGCGGAAGCTTGTGAGGGTCGGTCACATTCAGCTTGGCGTACTGATCAATGAACTCGTAGTAGTGCTTCATCGCTGCGTCGTGATCCGAGGGCGATTTCCCTTTGCAGCGATATTCCAGACGCGAGGAAGCCAGGGATAGCCATCCCGATTCCGAGTCGTACTGTTCGTCCAATTGTGGGTCAAACATGAAAGGCATTTTCGATTTCATCGATTCGTCTTGGCGGAGCGAATTGACAAAGTACTTGAGTTCCTCTGGATCAATTTCGTATTTGAATTTTCGAGAAGGATCCAGCAAAACAAAACTCTTGTTGCTGAAATCGTAAATCACGACTTCGACTGGCGTATCGCTATTTTTCGCCATTTGAAAGTCATAGACCTTTTGTTCAGTGAACAGCGTCAGGTTTTCCGAAACGGGTTGTTCCTGACCATTCACGAAGATGTCGGTTTCGATGCGAAACTCGAGCGAACCTGAATCCTCGGCCGGGGATGGTCCCATGCCGGTCATGAGTGCGGTTGCCACGATCAAAATCCATTTTGTTAGCATTGGAATGTCCGTTTGCAATTGTGCGTCTGCGCGCGGAAGAGCAAAAAATTCGGCAGATCGTAGCAATCGGTCCGGTTCGCGTCCAGTGAAGTGGCGCGAGTGCTAGCGGGTTTGCTCGGGGGCGCTGGCCAGAGGGAAGAGCACCAGCGATATGGCCGCAATCAACAAGTCAAACTCATTCGGACTAATTGAAAAACGCGACGGCGTTTTTGAAAATCCATTGCCCATCGGGAATTGGATAATCGGTCTGGCGTGTCCACCGCGGGTGTTGAGTTCGATCGATAAATCGTTCCGGGTGCGGCATCAAGCCAAACACTCGGCCGGTCGAATCGCAGATTCCGGCAATGTTCATCTCGGAACCGTTGGGGTTGTAGGGGAAGCCAACGCTGTCTCCATTGGTCCCGTCCGGTAAACAATAAGTTAACGCGATCTGATCGTTCTCCCGTAGCAATTTCATCGTGTCCGGGTCACGCGTTACGAACTTCCCCTCGGCATGAGCCATGGGCAAATAAAGTTGCTCGATCCCTTGCAGGAACACGCAGGCATCCGAATGTCGTTTGAGATTGACCCAACGGTCTTCAAATCGACCGTGGTTGTTCCATGTCAACGTCGAATTCAGGGAATTACCTCCAGAGGATCCGGCTGCGGTGTCGCGATCAAAAAGGCCCGATTTCACGAGGACTTGGAAACCGTTGCAGATCCCAAGCATCAGTTTCTCGGCATCACGAAATGCATGCAGTTGTTCTGCCAACCGCGTCTGCATTTGTGTGGCCAAAATCCTGCCGGCTGCCACATCGTCACCATAGCTGAATCCACCCGGGATGCACAAAATCTGGAATGCATCCGCAAGTGTGGGTTGCTCAAGCAATCGATTGATGTGAATGCGTTCACAGGTCGCACCGGCTTGTTCAAAGGCAAATTGCGTCTCCCAATCACAGTTAGTACCCGGAGCACGCAAAATCAATACTTTAGGCGTCGACACTTCTGTTTCCTTCCTAGGCCCAATCCAGACGACTTTGCCAACAACGTTTCAACTCTTCCCAATCGGAATCCACCAAAACAGACCCGTTTGATCGAATCTCGAATTGTTGGGAATCGACCACTTCCCCGATTTCCTGAATGGGACAATCGGCGGACGTGAACAGCGATTCGAATTCCGACTGGTGTTCGGGTTCGACCTCGCAAACGAAACGAGTGTTCGATTCGGCGAACAAACGAGTCCAATCGGCGTTCTGGTCTTCAGTCACTTTGATCGATTCAATATTTGCCTGAATCCCGAAGCCACCGGCGAAGGACATCTCGGCAAGGCAAGTTGCCAATCCACCTTCACTCATGTCATGGCAGGATCGAATGAACCCGGCATGAATGCCTTGATGAATGGTCGCGAAAATTCGTTTTGCCCTTTCGGCATTCACTTTCGGAACCGATCCACCATCGATTCCGTGTACCAGGTTGAAGTGGGAACCACCAAAATCCTGTCCGGTTGAACCCACCTGGTAAAGTCGATTTCCAGCCCGTTTGAGATCCATGGTGATGCAACGATCGACGGATTCAACTTGTCCCATCGCGCTAATGAGAAGCGTTGAAGGAATGGAGATCGTTTTCGACTCGCCGTCTTGTTTGTAGCTGAATTCATTATGCAAACTGTCCTTGCCGCTGATGAAAGGCGTTTGCAGGACGGTGGCCAGGTCGTGACAGCCGAGGGCCGCACGGACAAGGGTTCCCAATGTTTCTGGCCGGTCGGTGTAACCCCAACAGAAATTGTCGAGAATCGCGATGCGCGACGGATCGGCACCGACCGCCACGTTATTGCGAATGGCTTCATCAATCGCGCTGGTCGCCATATGGTAGGCATCCAAATCACCGTAGTGCGGGTTCATCCCGCAGGAAATGACCACGCCCCGCCGACTGGACAGAACCGGCCGAACGACAGCTGCGTCGCTGGGACCATCGTTCTTGATTCCGACCAAGGGCTTGATGACACTTCCACCTTGGACTTCATGGTCATATTGGCGAATGATCCAGTGTTTACTGGCCACGTTTGGCTGGGACAGGATTTTCTTCAGTGTATCCGTGCCGCAAACCTCTTTCGGTGCCGACCAGTTTGATTCAGCCGCCGGCTTGAAATTGGCTTGACGGATGACGGGGGGGCGTCCGTCGTGCAGAAACTCAAGGTCCATATTGGCGACTTCTTGGTCTTCATAGAGCAACCTCAGTCGTCCATCGGGAACGAACTTTCCGATAACCGTGGCTTCCACGCTTTCGTCGCTACAGATTTTCTCGAGGCGTTCCCAGTTTTCCGGCGGGATTGCGACTACCATCCGCTCCTGGGCTTCCGAGATCCAGATTTCGGTGTAGGAGAGGCCT
>CAYSXI010000234.1:0-4281 GCA_964434955.1 uncultured Pirellulaceae bacterium
GGAATCACCGACGATTCCGGGTAAAGCGGTTGGCTCGTCCACCAAAGCGTCACGTTGGCCGTGTCTTTTCCAAGGTTTCGAATGTAAAGCTTGTCAAACTTGGCGACGTCTTTTACGAAAATCGGATCGTCATTGGGACGCTTTGTATACTTGTACTTGTCGTCACTGGACGGAATGTCCATCAACTGACGCGCCTCTTCCGAACTCGGGCGTGCTCCGAGCGGGACCGTCGAAACAAAAAGTCGTTGGTCGGTTTGGATCTCGACGTTCTTGAGTTCGAAGCCCCAAATGGCGACTTCGAAACCTTCGGGGTCTCCATCAACCGGTGTCTGGTCGATTTTGAATTCCCGTTTGAATTGCCCCGTGTAAGGAATTCGTCCGACCGACTCTAGCAGGTCCATCGGTCGATCAACGACCATCACGAATCCGAGCATGCAAAACACGACCATCACTCCGGCCGCCCAGGTTACCCAAAGAAGGAATCCCTCTTTCATGGTACCCAGGATTTCGGTGGAACGCGTTTTGGACATCAGTGCAACAAGCCCAAAGCCGATGACGGGAGCGGCAACCACCGCTAACAGCACCCAGACCGAGAAATGTTGGCCAAAATCGGCACCCGGATCATCGGCGCCCAGAAAGCTCACCGTTGCAAAATATCTCCAGGCAATCAAACCGATCATCACGATTCCCGCAACGACCGAAAAAATGGAACCAAACAGATTTCGACGTTGCTGAGTCGAATCCAGGTCGTTAAATCCCGGCAGTTTTGACAGGGCGACAAACAGTCCGACAAAAACAAACACAATGGCCAGACCGGCGGTGATTCCCACCGAAATGATCCAAACAGGCGTCAGCCAGTTGGAGATTTTTTCTGCTTGGGCGAGCAGGATGGAAGAATCAATCATCGGGATCTGACGTCGGGAAAATGACCAAAAAATAGAAGCGTGTATTATTCCTAGACGTTGGCTGCCTTTGAAGGGGGCAAAATGGCGGGAATGACGCAAATCAGCCGGGACAACCAATCATTTGTTACGACCGTTCTTTTTGAACTTGCTTCCAGCAAATCCAAGCCAAATGGGCCTTAACCTATCCCTACGTGAGTGGTCGAGAATCAGTTCATCGGTCCTGAAAGTTCAGGCCAAACAGGCAAACTATGCCGAATATTTCCAGCGATCAAAGCCTAACTCGAGATCCGGAATCGCTCGAACTCACCGGTCGCTTCCTGCTCGCGAATTTCGTGTTCGGCAATATAGGTATCCCTTCTCTGACAAATCGTTTCCACGAATTGCTTCAAAACGGGTCGCTCTCCTTCGCAAACCAATTCGACCGTTCGATCTGGCAAGTTTCGGACGAATCCCGTTACCTCAAACCGATGGCTTGTTTCCAATACGGTATATCGGAATCCCACACCCTGGACATTCCCACGAAAAAGGACCTGGTATCGGCTCAAAGGATCTCACGCTTTCTCTGGATGTAATCCCAGATGACGAAACGATCCAAGTCATTTCCCGACGTAAAAACGACGCGTCCTTTGGTTTGTTCCGTCAAACGTTGAAAGAGAGCATTGCGTATGCGCAAACCCGTCAAACGATGGGCAAACCGAATATCTTCCTCGTTCTGCGACCAACTGGGCACCAAAAACATGTTAATGGTGATCCCGTCGCGCTGACAAAGCATGCCCTCGCGCATCGTGGCCGCCTCAGTTACCGGGTGGGGCGGATAAAGCAAATAGAGTTCGGAATCTTCAAAGTGCGCCGTGGGTAGCCCATCGGTAATCAAAACAATTTGTCGATTCGGCGTCGGCTGGTTGGACAAAATTTGCCGAGCAAGCTGAAGCGAATGTTGAATGTTGGTGAAATGCGGATGCACCATGTATTCGCTGACTTCCGGCCGAGCCATATCGATTTTCAATTGAACAAAGGGATCGTGAAGCGTGACCGGCTTGGGCAACAAATCGATGATTTCCCCCTGCTGCCTCAATTTGGCGAAGGTATACATCTCAATAAACGAAATTGAGTCCCCCGGGTATTCACTGCGGATCAGGCCATCCATCGCCAAAGCCATTCGTTTGACGTTGATGTATTGACCGTCGTATCGCATCGATCCGCTCATATCCATGATCACGACCGTCGCACATTTTTGCGTGTTCCGCGTCTGATGAACTTCGATGTCTTCGCTCTTGAGGCGAATCGGCAATTCGACTTTCCCATTCTCCGAGCTCTGTCGAAGCATCGCGTTGACCATGGATTGGGGAATATCCATTTGCGTCAATGAATCACCAAACTCGTAGGGTTTCGTCTGCGGCAATTCGACAGCGCCTTCGCCAACCACGATTTCGTCGCGATGCCGCCCGGTGCGCGATGCCTGAAGGTTGCTGAATATCCGCGATAGAAGTTTCCCTTGAAAAACTTTGTAGGCCTTCGGGGTCAACTGGAACCGACCCGAGGAATCCTTTTCCAGTCCCTGGCGTTCTGCGGCTTCGCGAACATGGTTTTCGATCTGTCTTTGAATCTCTTCCAGCGATTGAACATCCGTTTCCGGGATCATGTCTCGAAGCTGTTCGAAATCGATGATTCCAATCTGCGCATTTTTCATCGCTTCTTCAATCTGCCGGAGCAGTTCATCAATCTTTTCGAGCTCCTCCTTGATTTCCAGTGCTTCCGGAATCGTCATTGACTCCCGCCCAACGAAATCATATTTGCCGGCAAGCTCGTCAATCTCGTATTTGTCCTCCAATCGCGACATCAGCCCATTGAGATGCCTCGCGAAAGGATGGGTGTCATCGCCGACGGAATACCACAACCGTTCCAGGTCATAGAGCTGTTCTTCATTGACCGCTTTCTTGTAACGCTCACGCTTCGTTTTCGGTATTCCTTCACTCCAGGCATAATCTCGAAAAGCGGCATCCGCCTTTTGAACGACCCGGTCCGTTTCATAAGTTTCCAGAATTCGCCGTTTGCGTTCCAGCAACATTTGCTTGATCTGGTCGAGCCCCGGACCCAGATTTGCGAATTGCTCCGGGTTCAACCGGATCGCGCGGGCCAATTCCTCTTCCGTCAGGGTGCGTTGGCTCCCATAAGCCAACATTTGATTCATGATTGGCGAAACGAAATCTTCGGGCGGTTGCGTTGGGCTGGGAAATTTCTGCGGATCGTATTTTTGATAGGTCTGCAGAATTCCGCCGTGCCGCTTTTTGTCATTCGTTGAACTCACGCGGCACCTCTATATCTCGTAGGCACTTTGACCATGCTTTTGTGATCGAGAGATCATGTCTCGCGAATAAAGCCCCGCAAGCACAAATTCGACACAGGACGCACGGACGGCGGGATCCGTTGACGCATTGACTTCAAAGGCTTTGTCCCATGCCGGCGGGACGCGTTCCAGGCGTTTGGCGTACTCCTCGGACGGAATCATGTCACCCACCTCAATTTTTACGCCCTTCCCAAAGATCTCCGCGATCTCGGCAAGACCATGTTGATTCACGTATTCATCGAAAACCGTCCCAATGGCCTCCGCAATCACGTTGTCGAGAACCTGTTTCTCATTCATCTGGTGCGAACCCATCAAATCCAATTCGAGTTTGCCCAATGAAGACGATACGAGATGCCCCAAGTCGCTGATCCGGGGAACGGCAGGCTTTTCGTTTTGAATGACGCCGCGCTGACGAGCGCTTGCCACCATCGTTCGATAGTTTGCGATGCTAAACCTGGCGCTCACCCCCGACTGCTGGTCGATGAATTTGCTTTTTCGCGCTTCGATCGTGATCTGTTCGCAAATCTCTTTCATGAAAAATGGAACGCGGACGGGAAACTCGCCATCCAGGTCGATTGCAGATTCCTGTTCCATGATCTCAATCCCCATCTCGCGTTCGCGAGGATAGTGAGTCTGAATCAGCGAGCCAATCCGATCCTTCAACTGGGGAATGACTTTTCCACTGCGGTTGTAGGTCGATGGGTTGGCAGAAAAAAGGATCAGCACATCGATTTCAAATCGAATCGGGTAGCCACGAATTTGTACATCGCGCTCTTCGAGAATATTGAACAAACCGACCTGAACCAACTCATCGAGTTCGGGAAGTTCATTGACCGCGAAGATCCCGCGATGCATTCTCGGGATCAATCCAAAGTGCAGGGCCTCTTCCGTCGACATGCTGCTGCCGCCCGCAAGTTTGGCAGGATCGATTTCGCCAATGATGTCCGCGAACTTCGTTCCTGCCTCTTCCGTCGACATGCTGCTGCCGCCCGCAAGTCGACGGAAGAGGCCCTGCAGGGAAAGAGTGTA
>CAYSXI010000234.1:4291-6859 GCA_964434955.1 uncultured Pirellulaceae bacterium
TTTGATCCGGAGATTTCTCGGCCAGCAAATCATGGGCAAAGCGGCTCAGCGGCTTGGTCGGATCTTCGTGAAATGGTGAATCCGGACAGTCCAAGTAAGGCACCACGTCATCAAGCATATTCGCCAACGCCCGCATCAGGCGACTCTTGGCCTGCCCCTTTTCTCCAAGGAACAGGATGTCATGCCCCGAAATCAAGGCGATATTGATTTCGGGAATCACGGTGTGATCGTAGCCGACGACCCCGGAATACATGGACTCGCCCTTGGAAAGCCTGCGAAGAAAGTTGTCGCGAATTTCTTCTTTGACCGTTTTTGATTGCCAGCCGCTATTGTTCAGATCTTGCAGCGTTGTGGGACGAGATTGGCTTTTGCTTTCAACCGACGTGCTCAACTTACTTCCTCATACTTTTGCTTTTGATTTTGGGTCGTGATCAACCGTGAATGCATTATAGGGCGGGTCGTGATGCGAGTAGCTTTTTTTTGGCCTCTGCGAGCCGGCCGCCCCCTTTGTTGTGCCCGAAAACCCGACTGCTTCTTTTCTGCCAGCAAGAAACTAATTTTCCGTCTTGTCGTTGGCTTTACGAAAAAATCTGATGCGACAAAATCGAAAATCTGGCGCGGACAGTTGGAAAACCGCAAAAATTGTCCCGACACAATGACTTCCCGTTTTTCGGCTGAAAATTTCATGAAGAATCCATTTCTGTTTTTTGACCTGGGAAACGTTCTCGTTTCGTTTGATCACGAACGGGCCGTCCAAAACCTCAAAGCTTCCTGCGACATATCCGAGGAGCGAATGCGGACAATCTTGAGTGCTTCAAGCCTGAAAGACGATTACGAAAAGGGGCTTGTGTCGACCGAGTCGGCTTATCGGCAGTTTTGTGAAATCGCCAAATGCCGCGCGCCGCTCGAGGAGTTTGTGACGGGGATCGCTGATATCTTTACGCTCAATTCGGCAATTCTGCCTTTGCTCGCCAGCCTCAAATCGGCCGGTTTTCGAATGGGCATTTTGTCCAATACTTGCGAAGCTCATTGGCAGTTCCTCGAGTCCCGAATGTCTGTCCTGCGCGATTTCTTTGATTGCCGGGTCCTCAGTTACGAAGTCCAGTCGATGAAACCTGAGCCCAAGATCTATCAGGCGGCGGCCGATGCCAGCAACCGCGATCCGGCCGATCTTTGGTTCACGGACGACCTTGACCGAAACGTGGAAGGCGCCATTGCGTGCGGGTGGCGGGCTCACCCGTTTGTCGGCGTCCGGCAACTCCGCTCCGATTTGCATGGAATCGGCGTGCTCAGCAATTTTTGAGAACCCGTCGCGGATTTGAGATGCGACGAAAGCTACAAAATCCGATCGACGTTTTTGACAAACTCCAACGCGCCACTGGAAACACCAATGGATTGCTGGTCGGGAACATCGGCCTCTCGTGGATTGACGCGTATCAACATCGGCCGCATTCGCTCACATTCAAAACGGACGGTCGGAACGGCTGAGCCCGCGCCAAACTCCAGAACGACCAATCGCTTGTTCAAGTTCCGTTGAATGAACTCTCGATATCGAATTTCCTGTTCTGCGGTTCTCGAGGAAATCCAGCCATGATCGCCAAACATCAAAATATTGGGACGCGCAACCGATTCGCAATTCGGGCATCGAGGCAACTCGCCTTGCGCGAGCATGGTCCCTTCATCGACAATCGTGGTTTCACGATTTCGCCAGATGCTTCGATGACATGGCCCTTTGCATTGCAAGTGTCCGATGGAGCCATGGCATTCGACGATGCGGTCGTCATCGAATCCCGCCTTCTGAAAATGGCCATCGACGTTACTCGTAAAAACGAAGTGATCGCGTTGCTTGCACCACTGTCGTAGAATTTCAAAGCCTTCATGCGGCCGAGTTTCTCGGTAAAGATTCAATCGATGTCCGTAGAAACCCCATGCCCGGTTCGGGTCTCGCTCAAACCAAAAGGGGTTGGCCAAATCCACAAATGAGAGCCCCAGTTCACGAAATGGCGGATACGCCCGCCAAAATCCCTCGTTTCCTCGAAAATCGGGAAGTCCGGAATCTACGCCCATTCCGGCGCCAGCACCTATCAGGATCGCCTCGGAATCTGCGATAATGGATGCAATCTTTTGAAACAAATCTCCGGTCATTCCCGTACAACCTAACCCAACCTGAAGTTACCTCGCTTCGACTTCCAGTTTGTAAAATTCACGGCCGCTTGTCATCAGGAGGCCGTTGAAGACCGAATCCTTTTTCCCCAATGCTTTCGCGATACAGCGTATCGAGATCCTATGCTTACTTTTTCCTATTCAATTCTTGGCATCCTTGCCCTGCTCGCGACAAACGTCGAAAACCCGAGCGAATCGCAACCAGCCGAATTCGACAAACCGAAAATCATCAGTGCCGAAGCGTATCCGGGAACACCTTTCGGAATTGCCAAAGTTGTATTTCGGATTCCAAGTTCCGAACGCATGATTGCGGATTCGGGCGCCCTGAAGATCTCCGATCGGGACGGTCGCGTCTTTTACCCGGTGAGTGCAGGCGGGTTCCTTGGGCGAATCCTGGGCGGCGGC
>CAYSXI010000235.1:0-6791 GCA_964434955.1 uncultured Pirellulaceae bacterium
ATCAAGGCTTCGGCGCCCATCAGATTAAAAATGAACTTGCTGATAAAGAAGAACACGCCACCGATCGCACTGATCGTCACAAACGAGGTCACGCCAATTCGGAGCGCTATCTGCTTTGGATCGACCTCGCCATCCGACGCGAATGCCGCGGCAATCATCCGACACATCAGGTAGTTCAAGCCGAACATCGCCATCATGCCGGTCAAAGTAACAAGACTTGCCGTCACCACGTAATTCGCGAACGAAGCGTCATTCAAGTTCTTGGCAAGAAGCACGGTAATTGCAAAGACCGTACCCATCCCCATCGACCGTCCCAGGAAAACCCAGATGCCTCCGCGGCGCAGGCGGGATGCGATGCCGCCTAGCGCTGAAGAAGGTTCATTTTTTGGGTGGTCAGTCATGGAGATTCAATTCGAACTAGTAGGCGCCTTCACCGGTGGTGACGACTTTGAATGTCTTGGCAAGAATGTAAAGATCCAGCCAGGGCGACCAATTTTGAACGTAATAGGAAACCAGCTGCACGCGTTGTTCGTGCGACGTGTTGTTACGCCCGGAAACTTGCCATAGCCCCGTGATTCCCGGTCGCATTCGGCAATAGAGGAGATAGTCAGGACCGTACATGTCGGGCTCGGAAACCAGCATCGGGCGAGGCCCAACCAAGCTCATTTTTCCGCGCAGCACATCCAGGATCTGCGGGAGCTCATCGAGACTCGTTCGTCTCAGAAGTCGGCCGATGGGTGTGATTCGCGGGTCACGTTTCAACTTTTTGCTGGATTTCCATTCGTTTTTGGATTCCTCGCAATCGTTGAGTTGTTGCTCCAAGAGAAGTTCCGCGTCGGTATACATGGAGCGGAACTTGAACATGTGGAATACTCGGTTGCCCCTTCCGATTCGTTTGCTTCGAAAGAAGATTGGGCCGCTGGAAGTCAGTTTGATTGCCAACGTTACGAAAGCCCCGATGGGCAGAATGACGATCGCCAACATCAGGCAAATCAGGTAGTCGGAAATCCTTTTTGCCAGCCGCGGCAAGGGTAAAAGTAGTCGGTCAGTTTGCTTGAAATAAGGAACCATGTTGAGCGTGACCACTTGGTCCCACATGGTTGGGACAAACGACGCGGTTTCTGCGAGAAACAAACGATGCGGAATCTCAACCGGCGAAATCCGACTTTCCTCCGGGCCGTCCCGATTCTCGTCCAGCGCGGAAGAATCCGTGACGACCGCCCAGTAAACATGATGTTTGGATGCAATGTCTTTGAGCTCGGGATAGGTTCCGATATACCAATCCGGACGACGGTCGACATGGGTCCATTGCTCATGAGCGTCATCCACAATTCCAATTGGTTTGAATCCACAAGCGGGCCGCGCCTGAAGCGAACGAAAGATTGCTTCGCCCATCGGTCCGCCGCCAATAATGACGATTGGCTGCAAGGTAAATTTGAAAATACGAGCCGAGGTGTGCCGACAAATGGATCGCAGCGTCGGAATGACAATCGACAAAAATGTCCAAAGGCAAATCAATGTGATCGGATCGGTCCAATGAAGGTCCCCCCAATTCCAGGTCGCTGTCAGGCAAAGGCAGATGATGGTGTTCGAAACGATAAGCCGTTTGAGTTCAACAGCCGCATGAAGTCCAAGACTGGGATAGAGTCCCAGGATCATGTGGCTTGCCGTTGTGGTTATTAGCAGATAGCACGTCAAGGCAAACCAGGAAAAACCAAAGCTCCATCCAAGCAGGTTGGCCAATAGAGAGGTCGAAGTGGCAACGAGGATGGCTGCAACGACATCGGAAAAAATCAATGGCGACATGGATGCGAATTGCTGCCCCAGGTAGCGAAGGCCCAGGCGTGACTCCGAGTCAGAAACAGAAAGCGCAGGGGCAAACGCGGAACGCTTGCGTTCGGCTGCCTGCTGAGCTGTCTTGAAAAGTTCAATCATGGGTCAGGATTGAGACTTGATTGGCAAAAAGTTATCGCGGGAGGCGTTTCGGCGTTCCGGATGTCGCTTCGGATGAGGCGGCAGTTGCTGCGGCCGGAGTCAGTTCTTCCGGGCTCGCTTCCACTTTTGGCCGACTTCGTGTCTCTTGGATTGGAGCTTCACGACGAGCCGGTTCGGCCTGGCGTTGACGTTTTCGCGAAATTCTCCATTCGCCGGCAAATGCGAGTGCGATTCCGCCAAACACGGCGAGCACCATCCCAATGGCCAGGTTGAGTGGAACGATTGGGAAAACAGGAAACGGGTCAAGCGTTGCCGGAACAATTCGAATATTGGAGATTTCGGAATCGCTAAGCGCCTCATCGACACGCGCCTGTTCGGCTTCGGCCAGGTACTTTTGGTAATTCGACTTGGCGACAAAAATTCGACTTTCAAGTTGGTCGATTCGAATTTCGTTCCGGTTCAGTTCTTGCAATTCAAGGTCCAGGGCAGAAACCGCGGCCTTCAACTGAAGGACACGTTCATTGATTCCCTCCAGTTGGGCCTTTTTCTCAATCAGGCTGCGATTGGTTTCAATAAAAGCGCGCGAGGGCCCTTCCACAATGTCCGCGCGTTGCTTTTCTTCGGCTTCAAGGATTTTCTTGACAGAAGCAATCTGTTTTTGGATATTTCGTACCCGATGATGGTTCTCGTTGAACTCCGCGAGCAGCTGTTTCTCCTGGATTTCCAGTTCAAAAAGCTGGGAACGCATTTCCGAAGCGGCTTTCGAACCCGAGCCTTCGGTTTTGGCCATCGTCATCGTTTGATCCAGATTTTTGAGCATGGCCCCAAGTGATTTGACTTCGGCACCGACGGCTCGTTGTGAAACTTCCGCGGTCATCAAATCGGATTTGACCGTCGAGCGACGTTGCACAATGGCCGCTCGCTGTTCGGGCACGGCGACGAGCATCTTGTCGCCACGAATTTTCTCAAGCTCCGCTTGATCTTTCTCCATGTCCGCTTTGTTTTTCGCGACGACGTCTCGAAGAAATTTTTCAGAGCCGCGGACATTGTGAATCCGACGATGCTCTTTCATGTATTGGTTGACGTAGCAGTCGACAATGGTTTTTGCAAGCTCCGGGTTCTTGCAGTCGTAGTGGACCTTGATCGTGTTGGATTCTTTGACAGGACGGATTTTGATTTTGTCCTGAATTGTCCAGATCGCCTGGTCGTTGCGGGAAAGGGTGTGGTAATGAGACATCCCTTCGGCAAGGCTTGGCTGGTCGCTCATCAAGTTGTCGACGAAGCCCGGTTCGTCCTCGGAAAGGACGATATCTGGCGTCAGTTCTTCAACGACTCGTTCCGCGATGTTGCGACTTCGCAAGACATTCGCGATGGTGTTGATTTCCTGGTCCGGCGATTGGGCCATGCTAACGGAGGCTTGGTCGGCAAGCGCGGTTGCCGGATCCAATCCCAGGTTTTCCCGTCCGAGTTTTAGTTGCAGTTGGGCTTCGCTGCGGTACTTTCGCGGCAAAACAAAGGTAACGGCGGCGACCAAAATGAAAACAGCAGCAGCTCCGACAAGGAATAAAAGAAGATGCCGCCGCAGAATGCCAAACAAATCCCATAAAGAGATTTCGCTATTGCTCATGATGTAAATCCACGTTGCTTGTGTGCGATTTCTGGCTGAAGGTCTCAGCGTTCACAGCGAAGAAATGTTGAGTCGCTGACTAGAAATGGGTCATTGAAATCGCGATTCGATCGATCTGATTTCAGTATAGTTGGGGGGATTGAAGCCGCAACGATTTGCCGAGGGCATGGCACGCAAAGGTCGGGTTGTTTCGAATGTAACGATTTTGTGTGGCAAGAATTACAAATCGCAGCGGGAAAATCCCAGGCAGGGAGTGAGAAACGGAGCCCAGTTGTTTCAGGCAGAATGCCCAAGGAAGTGCGCAAGCTTGCTGGGCGTTACGATCAACGGTTTTCGCGGAACGACTTCGCCCGCTACCGAATGCGTCGAATATACGTGAAAAAGTCCTGTTGGAGCTTGGCAGTGTCATCTCCAAAGACGGACTTGAAGTCTCTCAGTCTTTCTTCCGGCGTGACTTCGACTAGCGTCTTTTTCTCCGACAGAAGTTGGAGGTATTCCACGTACTTTTTCGAATGTTTGTTAAACAAGTAGTAGTTGAGCGCCCAGGCTTGGGCATAGGCATCGGAAGCCGTGGCACCATCCCGAAACACTTGATCGCTTCGGATCACGTCTTCAATTTCGTAAACCTTGCCGGCCGACATGTTGCGGCGAAACTGGAGCAGCCGCGGTTTGTTGAGTACACCGATTTTTTTCCATCCGTTGTTGTTCGTCAGGTCGGGGGTTTCAAAGTACATGGCCATGCCCTCGTTCACCCACAACGGCGAATCGGCAAGACGGGTTTGGATCCCGGTGTTGAAAATCAACTGATGAGTGCCTTCGTGAACGACGGTGGCAATCATGTTGTGAGCCGAGCGATTGGAAACGAACCTTTTGATCTGAACATCTGAGGGAGACTCGATTCCAGTCAAGTCATACATGGCAACACGATTGGTCAACAAGTTGTAATATGCGATGGTCTCGCCGGCGTCGTCACCCAGTTCTTTCTTCAGGTAACGCGTGTATTCCGGCTTGGAACGAAACAGCAAAACCGGAAGCGGGCCTTCCGCGTCCTCGATTTTCCATCGCCGTTTCCTTGTCCAGTGCGCGTTGAACCCGCGGTACAGCCGCTCGTAGACACTTCCAACCCATTTGGCGTAGTCGCGCGACGTGTTGTAGCAAATCACGAAATGCTTAGTGGTATAGATTTTGAATCCGTCGGGCATTTCCTTGAGGATTTCCTCCCCCAACTTCTTGCTGTCGAGAAGTTTCCGGGTGGATTCATTGTCCTCACGTTTTTTCAACTCCGAACCCTGGACGAGCCAAAGTTTGCCATCGTTGGCCATGAAAAGTACGCCGCCGTCTTGAGCTTCCACCAAGACGCGCCCCTGTTTCGTGTATTCCACGCCGCCCTGTTCGAACTGGATCTCATCAGCCAAGGAGATTGTGCTGAGCAATGAAATCATCAGTAACGCCGCGAACGAGAACAGACGCAGGCTGCGAAAAGCAAAAACATCGTTCGCATTATCAGTCGTGTTTTGCATAATTCATCCTGATACGGTTGTGATCCGTCTTTCCCATCATCGACAGTGACGCCCCCGAATTCCGCTTTTGCGGCTAAGCCAACTACTGCTTTTCACGGGCCGTCATTCTGGCAATCAAAAATACCGCGGTCATTGAAAGTGTACCGCTAAAAAGCCAACTTACCAAACTGAGCATCGCGGTCATGTCATTCACTCCCGCGTGCATTTGCCCCAACAAGCTACGGCTCAACGTGTCCATGCCGGGAGGCATGGGAATATAGCTTGCCGATAAATCCCCGAATCCGACCAGGAAACAAATCAGGCCACAAAGACCGATTCCCAAAAATCGTTGTCCCATCGCGTTGCGGAAAACGGATTCTCGAAAACTGGCTCCGTCAATTTGACCGGCCTCAATGGATTCACGGGAAACCTGGCGGAAAACAAAAAACAAAACCAGGACGGCGATTCCGATCGAGATAAAACTGGTTGAGATCAGTGGGCCCAAAATGGAAGTATTATAGATTTTTCGGACCCAAGCCAAATCAAACGAGACAAATGTTTTCGCAACAATGGCCCCCACAACCGGTCCGGGGGTCGCCAAACTAAGCGAAGCCAAAACCAGAGCAGCGATCGAAGCTAGAGAACGATTTCGCAACACAAGAAATCCGGTCGCCATTACGAGCGTTACTACAATGGCAGTCCCGATACCCAACGTCAATGACCAGCTTATCTCTTCCCAATAGCCGGGGAACACTCCGTAAAAAGTCGCCAAAAAGTGCTCAAGCGAAAACCGGGTCGAAGGTTTGCCATCAACCAGTACCGTGTGTTGCCCGGATCGTACTACGAGGTTGATAATTGGAACGAGAATTAACGTCGCAGAAAGGGCAAGAACCCAGGCTGCCAATAAATGGCGTTGCAAACGCGGCAATTTCGGCAACCCGCGATTCGTTTGGTTAAAACGAATTCGTGGTGAAACCCAAGCCAAACAGATCATGGAAGTTGCGACCAGCCAAATCGTAAGAAGCCAGTATGGGGCAATGCCATAATCATTCGTGGGTTCGCCGGTCGAAGGATCAATTCCATACCAATCGAATCGCCCCCCCGAAAACTGGAGATAGACTTCTTCCGCAAATGTCCCAATCTGATAAATATCACTGATGGCAATTTCTCGATTTGCCACCACCATGTTCCATAACAATGCGATCACAACAAATGGAAGCCAGCGGCGCAACGTCACACGGAGCATGACCTGGATTCGGTTCCCGTCCAATAACGCAACTTGCTCATGATCGGTCCCCAAACTGCGTACCGCGATTGCCCCAAATATGGCCGCCCAGGGAATTGACGCGAGGCTTTGCACAACGATTGCCAAAGTCATTCCGCTCAGCGGCGCTGAAATATCATTTCCAAATCGGCGAAGCCAGCCAAGTTTGCCCAGGGCTGAATCCCAAACCGCAACGTGCAAGTGTAGTGGGATCCAGATCAATGAGATGATGAACAGGAAGGCCAGGGTGACCCAAAAACTTTGAATCCGAAACTGTGCCCAAGACAGTGAAAACCCAATCGGGACAGCGATTAAGCCGCTTAGTCCACCGAATAGAAGCGTGGTTTGCGCGATGTTCCATTTCTCTAGCGGGACAAGTGCCCACCAAAAAACAGAAAGACCGGCTGTGAACAACAGCCAGCCCAAGATCAGGAAGTTTCGAAGTTGTTCTGACATGCTTCGCTAA
>CAYSXI010000236.1:0-6734 GCA_964434955.1 uncultured Pirellulaceae bacterium
TCTTTCGCCAGCCACGCCAACGGAACGAGTCCTTTCGGCACTTCTTTTGTGGTTTTTTTCTTTGGAGAACACCTATGTCCATAGGTACGCGCTTGCAGGAATTTTACTTTCGTTTAATGAAATCGCGGATTCTGATTGGCGGATTGATTGCCTGCCTGGCAATGCTTTCGACGAACATTCAGGCAGACACGATTGAGTCTTTCGTTCCGGTTGCAGGCAGCTTTGATGGCGAGTTTGGCTGGGATGATTTTGGAACAACCGGCACCCCTTATTCCGGCCCCCATGAACCCGATCAAATGATTGACGGAACGGGCATCGGCCGCTTGGCGGTGACGCCTGGCGGCGTGATCACAAGTACCGCCAATCTGTACTCGTTTTTCTCGACACCAACCTGGACTTTTGAATTGGACGGCCTGAAGACCAGCGAGGGTTATACGAGTATTACAATTCAGGTTGCCGTTTCTCCATCGTTGACCGAAACCAATTTTACGCTCGATGGGCAAAACCCGGATCAGTTGATCAACCTGGGACAAAGGGCCTCGATTGGCGGTTTCCCATACAACTTTTACTGGGCCGAATGGCAAGGCCTCGCCGGCAGTGCGAGTTATACGATTGACGTGACCGGCACGGGACAGCATCAATCCTTGGCGGGCGCGAAAGCCACTTATTTCAATACGTCATCTTCCTACGACATAACCTCGGCCGTACCAGAACCGTCTTCGTTTCTGGTTACCAGCGCGGTTTTAGGACTTGTTTGGCTCCGACGTCGCAAACAGTCCTAGGTTCCCCCACCCAATGTCGCTTGGATCCCGCGGCTTCGGTCGCGGGGTCCTTCTTTAGGAAGATTTCATGTTCTTAAAAACAAAATGTCGAGCCTTTACACTGGTTGAGTTGCTGGTTGTGATCGCGATCATTGGGATTCTGATCGCGTTGCTAATCCCTGCCGCTCAAGCAGTTCGCTCCGCAGCAAGGCGATCCCAATGCCTCAATAATCTTCGACAGATTGGTATTTCCGCAATGAACTATGAGTCATCGCGAAAGTACTTGCCGCCACCCAAATTAGGAACCGGCGATTTCAATACGCTCGGCTCGACGTTTGTCATCCTTTTGCCTTACGTGGAACAAAACCAGCGATTCACGAAGTATCGACTCGACGAATCGATTTCTTCGCCGAACAACATTGAGTTAACGTCTCAACCATTAGACATCTATTCCTGTCCATCGATGCAGTTTCAAAGTGAGTTTTCCGAATTTGGCGAAGGCAGTTACATCATCAATTACGCGACGCGTTACCGCCCTCCCACGGTTGGCTCATCTGCGAATGGCGCTTTTGCGGAAGCGCCAAACGGCCCGGGCGATCGCTACCGATTGACGTTCTCTTCATTCCGTGACGGAACCAGCCATACGATCTTCTTCGGCGAAATTGACAATAGCGTTCGATGGACTGGCGCTTCGGAATTCCCGGGATCCTTTGGGCACTACACCTGGGCCCAGGGCTATTGGTTCAACTCGCAGTCCCACATCGATGGCACGTTTAATCTTCGTGGCCAGGTTAGTGAGTTCGACTTTCAGGAATATCGCACCTTTCGCAGCGACCATCCGGCAGGAGTCAACTTTTGCTTCGTTGACGGTTCAACACGTTTCATTTCCGAAAACATCGACAAGCCGGTTCTCGAAGCCGCCATCACCCGCGCCGGTGGTGAAAATCTTTATCTTGAGTACTAAAATGTGGATTCAGGTGAATCATGAAAACACTGTGCAAACAGAAAAAGAAATCCAAGCGTTGCAAGAAAAAGAACGCCGTTGAGTTTGCCGAATTGGCGACCCACCAGTGCAAGAAATGTGACCGCCTTGCCTGCGCGAAGAAAATGCTCTGCAAACCCAAATGCCTGGGCTCATGATGAGCGGATTGCAGAAAACGCCCGTTTTCCCGGGCAATTTAACACTTGCAAAGCAGCCGGGATTTTGGATAATTGGCTCTTTGCGCAAGAACTAGAGAAATTCAAAACGGTCCGACAGATAGATTTATGGCAATTTCACGACCAAAACGTAAATCAAAAACAAAAACAAAAACGCCCAAAAAAGATCCGTTGTACGTTGATGGCGAACGACCACGTCCCATGTATGTCGATTACAAGGACGTTGAGTTTCTGAAAAAGTTGGTCAATCGTCACGGCCGAATCGTGGGGCGACGTAAGTCTGGTTGCTCGGCGGTGAGTCAGCACGCAGTGACTCAGGCAATCAAACGCGCTCGTTTTATGGCTTTGATGCCTTACGAGGGTGAATAGTCGCCCAACCTTCCCGATGGAAATCCATCGAAGTTGAGTCGGACGATTAACAAACGATCAATCGTTTAACGATCCATCATTTAGGCCTGTCGAGTTCGGCAGGCCTCTTTTTTTGAACTCGCAACTTTGATTCCAATTGAACTGCGACCCAAGAAAATCAGTAGAACAGAGTATGGGAAAAGTACACGAATTCGAACGCCGAGTTGAGTTCCGCGATACGGACGCGGCCGGCATCGTCCACTTTTCGGTTTTCTTTGCTTATATGGAACAAGCCGAACACGATTTCTGGCGTTCGCTTGGGACCAGCGTGGTTCATCGCACGGGGGACGCCACACTAAGCTGGCCGCGTGTATCGGCCGAGTGCGATTACAAAGTCGCAATAAAATTTGAGCAAATCATCCGGATCCAGGTGCGAGTCTTGAAAATCGGCACCAAGAGTCTCCAATTCGGATTTTGCTTCTTTCGCGACAACGAACAAATCGCGACAGGAAAAATCACCACCGTATGTTGTGAAGTCGGTGAAGGTCGGAAGTTGAATTCGGTAACCATACCGGAAGAAATTAGAAGCTTGGTCGAACCGTTTCTCGAGATTCCAAGCTAGTCGCAAAAATCATTGCTCGTCGCAAAAATCATTGGCAACTTTCGACATGTCTGAGTATCTGCAAGAACTGACGATTCGACTGGCGGGAGGAATTGCCAGGCTTCCTGAAACCATTCGAGAGCAGAATGGTGCGTTCTTGAAACAGTCACAGCAAGCAGACGGCGGCTTCGGTGGAAAACAGGGAGAAAGCGATCTGTACTACACGGCGTTCGCTTTACGCGGCCTTTCCATCACAGGCGAACTCTATGGCCAGATTGCCGAAAACGCCGCTGGCTTTGTAACCAGTCGTCTCGCCAAACATGAAACGATCGTCGACTTTTTTTCACTGATTTATGCTTCCAGTTTGCTTCGCGTTTCGGCAGGCATCGACGTGTTTGCGGAAGCCTCGAATAACTGGGCGGATCAAACGGCCGATTTCCTGAATTCGCTTCGTCGAGATGATGGAGGGTTTGCCAAGGGAATCGAAGGGCGGGCCGGAAGCACCTACCACACGTTCCTGGTCGTGCTTTGTTTGCAACTGATTGAACGGCCGGTCGAGCAGCCGGAAAAAATCGTTGAGTTTCTTTTGAGTCGGGAAGACGAAGAGGGCGGGTTCCGGGAGATTAAAGCCAGTAAGCGGGCAGGAACCAACCCAACCGCAGCAGCCGTCGCTACGCTGCGGATACTCGATCAAATCTCAGACTACGTGAAAGATGGCGTCATCGAATTCCTGTTAGACATGCAGACGGAAGAAGGCGGACTACGGGCGAATACGAAGATGCCAATCGCCGACGTTTTAAGCACGTTCACCGGCATGTTGACCTTGGCCGACCTGGGAGCCCTTCACGAATTGGACGTTCAACGTGCGGCCCAATTTGTGCAGGAGCAACAGATGCCGCAGGGAGGCTTCCGCGCTGCTACCTGGGATGAAGTCGCCGACTGCGAGTACACTTTTTATGGGCTTGGTTCATTGGCGCTACTGACGGAAGTTTCTGCCTGAACCGCAACAAATCGGAGCTTTCCCTGTCGCAAATCAAACCGAATCAAACAAGAATCAAGGTTTCATTTGCCGCTTACATCAAACGAACACTGACTTCACGAAGAACTTGGGGGCTGCATGTTAGTCGTTAAAGGTTTGTCCAAAGAGTTTCCAACACCGACGGAGCCCCTCAGGGTCTTGCAAAACGTCGATTTGCAATTGGAGCCCGGCAACAATTTGGCGATCGTCGGCCCCAGTGGATGCGGTAAAAGCACGCTGCTCCACATCATCGGCACGTTGGATGAGCCAACCTCAGGTTCAGTGAACCTTGACGGAACCAACCCCTTTGAACTTTCTCCTTCTCAGTTGGCCGAGTTTCGCAATCAACAGATTGGATTCGTATTCCAGGAACATTACCTGCTGCCGCAGCTGAGCGCCATTGAAAACGTTCTGGTCCCATGTTTGGCCAAGGGCTCGACGACAAACGACTCGGTCGAGCGAGGAAAATCACTTTTGGATCGCGTTGGATTGGCTTCGCGTATGGATCATCGCCCGAGCGAGATGTCGGGGGGTGAGAGACAGCGAGTTGCGATTGCCAGGGCATTGATGTTGAAGCCACAACTACTCTTGGCGGATGAACCCACGGGAAACCTTGACCAGGACACGGCCAACAAAATCGGTGAGTTGCTGCTCGACATTCCCAAGCAGGAGAATGCCACTTTGATTTGTGTCACCCACAGCTCCGAATTGGCTTCGAGCTTTGAGATAACTCGACGTCTGGATCATGGCAAGTTGATCGACGTTTCCTCGAATTCTTCCGCAGCAACCTAATCGAAAGTAATCGACCATGAATTTGTTTCGACTTGCGATTCAAAGCTTGCGGTTTTTCTGGCGGCCCAATCTTTCGATTGTCCTGGGCGTGGCCGCGGCAACCGCCGTTTTGACCGGCGCACTGATGGTTGGTGATTCGATGCGCGCCAGTTTGCGCGAACTGACTTTGCAGCGACTTGCTGGCGTCGATGAGGTGATTCGTGGCCGCTCATTTTTTCGCGCGAAACTTGCCGAGGAACTTGAGCAAACGGAGGCGTTTAAGGCCAACTATGAGAAGGCGGTTCCCGCAATCATGCTTCCCAATGGCTCGGTCCAGTTTGAAGAAGGCGATGATCCAATTCAGGTTGTCGGGGTTGGACTATACGGTTGTGGCCCGAATTTTTGGTCGCTCGGAATCGGAGATGAAACAGGAATTGCCCCGTTGGAAGGTGAGCAGGTCATTCTGAATCGGACCCTGGCCGATGAATTGGGCATTGATTCGGTCGACTCTGAAAACCCCGTTACAGTCTCCATTCAACTGCCAGTTCAAGGCCGAATTGCTGGCGACAGTCCGCTGGGTGAAAAAGAGGATCTGGTTGAGTTTTTGGGCGACCTCGAAGTCGTAAAGATTATCGATGACGAGGGCCTGGGGCGTTTTTCGATGTACCCAACTCAACTTCCGCCACGTAACGCATTTCTGCCGCTCAAGTTACTGCAGGAGATTCTGGGGCCCGACGAATTCAAGAACAAACAGGACTTCAATCAGGTCAACGTCGTTTTTTTGAAGGGCAAGAACTCGCAGTCACCGCCCGACGAAGGGTCCACGCAAGCACTCAAACAAGCATTGCAACCAACGCTGGGAGATTTGGATATTCGCGTCAAGCGGGTCACCGAGACGTTCAAGCAAGGAGACAATGCTGAAAAAATTTATGACTATTTCAGTATTTCTTCAGACCAGATGATCATGTCCGATCAGTTGTCGGAAGTAACCCGCAGCGCATTCCCCGAAGCCAAACCCGTTTTCACGTATTTGGCCAACCGGATCGCTCTCGACAAACAGGATGCTGCCCGGCCCATTCCTTTTTCGATGGTTACGGCAATTGATTTCGACGACGATTTTTCGCCGATTTCGAGCGTGGACAACAAGCCCATTCGGTCGCTTGGTGAAAACGAAATTGTTCTCAATCAATGGACGGCCGAGCAACTCAATGCGAAACCGGGTGACACCATTGAGCTTACCTTTTTCGAACCGGAAACCACTGACGGAAATGAAGTCGAACGGACGGTCAAGCTGAAGCTGGTAAACATTGCCAAACTCGTTCGTCCCGACAACGAATTTGGCTCAAATGCGCAACCGGCGCCTGTGGCGGTGCCCAAACCCACATTTTCAAAGCGACCAACGTTAGCGAACGATCCCGACCTGACTCCTGATGTCCCTGGTTTGACCGATGCTGAATCGGTCGACAACTGGGATTTGCCATTCGAGACGCCCGGCATTGAAGAAGAAGACAACGACTATTGGGACTTTTTCCGGACAACGCCAAAAGCATTTGTGTCGACCGAAACCGGTCGCAAACTTTGGAGCAGTCGATTTGGATCGACAACGTCGTTTCGAGTGAAAGTTCGCGGGCGAGATGAAGAGCAAATTCGCAAGATTCTTCAAGATGAAATTGCCGGCTCTGGCAAATCGGACTTTAACTTGGACGTCATTCCGGTCAAACGGCATGGACTAGCGGCATCGTCCGGCTCAACGCCATTTGATGTTTTGTTCCTTTCATTGAGCATGTTCGTGATCGTCGCCGCGTTGATTTTGGTTTCGATCTTGTTTCGCCTCAGCCTGCAACAACGGCTCAATCAACTTGGAATCCTCTCGGCTTCTGGCTTGCGGCGCGGCAAGATCATTCGCGTTTGGACGATCGAAATGAGTTTCGTTTCGATGCTGGGCGCCGCGATCGGAATTCTCTTGGGCGTCAGCTATGCCTGGCTCATGATTCTCGGCTTACAAACATGGTGGGTTGGGGCGATCACAACACCATTTATCCGACTTCATGTTGGGTGGGTTAGCTTGGCAGCCGGC
>CAYSXI010000237.1:0-5747 GCA_964434955.1 uncultured Pirellulaceae bacterium
CAGGACGCGGATCAATGGGCATTCCACGTCGTAACAAACCTTGCTGACTCCACGATTCTCGATATCGGGCCGAATGACATGGCTCACTTGAAGGGTGATGTCCGCGTCTTCACACGCGTATTCGACGAGTTGGTCAAACGGCACATCACGCATGTTTTTTTGTTCGCTGCCTTTTTCGCCGATCAGATCACTTGTCGGGATGGGGCGGTAACCAAGATATAACTTGGCCAAGTAGTCGAGCCCGTGATTCATCTCCGGCTCTTTCATCGCGTGCGCAAGCATCGTGTCGAAGAGCTTGCCTTTGACATTGATTCCATGCCACTTCAACAGCGAAACATCGTACTTGAGGTTGTGCCCGACTTTTTCAATGTTTTCGTTCTCGAAAATCGGCCGGAATTGCTCGAGTACTTCGCGTGCCTGGTCATCGGACTGGCTGCAATCGACGTAGAAGGCTTCACCCGGTTGGATTGAAAAAGCGATTCCGAGCGGCATGGCTTCGCGCGGATCCATACCGGTCGTTTCCGTATCGAAACAGATCGAGTCCTGGCTCATGAGTTGTTCTATTAGCTTCGCCCGCTCAGCTTCTGTTTTGATTGCCTGGTAGTTCGTTTTCACCGATTCGATGGTTTTTTCCTGAACCGGTTCGTCGAACAACGTGGCCTGAATTTCTTTTTCCCGTTTCTCACGAATGACGGCCGTCCTGGTCGCGGCTGACGAAAACGACTTGCCGAATATTCGTTTTCCCAATGTGTCAAACTCCATCTCCATAAACAACGACTTGAGCTTCTCATTGTCGTGTTTTTGAAGTTTATACTCGGACCAATCGGGATCGACCGGCGCGTCGAGTCGAATGGTGACAAGCTCGCGTGAGAGCCTTGCCATATCGGCATTGTTTTCGACTTTTTCCTTTTGTTTTCCTTTGAGTTGATCCGTGTTGGCAAGCAATCCTTCAATCGAGTCAAACTTTTCGATTAATTTCTGAGCCGTTTTTTCTCCGACTCCGGGTACGCCGGGAATGTTGTCACTGGCGTCGCCCATCAGGCCGAGGATATCGATGACCTGGTCGACTCGTTGAATCTTCCATTTCTCAAGTACTTCCGGGACCCCCATGATTTCGAAATTGGAACCTTGTCTCCCCGGTTTGAATACGAAAATATCGTCCGATACAAGTTGCTGGTAATCTTTGTCGGGGGTCACCATCCAGGTTTGAAAGCCATCCTTTTCCGCTTTCTTGGCCAATGTGCCGATGATGTCGTCGGCCTCGAAGCCGGGGGCCCTCAACGTCTTGATATTCAGTGCGTCCATCAACCGGTCGACGATTGGCAGCTGTTCTGCGATGTCCTCGGGCAATGCGTCGCGCTGCGCCTTGTATTCGGGGAATTTTTCATGCCGTTCCGTGGGATCCGAAGTGTCAAATGCGATTGCCAGGTGTGTCGGCTCTTGGGTTCGAATCAGATCCAGGATCGTATTGGTCATGCCGAAAACCGCCGATGTACAGGTTCCCGAGCTGGTGAAACGAGGGCTCCGAATCAAGGCAAAGTGGGCGCGGTAAATGAGCGCCATCGCGTCGAGCAGGTAGAGCCGGTGATTGCTTTCGGACAGCGTTTTCTGACGAGCCATAAGACTTTCAAGGTTGGATCATTTTTGCCCAAACAGCATACCGGGATTCAAACTTTGCCTCCACCTCCCCGCTTTTTTGCCATTTGTAGAAATCCGAGTTTTTGGGTGGAATTTTTCGCTGTCGATTCGGATCGAATTCCTGATAAAACGTTATCTTGCGTTTTGAAAAATTGTAGCTGCGAGCAAACGCCATGTCGAAACTGACCCAATGCCTGAAGTGGACGATTCGTCGCTCAATCCAATGCGGCAAGGTGATTCTCACATTACTTTTTGTTTACGTAACCGTGTTGATGATTGGGTTGATTCCCGTCAATCGAGATTTTCAGCCGGCACCGGAAAACGGAATCGAAATTTACGTGGTTTCGAATGACGTTCACGCCGAGTTGATTCTTCCAAATCAGGAGGCATCCCGGTGGCATTCATTTCTTGAAGGTTCGGCAATCGAAGGTCAGCTAAACGACGCGGAGTTTCTTGCTTTTGGCTGGGGAGATCGAGCATTCTTCGTCGATACGCCCACCTGGTCCGATTTCAAATCAACCACGGCACTCAACGCGTTGTTTTTGCCCTCGCAAACGGCCGTCCATGTCAGTGCTCTAACGAACGCCACCGAGATTTGGCCAAATGCCCGGAAGGTGCGTGTATCTCCGAAACAGTTTCAGGCGATTGTGGGGTACATCAAGCAATCCTTTGAGACGTCCGCCGATCGGCCCGAGGAGATTATTGGCGCTTGCTACAACGACAATGATGCGTTTTTCGAAGGAGCCGGAAATTATCACTTCTTTAATACATGCAATAGTTGGGTGGGACGTGGACTGAAAAAAGGAGGTGTCACCGTCGGGCAATTCACTCCTTTGCCTAAAACCGTGTTCTTGTATTTGCCCGATGAAAAAGATGTTGGACCGGGACAATAGCCGGAACGGATTCCGATCGGGTGGGTCGATAACAAGGAATTGGTTATTGGAGTAAAATAGAGCATTCCAATTCGCTGGAGACAGGAATGCGTTTGACGAGCCTTTTGAGTTTTGTTCTTGGGTTGATTCTTCTTGTGAATCCGAGTTGCGTCGATGCCTGGCAGGCAAGCGGCAACGAAACCCGCGTTGCGAAAATTATTCGTCCGGCCGGACTTTCAGAAGAGGAGGTCGCGGAAGGATGGATTGCGCTTTACGACGACTCGACAAAGTTTGGCTGGAAACCTGAGGCCAAAGTCAACTGGAAGTTTGAGAACGGCGTCATCTCGGCCGACGAAGGCGAAGTCGGTTTGTTGAGAACGACGAGCCAGTTTGACAACTTCATTTTGAGACTTGAGTATCGGGCGGAAAAAAGCACGAACAGCGGCGTATTCATTCGGACAAGTCCCAAGCCCATGAATCCAGAAGGCGATTGCTACGAAATCAACATCGCGCCTGCCGACAATCCTTTTCCAACCGGCTCACTGGTAGCGCGGAAAAAAGCCACGGATCGTCGGGCCGCCCAGGACTGGGAAGAGTTGGAAATCGTCGCCGACGGAAAGAATGTTACCGTGAAGCGAAATGGTGATACGGTTTGTGAATACGAGGATAAGAGTCCTTTGGGACGTGGCTACATTGGACTGCAACACAATTCGGGCAAAATCGAGTTCCGGAAAATTCGTCTCAAACCGCTTGGGCTCAATCGCCTGTTCAACGAGAAAAATCTCGATGGCTGGAAATCCTATCCCGAAATGAGATCGAAATTTGAAGCTCGGGATGGATTGTTGCAGGTGCGAGATGGGGTCGGGCAACTGGAGACTCGAGATTCCTTCGCGGATTTTGTTTTTCAAATCGCCTGTCGAACGAATGACCAGGGTCTGAATTCCGGGATCTTTTATCGGTGTATTCCCGGTGAGAAAATGAATGGCTACGAAAGTCAGATTCAAAACGCGATCAAGAACGATGACGCCAAGCTCCCGGTCGATTGTGGCACCGGCGGTATTTTTCGGCGGCAAAATGCCCGACGTGTCAATGCTCGAGACGAAGAGTGGTTCTACAAAACGATCATTGCGGTCGGACCGCATGTGTCGGTTTGGGTGAACGGTCTACAAGTTTGCGATTGGGCGGACAAGCGAAAGAGAGACAAGAATCCCCGACGAGGACTGCGATTGGAGGCCGGAACGATCATGATTCAAGGCCACGATCCGACGACGGACCTGTCGTTCAAGAATATCGCAGCTGCCGAGTTGGACGCCCGCAGGCCCAACAAAAAGATCCCTCGAAAGCCCCGTTAAAGCCGTCGGGTATCAATGCCATTTGGCAACCACTACTTCGGTTGCAACGCTCGCAACACCTTGGGCAATGGGAAATGCACTTCTTCCGTCCGGATGACGCGCGGTTCCACTTTTGCATCAAACTTGTCGACCAGGAGATCGATGCATTGGTTAACCACGGTTTCTGGAGCACTGGCTCCCGCTGTCATGAGAACCGTGTGATCGGGTGAGAACCATTCGAGATTGATATCTTGTGGTCCGTCAATCAAGTGCGAATCGATTCCGTTTTCCATGGCCAGTTCACGCAGGCGCTGACTGTTGGAGCTGTTCTGGGAACCGAGAACTAGACAAATATTTGCTTCGGGTGCAAGGATGCGAACGGCTTCCTGTCGATTTTGAGTCGCGTAACAAATGTCGTCTTTCGGAGGATTGTGGAGATTCGGAAAACGCTGCCGCAACCGGTTGATGATTCGGTTGGCATCATCCACCGATAGAGTGGTCTGCGTCAGATAAGCGACTTTGGCATCATCGGCGATTTCAAGCTTGTCGACGTCTTCTTCTGTTTCAACAAGAATCATCGAATTGGGGGCTTCGCCCATCGTACCGAGGACTTCGTCATGCCCTTCATGGCCGATCAGAAAAATGGTGTATCCCTCGCGAGCAAACTTGATTGCTTCCAAGTGGACCTTCGTCACCAACGGACAGGTAGCATCGATTGCGTTCAGATTTCTCTGCTTCGCGATGTTTCGAATTTCCGGTGAGACCCCATGCGCGCTAAAAAGCAGATTCGAACCCTCGGGGACTTCCTCGAGGTCATCCACGAAAACCGCGCCTTTGTCGCGGAATGATTCCACGACGTATTTGTTGTGGACGATCTCGTGATAAACGTAGATGGGTTGCCCGAGTGCCCTGAGCGCCAGGTCGAGACTTTCGATGGCCATGTTAACGCCGGCACAAAAGCCCCGAGGACTTGCCAAAATAATTTTCATGCGAATCTCCTTCTCCTGTCCATCTTAACTAACTGTCCCATCCGCTGGCAGGTAACTTGAATTCGACGTGAAAAATCCTCGGGCCAATTTGGAATCCGGATTTTTTCGGTTATCTTCAAGGGATTCTGTCAACGGAACACAGGCGAGCAAAAATGATTCAGGCGGAATCCACCGAAACCTATTTGAAGCCCACGGAAAAAACGGTCCTCAAGGGGTACCAACAGTGTCGCGATTTTGTTCGCGAAAATTTTGATGAATTCAAATGGGCGTTCTCCAACTTGTCCGGGCATCAAAAGTACGGCGTCTGGGCAATCTTGACATTTTCCGGTCGCTGCTGGCAGCTGTTAAATTTGGATCAGGGTTCGAAGGAAGCGGCTGAGATCCAGAATGAATGGCGCGACGAAAATCGTGACTGGTTCAACGGAAAGTACCGCTCGGCAAAGCTAGTCGCACTTCTCGATACGTTTCACAAGTTTCGACTCGATCGCAAGTATCTGGTCAACATGCTGGAAGGTGTGGAGTATTGGCTGTCTCGTCGGGAGTTCAAGACGCTGGATGAGCTGCAAGAATTCGCGAGACTCATTGGTGGGCCCGTTATTCAGGCAATCGGCCAGATCGTCGAATACGATCATGGCGACGTTGAGTCAAATGAACGCCGGGCTGAGCAAATCGGACAGGCCATTGCCGTTTCCCAAATGCTCAGTCGAACCGCAAGCAACGTCAAACGGGGGCGTGTCTTTTTCCCAACCGAGCTGTTAACGGAATATGACTGCCGGGTGAGTGATCTTTGTCTGGGACGCGGAGGCCCCGGTTTCGATCGGATGGTTCAGGTCATTGCCGATCAGGCGCGTTCTGATCTATTGGAAGGTGCCCATTTGCTTGGTGATTTATCGTTCGATGGCCAGCGCGTGATGAAG
>CAYSXI010000237.1:5761-6696 GCA_964434955.1 uncultured Pirellulaceae bacterium
CATTGACTTTGCGCGTGCTGGACGTGATCCGTGAGAGTCCGGAGTCGGTCCTGGAACGACGTGTTCAATTTTCCTTGATGGAGCAGTTCCGGTTTCAGTTGAAGCACATCTTGGGCATGGAAGGTACCAAGGAACTGGAAAAGTTCGTGCATCATTAGGCCTTGGTAGCTGCAAATGGAATTGCGATACGTGAATGCAACGTTGCACCCACCCAGGAAATCTACGCGTTCCCACCCCAATCCAGCACCCCACCCGGTTCCCACCCATACAAGCACGAAGCGCAAGCGAGTGTATAACGCGCACCATTCGATCCAAAGCGCGTTTCACCTTGCACCCATACGAGCACGAAGCGCAAGCGAGTGGTTCCGAGCGTGGCGTGCAAACCGGAAGCATGATACTCGGCACAGATGGGACTCGTCCTGTCTTCCGAATCGAGCGTTCCCTACCCGCGTGAACGAATCTGAACGGTCGCAGATCCCATACGAGCACGAAGCGCAAGCGAGTGTATAACGCGCACCAGTCGATCCAAAGCGCATTTCACCTTGCACCCGTACAAGCACGAAGCGCAAGCGAGTGGTTCTCGCTCAGCCGGCAACCAATCCCTATCTTTAAACGAAAATACGACTATCGGCTAAGCGTTTTCGTCGACGTTCAACCCGACTAACTTCAACAATTTCAATGCATTGGTGGTCGGCGAAACGCCTTGCCGCATGACGTAATCGAACTCCATGACCTCTTTGCCATCTTTCTCAAAGAAGTGCTCGCGGAAATGCACGGTTTCGCAAAGTTCTCCGAGGCTTCCATCGTTGGCCAACTCGAGGTCATGGGTGGAGATGGCCCCGATGGCCCCACTTCGAATCAGCGATTGGACGACCTGAGTCACCGCAATATGCCTTTCTCCGGAATTCGTGCCTTGCAGGATTTCGTCAAGCAAG
>CAYSXI010000238.1:0-6666 GCA_964434955.1 uncultured Pirellulaceae bacterium
TTGTTTGGCGCCATGTTTTTCATTTCTTCGGAGATGTCGCAACCGGGCGTCGGGGTTCCAGGGTTCATTGGAGCCATGTTGCTCGTCCTGTTTTTCTGGAGTCAGTTCCTCGATGGAAACGCTGACTGGTTGGAGATCATTCTTTTTGTCGCCGGTGTAATTTGTATTCTGCTGGAGATTTTCGTGATCCCTGGACTGGGCATTTTTGGATTCGGTGGATTGGTCATGGTGGTCATCTCGATTGTCCTTGCTTCCCAGTCGTTCATCATTCCCAGAAACTCGGAAGAGTTTCGGCAGCTTCCGGCGTCGCTAATGATGGTGATCGGCGCGGGAGGCGGGAGCATTGCTGCCATGGTGGTCTTTCGGAAATTCTTGCCGCATATGCCGGTTCTCAAACGCTTGATGCTGACACCACCGTCGAAAGATACGGCGGACGGACTATTGAATGACCCAGAAGCGGTCGTAAACTTGGCCCATCTGCATGGCAAACATGGTCAAGCGTTGACCGAATTAATGCCAACCGGAAAAGCACAGTTTGGCGATGAGATTGTCAATGTCATTACCGACGGTCGTTTGATTGAGAAGAACGCGACGGTCATTGTGCAGAACGTTTCCGGAAACATCGTTCGCGTCGCACCAGTCGACGAAGCTTGAATCTAGACAACTGATTTATCGGGATCATCAACCAGGGATCAAAAATGGTATCGAAAGCGTTTGCAGTATTATTGACGATTGCTTGTTTCACGCTGCCGGTTACGGCGATCGGTCAAGAAAACGTACAACAAGAAGACCCGGAGGCTAACGCGAAGGCTATCAAGACTCCCGAAGGTTGGCGTGGCGAGACAATCAAGCTCCCCGCGCCTTTTGCCAAAGACATGAAACTTACCGGTTTCGAAGTCATTCGATTCGCGCCCGGCATGTTCAATGTTGAGAAGGACGATTTCTTCTCTTACGTTTTCTACATGGCCGTTAGTGATGATCAAAAGTTCGACAAAGCCACAATCGAATCTGAAATGCTCGCGTACTATCGAGGGCTCGCGAAAGCAGTATCCGCCGACAAAGATGCTTTGGACACCAGTCGCTTCAGCATCAAAATTAAATCCGTTGATTCTGGTGACGACAAGGAATCCAAGGCCAAGCAATTTGCTGCCCAGCTGAAATGGATTGAGCCTTTTGTGACAAACAAAGGGCAACAGCTGAACCTGGAAATGACCGCCTTTGCCGACAAGAAAAACAAAAAGAACTATTTGTTTGTTTGCGCTTCACCGGCAAAGGACGACGCAAAGATCTGGAAACAGTTGCGTGAGATTCGCAAGACGTTCGTCGAATCATTTGAAGAATAGGCCAAAGGCTATTCTGTCGTCAGCTTGTACCCTGCCCCGCGCCATGCGTGAATGCCGCCGGGAAAACGCTTAACGTTTTTGTATCCCAGTTCCTGGGCAAAGATGGCCGCATTGTGTGAACGAGCGCATTTGACGAAACCGCAATACACGATAATCGTTCGGTTTTTGTCCTTACCTAGCAAAGCCTCGTACTGTTCACGAGTGCGTTCGCCCATCGTGTCCTTGTTCCACTCTTCAATGACTTCCTTTGGAAACTCAAAGTTGACGGCGCCTTCCAAATGGCCCTTGTCGTAACTGGCAGCGGCAGGCATGGCGTCGACGATCAGCGCGTCTTTTCCTTCCTCCATAAAGTCATGGAGCTCTTCGGTGGATATCAACTCGTACTTTCCAGCGGCCGTTTCGTTGTAAAGCTTGATCGCGGACTCTTCGGTCGCCAGCTCCTGCTGGAATTTGTTGGTTCCACATCCAGTGACGGCAAGCGCCAACCCAACGACAGAGAACAAAAAAACGAATCGATTCATCGGAAAGTCACTCCTGACGAGCTTGCTTGGGAGAAGCCAAAATGAAAATGAGGACAAGTCCACTTAATATGATTAAATCAATCAAGATTTGATAAGCCAAGGGGATTTGGAATGCGGGTCCAAAACAGCCGCAGTCAATGTCCAGTCCAATGGCGATACCATAGGTGATTGCGGCAATGAAGACACCGATGAGCCCCCCCAACCAACAGGCGGCAACTCGCGGGCGAAGCAAGAGCATGAGCCCACCGATCAACTCACCGAAAATAATAAAGAGCGTCGCCGGAATGACCGCAACGTCAGGAACAATCCCGAAGTCACCCACGGTCTCCGAGAATTCTTTCCAGTCATAGAGCTTAAGCGCACCTGTCGCAAAGAACAGCAACGCAAAAGCAACTCTCAGAATAAATAGGAACCAGGTTTTCATTGGTATCAAATGGATGGCAGATTGATCGAGACGGGGCGAAGCGAGGGTGAATTAAGGGTCAACGATTCGCGCAAGGGTTACTGTTTCGGCAAAGCCGTGTTGGGCTTGACCGCATCCGCCGGAAACTTGCCTTCAAAAACAAGCATTTGCTTTCGAGATTCAATCGTCACAAATGACTCGTCGATCTTTCCTTCTTTGCTGGTCACAAGTTCGAGATCAAGTTTGAGGTGCTTGGCGAGAAACGGATAGGCCGCCATTCTCTTGCTCGTGCCATAGTCGTGGCCTTCGTCAGGGAAATGCGAGTTTTGAACATTCCCTTCTTGGTCGTACAGTTTGTAAATGGACTGGCAAAATGGAAACTCAACTTTCGGAGTATTCTTGGTCCAATCTTTCCCATTGGAAATCAAAAGCATGGGTCGTGGAGCCGCGAGTGCGGCAATCTCAACATTGTTTGTCTTATGGCGTTCGCTCCAATGAATCGGCATCCCGCTCTCACAGACGCAGCCACCAAAAAAGTGGGCCGACACCTGACAAACGGGAACTGAAACTTTGATCCGATCGTCAATTGCCGTCAAAATAAATGTTTGAGTACCGCCCCCTGAACATCCGGTCATTCCAATGCGTGTCGAGTCGACTTTGGGCACCGTTAACAGATAATCCAATGCGCGAATGCTATTCCAAGTTTGCAAGCGCAACACCTGCGGTGTCCGGCGGTGATTCCAGCCGGCGTCCTTCGTATCTCCGTAACCAACCATGTCGTATTGAAAAACAGCTGCGCCCATTTTTGCCAAAACGGCGCACCGCATCTGCCGTGACTCTCGAAAACGGCCTCCGTGACCATGCGGGCAAAGGATGCCGGCGAGCTCGCCTTTAAATTCGGTTGGCAGGTAAAGCGAGCCTGTGACGTAAAAACCGGGTGAGCTTTGAAACGCGACGCTTGTCACGGAATAGCCATCGTACTTGCGATGGTTTTTTGATATGACTTTGAGCGGCGATCGCTTTGGCAACGGTTCGAGGCCAGCCCCTTTCAAGATTTCCTTCCGGATAAGTGCCCGCCTCGTTTTCCAGCTGTTTAGGTCAGGATGACCGGCAAGCATTGCCTTCAGCTCATTCCGGGCCTCTTTTTCGGTATGTGCATAACCAACTCGCAGCTTTGGCTTGTCCTGAGCGTCGCACTCGTTCAGCATACTCGCACAAAGGGCCATGAAAACGCTGCAGCAACTGATTCCTACCAACCGGTGAAATTTCATATCTCGCTCCAAGAGGCCTGTTGTATCGGTATTCGACTCGCCTGACATGCTGGGTTGTCCAAGCTAACCTTCGCTCGAAGGCCTTAGATTGGCTGGGCCACGTTTTACGGGAAACAGATTCCAAACCGCGATCAGGGCCCAGATCACGTTAAGTGCACAGGAAGGATAGGCTTCCTGATCCAATGTGTCGATCGCCAGGAATGCAGCTCCAACCAAGTTCATGATGACCGAAGTTCGGCTTTCCGGTCGGATGATCTTTCGCCCAACCAGCAAATAGGCCACGAGCACCAGCAAGGCTCCAATCCAACCGACGATTCGAATACCAATTTTCCAATCGTCCTGCTGTCCAAAAAGTTCGACCATCTTTTTCCCTGCCGGCAATTCGCCCAATTGAAATCAAGCGACCCATTGAAGTTAAGGGAATCAGCTTCAGTCAATTTTTGGATCGTGTAAACCACCTTTGACTGGAATTTCAATCCACGCACGGATTTAAGCCCTGACACTCTTCGTCACCGATCGAAAAGCTTTAAATATTCTTCAATCGTTCCCAGCCCGATTTCTTTGCGACGCTTGTTGAGGTTTTCAGGATCCTCCAAATTGTGTGGAGTTGGCTTGCCATCGACCAACTTGATCTGCGTTCCATATCGCTGAGGTTTTCCTTCGGCCACCAAAACGCGATCCGTCAAGTAACCAAGTTGAATCGGCGTGACTTCGCCCTTGGGCATCTTCTCCATCAACCCGAGGCATTGCTTTTGGAACTTTCGATCCATGTCGGAATGTTGTGCCAGCAACCACGCAGCATTCGCGCCGTCTTTTCCAACCAGCGATTTCCCAAGCCAACCGTGTTTTTCAATCAATGGCTCCATCCATTCACGATTCTCACGATCCACTTCGACGACGTGGTCGATTTTTTCCTGCCATTTCTTTTTGACTTCTTTGTCCTCCGATTTTCTCCAATCGCGTGGCATCGAGTTGAATACGCGACGGGCCTTTTGATCCACTTCCATGCGTCGCAAAAGTTCCTCGCGCAGCTTCGGGAGCTTGCATCGATCCTGTTCCTTGTCTGACTTGGTACCGTTTCCTTGCTTGTCCTTTTCCGACTTGTTGGCTTGGCCCAGCACCGGAGTCGCCACGAACAAGCCAAGCCCCATCACGAGTACAAGGAAACAGAAGCTTGCCAAGCGGCCTCGTTTATGTGTCATAAGTGACTCCCCAACCTCAAAAGGATTCGAATCGTGCACGGCTGCATCGCGAGAAAAAATTCTTCTGATATTTTTTGATTCCTCAAGGAAACTTTGCAACCAAATTTCCTTAGCGGCAATGATATCTCTAGGCCGTCATTTTACTAAGCAAAACAGTTGGATACTCGTTTGAACGCCGCAAATTCCGAATCCTGGATCGAATGCTGGCAAAACAACCATGCTTGGCTCCGTTCAATCCTGTATTCGCGGTTGCGCGATTCGAGCGCCGTCGATGAAGTCATGCAGGAAACGGCTTTGGCCGCCAGTGTCCGTTGTTCGCTGCTTGGAACCAACACGCCTGTGGTGGAACCCGAAAATCGAGCGATGAGTTCTTCGGCAACGAAAGATCGAAACAAGACGATTGTGCCAGGGCGGAGCGATTCCAATGGCCATGGAGTGTCGCGCTGGCTGTACCGCGTCGCTGTTCGACAGGCATTGCTCTATCGACGAAAGAATCGGCGTTATGAGAATCGAATCTCCAACTACAAGAAATCAAATGGAAAAGCGGAAAGCAATGGCTGCGATAATCCGCTGCAAATCCTGATAGCAATGGAACGTCGGGACCTGGTTAATCGAGCGCTCCAAGAACTCTCTCGCAAGGACTGCGAAGTGCTTTTGCTCAAATACCGGGAAGGATGGAGTTGCAAAGAAATGGCGGACCGGCTGGGAGCCAGCGAGTCCGCGATGAAATCCCGTTTGCTCCGGGCCCGAAAAAACCTTCTGGCACGGCTCCAACAAATCGGCGTCGATGAGGACCCAAGATGAAAAACACGAACCGTATTACCGATGAAGAGTTGACGTTGCTCGCCGAGGGCGAGTTAAGCCCCGAGTACCGCGAACTGGTCTTTCAACGACTCGACCTGGATCCAACCGGTTGGAAACGATGTGCGATGGCGCTTCTTCATAGTCAAGCCTTATCGGCTTCGCTTTCGCAACTGAGTTTTGACACACATCCAGCAGGAAGCGAGGCTGCAACAACAAACGAGCCAAAAGCCAAACCCGATTTGGTGCATCCAGCCAACAAGGAAGGGTCTTTTTCCAAAGCCGACAAAAACACCCGCGGTGCCTGGGCTGGGAAGATGATGCCGAGTTCGCCGGTAACGGTCGCCTTCCTGATCGGCTTCATCCTGATCGGATTCGGCGGAGGTTGGTTCTTGAAACCCAAGATCGAAAACCGGGACTCGAATCGTGTTGGCCGAATTGATTCGAATCCCGAAACAACGAATGCGCAAACAGCCGAGATTTCTTCCGAGATGGAACGCCAACTGGAAAGACTAACTCGGTCCGTCGAACGAAATGAATTTGAGCTCGTGGCGTTCGTTGGCATTGAGGAGCGAGGGCAAACTCAGATCATTCCCATGATCCGCAGCGAAAAACTTCAGAAACAAATTGTGCAGATGCCGGCCCCGCCGCTGCCGTCCAAAGTCAATCGCCGACTCCTCAAGTCGGGATGGCAAATTCAAGCAAATCGGCATTTCGTGTCGGTCGACTTGCCGAACGGAAAAACCCAGATGGTTCCCATTTCCTTACTGAATTACCGCTTTGTCGGTAAAGAAACCCTATAACACGCCCTCAAATTCACGCTTGTCGTTTTACGGAGTTCCATGATGAAGCTGAGAAAACTATTTGCAATTGTCCTTGGTCTCGCAATGACGGTACCCAGCCTGGGACCGGGGCAAGAAAAAGAAGGGACAAACAGAAAGAGCAAAGTCGAAGGAGCCTTATTTGGAAGCGTAACTCGATTATCACAGGAACGCGCGGATCCTGCTCTTGAACTCTGGGGCAACACGGTCCCCCTGTTGTTGTACAGTCGTTCCAGCCTCGCATCTGAAGACGGTCACTACCTCGCTCAAACGCGTGAAGAATTGCAGACGTACCATGATCTTG
>CAYSXI010000239.1:0-6605 GCA_964434955.1 uncultured Pirellulaceae bacterium
CCAATCATCCCGTGATTGGAAAGCAGGACGTAACCCTGGATGTCACTCCGGAATCGTTTTGTTCCGATCTGGCATCGGCAAGAACTTTCATATTGAAACACGAGGCTGACTACCTGCATCGCCAAGGATTGGGACGCAGGGCAACCTACCGCGACTTGATTGTTTTTGATGAAAACGGTCCGGTCGACAACTCGTTACGTTTTGAAAACGAATGCGCCCGCCACAAGGCATTGGATGTCGTTGGCGATTTCGCATTGGCTCCGTTCGACATCGTCGGAAAATTCACGGCGAATCGAAGTGGCCACAAACTGAACGCCGAAATGGTCAAACAAATGCTCCTCTCAGGCAGCATCGTGCGATCTGAAGACGTTCACGGGATACGCAAATCCGCTTAAAAGGACTTAAACGAGATTTAAACCGTGAAGCCAACGATTCCCATTCAAAACTTTTCCGGTGATTCCAAAACCAACGCCGAATTACCGCCACGAATTTCCGAGATGTCCGTTGTTGATCCGTCTTGTGAAATCGGACCCGGGGTTGAGATTGGACCCTTCTGCGTCATCGGACCCAATGTCAAAATTGGCGCCGGGACCGTCCTCCAAAACAATATCACGATCGCCGGAAGGGTGACGATTGGTGAAAACAATCGGATCTTCCCCGGAGTCGTAATCGGTGGAGAACCTCAGGATATCAGTTACCGCGGAACCGAAACCGAGGTGATCGTTGGCGACCACAACGTGATTCGGGAATGCGTCACCATCAATCGCGCGAGCGAAAAAGAAGATGGCGTGACGCGAGTCGGAAGCAACGGGTACTTCATGGGTTGCGTCCACATCGCCCACGACTGCAAGGTCGGAGACAATGTCGTGATGGCAAACGGATCCATGCTCGGCGGGCACGTCCATGTCGACGATCGGGTCACCATCAGCGGAAACGTTGCGGTCACTCACTATGCTTCCATTGGCGCCTATTCTTTTGTCGGTGGCAGCAGTCGCGTACTTCAGGATATTCCACCCTACATGTTAGCCGACGGAAATCCGGCCCGGCCTCGTTGCGTCAACATTGTGGCCCTCAAAAGAAACAATTTTCCATCCAGTGACATCCGCTTCCTCACGGAAGCCTATCGACTTCTTTTCCGTTCCCGCGTCGGACTTGAGAATGCCAATGAAATCTTGAGAAACAAAGTGGGCGAATGCGATGCCATCGATCATTTGCTTACTTGCATCAAGTTTCAGCAGGAAGGCCGGCACGGAAGGGGAAGGGAGAAACGGAGAAACGCAGCGTGACCCTTCGAGTTGCCGTTATTGGTGCCGGACATTTAGGCCGCATCCACACACGTCTCGTTCAAAATATTTCTCAAGTTCAGTCCGTTATGGTGGCAGATCCTTGCCCCGAAACGCGAGCTCGAATTGAAGAAGAATTCTCGGTAGACACCTACGCCGATTGGCAAGGCATCATCGACCAGATCGATGCCGCGATCATCGCGACGCCAACCGCTTGCCACCATGAAGTTGCCTGCGAACTCATTCGACAAGGTAAACATCTTCTGATCGAGAAACCGGTTACGACAACGCTGGAACAAGCCCAGGAACTTTTGGCTTTGGCACAAACGCATCATGTCAAGGTCCAGGTGGGGCACGTCGAGCGCTACAACCCGGCGTTTTCCCAGGCTTCAAAAATCGGAGTCCCCCGATTCGTCCAGGCTTGTCGAGCAAGTGGCTACACCTTCCGTTCGATTGACGTGGGCGTCGTCCTCGACTTGATGATTCACGATATCGACCTCGTTTGCCATCTCGCACAATCCCCGATTTCGTCCGTTCACGCTATCGGCTTCAGCGTCTTTGGCAAGCACGAAGACATTACTCAGGCCCGTTTGCAATTCGAAAATGGTTTGGTGGCCAATCTATCGGCGTCGCGTTGTAGCCCGACGCCCAACCGCCAATTCGAGATTTATGGAAACCAGGGCTACGCGAACATGGATCTGGGCGCCGGTACCGTCGATCTAATTCAACCTCCCACCTGGTTGTCGCAACGAGACTTTGATTTGGATCGCGTGGATCCGGAGACGCAAACCTGGATTCGTGAACAGCTCTTCGAGTCCATCATGCCGCCTGAGCGTCTGGAAGTCGAAAAGGTAAACGCGATTCAGTGCGAACAGGAAAACTGGATCGATGCGATTCTCGATCCTGCCGTAGAGTTGTCGGTGCCGCTTGAGGATGGAACCCGCGCTCTCGACATTGCGCTCCAGGTTGTCGAGCAGATTAACCAGCACGCCTGGACTTCCGACGACTCGATCCGGGGTCCCCTGGCGTTCCCAAATGCGATTGAACAGGCGTCCGCCCAAAGAAAAGTTGCTTAGGCCGCTTTCTACCTGAGAATCCCCGCTGAACTCGAATTTCTGAGCGAGTTCGAGTCGACGCATTGACTGCCGATTTGGCAAAAGTTGCAAATTAAAAGCTTGAACTGCGGAGTCGTTCGGCTAGTTTGGAGTCATGCGTCATCGAATCGACAGGGCACTTCTGACGATTCGAATTCAACATGACAATTTGGGGACAGAATCAGGGGGATTCGTATGAGAATACGTCTGTTCGCAATTGCGCTCAGCGCAGTTTTTTCTTTTGGCACACTCTGCCACGGCCAGTTGTTTCCGACCTTCATCAACGGCCAGTTCACTTTGGGCAGCAATACAGGATCGTCGCCATATGCGCTTTCCGATACTTTTCTTCTGGAGAGCAATCCGAATGCGACAAAAACGATCTACCTGGATTTCGATGGTCACCATTCGGTGAACAATCGCTGGGGTCACGATATCCAATTTGATGCATTTGACCGCGATGGGGACATTAACAGTTTTTCCAATGCAGAACTAATCGAAATCCAGTTGCAATTTCAAAATGTGGCGGAAGACTTTCTGCCTTTCGACGTCAATGTCACGACCCGGGACCCCGGAGTCGAAGCGCTTCGTCAAGTCGGGCTGGGAGACGAGTTTTACGGCGTGAGAGCGGTCAACACCCAGGCCAAGGATGGATTTGGAAATGGAATCGGGGGGGTCGCCTACCTCAATAGTTTCGATGACAACCGCGACAACCCGGTTTTTACTTTTAACAAGGGTGCAAACAACGGCGCCATTACCAATTCGCACGAAGTGGGGCATGCTTTGGGGCTTGGCCATGACGGGCTCAACGGCTCGACCTACCATCCGGGCACGGGAAACAATTCCTCGCCCGTGAGTTGGGGCCCGATTATGGGCGCGCCATTTTGGAAAAACGTTACCCAATGGAGTAACGGCGATTACTCCGGTTCAACGAATACCCAAGATGACTTTACCGTTATGACCAAAGCCGCCAACGGCTTTGGATTTCGCGATGACCAGGTTGGCGACAATATTGTGTCAGCCGAGCAACTGCATTTTACGGACGACGAAGCATTCGATTGGGGCATCATTGAGCAGAACACCGACGTTGACTTTTACGAACTAACTTTGGGGCCGGGAACGGTCGACCTGACAGTCCTTCCTTTTGAAGGTACGCCCAACCTGGACATCCAGGCCAGACTCTATGATTCAAACGGAGTCCTGATCGCCGAAAGTAATCCACTGGACGACTTGGATGCCTCATTCCAATTCACGATCGATTCGGAAGCCACCTACTATTTCTCCATCGAAGGTACGGGGCGACCTGGAACGTACAGCGATTATGGAAGCCTCGGGCTTTACACGATTTACGGTTCGTTTTCTCCGGCCGCAATTCCCGAGCCCGGTTCGGCGATTGTGTTGGCTTTGTTCGTCGGCGGAATCTGTTTGCACCGCCGTCGAAAAAAAGCCTGACTACCAGAAAATTTCGAAACATACTTGCGGCATTGGCCGCGGTTTTGATCGTCAAAGCCGCAGCCACATGCCGCTTTTTTTGTGCCGGAATAAGTTGCTGGCCTCCGATGGAATGAGAGACTGATTCACACCATAATACGGGCCCTTTTCCAATCACAACCAAGTTAGCTGGAACAAATATGGCAACCAAAGGATTCCTGGGCATCGACGCGGGCACTCAAGGACTTTCGATAATTTTCACGGATGAAAACCTTCAGGTTCTGGCCGTCGGCGAAGGCGAATACGACATGATTCCTGGAATGGACGAAGGTTGTTATGAACAAAACCCAGCGGACTGGGATCAGGCGATGATGGACGCCATGCAGAGGCTTCGGGCAGCGCTGGAAACCAAGGGAATCGAAATGGAGATCGCCTGCATCGGAATATCCGGTCAAATGCACGGTGAAGTTCTCGCCGACGAAAACGGCCAATCGCTGGGCCCCGCAAGGCTCTGGTGTGACGCCAGAAACGATGAAGAAGGGCATGAGCTGACAGAGCTATTCGGGGTCAAGATGCCAAAGCGGATCACCGCAGCCCGCTGGCTTTGGACCACTCGGAATCGCCCCGAGATTGCAGGCAAAGCCAAGCATATGACAACCCCGTCGGGATGGATCGCATACCGGCTTACTGGCGAATGGAACTTGGGAATCGGTGATGCCGCCGGCATGTTTCCCATCGACCAGCAGACTCTGGATTACGACGTTCCGTTGCTAAATCGTTTCGACGAAAAATACGCCGGAGACTTTGCTCCTCTCAAATCGCTTTTGCCAAACGTCAAGAAAGCCGGCGAGAACGCTGGCCAGTTGACCGAAGCCGGTTCAAGCCTGCTTGGACTTCCCCAGGGCATCCCCGTTGCGGCCGCAGAAGGTGATCAACCTGCCGCGTTGGCCGGTTCCTTGATTGGAAAAGCGGGAATGGTCTCGGTAAGTTTTGGGACGTCCGTTTGTGCCAACTCGGTTGGCGATCGCGCCTTCCAGGGCGTGAGTCACGCGATTGACCATTTTTGCGCTGCCGATGGAAAGCCGATCAATATGGTTTGGCTACGCAATGGTACGACATACATGAATTGCCTGGTGGAAGCCATTGGAATGGCTTTGCCGGATGGACAAAACGCGTTCGCGACGATTATGCCGGAAGTCGTGAATGCCGCTCCTGATTGTGGGGGCATTGTCGCGTTACCATTCATGGATGACGAACCAGGACTTGAGGTCGAGCGCGGAGGAACCGCCTGTTTGATCGGTCTGAATCCGGCGAACGCGACGCCCGCGAACATGGTCAAAGCAGCCCTCCTGGCCAGTATGTTCAATTTGAAAATCGGCTCCGGTATTTTGGATGAACAGGGCTTTCCGCGAACCGAATTGGTCCTGACGGGCGGGCTGACGAAAACGCCTGAACTTGGGCAAGTCCTTGCCGATGTGTTTCAAACGCCCGTCACTCTGTTGGACTCCGCCGATGAAGGAACGGCCTGGGGCGCCGCATTGATGGCTCGATATCGTTTCGATTCCATCGAAGGAGCGACGACATGTTGGGACGAATTTCTTTCAAGCCAAGGAACCGGTGACACCACGCGCTTCGAACCGAATTCGGAGAACGCGAATGCCTACGAAACCGTCTTCGCAAAATACAGGAAGCTTTTGGCGGCGCAACCCGAGTTGAACAACGCCGTCAGCTAACACAGGCGACGAACTGAGACCGCTCCAATTTGGCAAAAGGTTGTGCGAGTTGACAAAGGTTGCGCGGCAGGTCGGGATCCACAGGGCTTGCCGCGTTCTACACGGTATATCGACCAGGAATTTATCGAATCCCGCGTTTATCGACTTGCCGCGTTTATCGACCCAGCTTGCCAATCATTTAGGCGAGGTCGCGGTCTTCGAAAAGAACCAATGCGAACAGCAGGGCGACGGCACCATAAAGCAGACAGTAGACGGTACACCATCCGACGTAGTCGATTGGGACCGCGCGTTCGCCCATAATCGCCGCCTGAATATCAAAGTGATCCAGCACGGGAATAATGATCGCGATAACACGACCAAATAGCTGGACCGGCTCAAAAGCCCCCGCGATTTCATTCGACTGAATGATCAACGGTGTCAGGTGGCCCATGACGTAGAGGGCAAAACAAATCAGGAAGTTTGGCAGAATTCCCATCCGCGTTGAGATCGCAACGCTGATCGCAACAAAAATGAGTACTTCCATGTATCCAAGCAAAAGCCCCGGGATGATCCGCATCGCTTCCTGGAAACCGAGTTGCCATTCGACTTCTGCCTGGGCCATTTCTTTGGCATCGTATATCGGCTTGTAGGAAACCCAGATCACAAACCAAAGCCCCAAAAGGATGAAGAGCAATCCGACCGCGAGGCCAATTCCGCCGAATTTCCCAGCAATAAACTGGCGTCGACCGACCGGTTTTGACAAGACGGTCAGTGCGGTCCGCCCCTCGATTTCTTCGGCGACTGACTTACTGGCACTCCAGACGGCGAGGAAAATCGCCAGGACTCGAATGAAGGTCAATCCACCTTCCTTGTACATCTTGATGTCTTCGCCGAGTGTGTTGTACGGAATGTAGATCGACGCAAGGATAAAAACGAATCCCAGAACGGCGAGCAAAATAAAGATTGGTTGCGAGATTTCATTCTTGAAGGTTGCCAAACTGATCGCTGCGATCTTGGGCATCGCACCCGTCAGCAGGAAATAACCAATGAAAAGTCCTGCAACGCAGAAGGCGATAAAAGGAATCACC
>CAYSXI010000240.1:0-6513 GCA_964434955.1 uncultured Pirellulaceae bacterium
GATGGACTTTTGGAGGTGATATTCTTCCAAGTCGTTACGAAGCGTCGATTCGCAGCGAGATAGCTCCTCGAGTTGCTCGTTTAATTTTGAATTTTCGTCTTCGAGCTGGAGTTGTTTCCTGTGTGAAAGTGATAATGCGGTTTGCATTGCCTGAACCTGATCCGTCGACTCTTTCTGTAGCTCAGCCCAATCGGCGATCGTTTCAAGGCGGTCCAGTCGGCCAATGATTTCTTTCTGCCCGAGCGTGTACTGATCCGAAAGTGTTTCAAACTGGCGTTGTTGATCGATCAGGATTTGAACTTTTTCGACCAGCTGCTGTGTGTCCATCCCGATCGGATTGTCAGTTCCCGATAGGTGTTGCGAACCGATAGGTTTTTCAGCTTGAGGCTGGTTGGAATGGTCGGTCATTTCGGATCCGTGATGGAGCGGTCGAGGCGGATTTTCCTGGATGGATATCACATATATAGGTCGCGATTCGTGACTGTCAAAACAAAGCTTGGGGCTATTCCGATTGGATCGGTCTTCCCGGAAATCTGACCTGTGCGACCGGAATTCACCACGGAGTTGCCCCGCTTCCGGCGGGCTTATGGAACTTTCGGCATGTCAAGCGGTGATGGATTCGAGCCCAGACGACCCTAAAATGGTGACACCCAAGTCGACTTCCGCTTGATCTCGCCCTGGCCCGATCAAGCCCTTGGTGCTGACCCCTTAGTTTTTAATTGCGAAAAAGCCTGCGAAGGAATCGATGGTGGAATCTGTACGCCCATTTGTTCACCTGCATTGCCACAGTCATTACAGTCTCCTCGATGGCGCGAGTGCCATCGACCGTTTGGTGGAACGCGCCAAAAGTCACGGGATGAATGGTCTGGCGTTAACGGATCACGGGAACCTGCATGGAGCGCTGCAGTTTTACAACTCGTGCAAGAAAAACGACATCAACCCGATCATTGGATATGAAGCGTACATTGCTCCCGGGAAAAGAACGGATAAGTCTTCGGGCGGACGCGAGAATAATTATCACCTGACACTGCTTTGTCAAAACAAAACCGGATTCCACAACCTTGTCAAAATGGCCTCGGCTGCGTCGCTCGAAGGTTTCTACTTCAAGCCTCGAATCGACAAAGAACTGTTGGAGAAACACAACGAAGGGATCATTTGCCTGAGTGGTTGTGTTTCAAGCGAGTTTAACCAGGCGATTTTGCGAGGGGGAAATGGCGCCGAAGAATCGATCAAGCAGTCGATGGATGTCGCCAACTGGTTTCAATCGATTTTTGGTGATCGTTACTTCATCGAGATCATGAACAACGGCGTCGATATTCAACGGATCGCCTTGGAAGGCTCCGTTGAAGTTTCCCAGAAACTTGGGATTCCACTCGTTGCCACAAGCGATTGTCACTACGTCGATCGTGAGGATGCAGAAGCACAGGATGTGATGCTCTGCATCAATACGGGCAAGTTCCGAACGGACACGCACCGAATGAAAATGGACGGGCAGGAGTATTTTCTGCGTTCGCCGGACCAGATGTATGAGAAGTTTCCGGGCTTGGAACATGCGGTTGCGCGGAGCCAGGAGATCGCCGACTCGGTTGATATCTCACTTGAACTTGGCCAGCGCCATTTTCCCGTCTTCAAATTGCCCGAAGGTTCGGACCCCGGCGAAAAGCTCCGCGAACTCTGCGTGGAAGGATTGAAGGAGCGATACGCGGGCGACGAAGAGATGCTGCCTGGCGGTGAATTGTCCGAGGTGGTTCAGGCTCGGTTGGACCGTGAACTGGGGGTCATCAATAAGTTCGGATTCCACAATTACTTTTTGATCGTGTGGGATTTTGTTCGTGAGGCTCGCGATCGCGGGATCCCTGCAACGGCCCGGGGTAGTGGCGTCGGCGCGCTGGTCTGTTACTCGCTTTACCTCAGTCATGTTTGCCCGATCCGTTACGACTTGCTGTTTGAACGGTTCCTAGATGACAACCGGGCGGAAGCTCCTGATATTGATATCGATTTTTGCAAGGAGCGCCGCGGCGAAATTATCACCTACGTCAAGGAAACCTACGGCGAGGATAGTGTTGCCCAGATTGGGACCTTCGGCACGTTGGCGGCCAAAGCGGCCATCAAAGATGTGGGACGTGCATTGGGCATGCCCTTGGGGCGCGTCTCGGAAATCACAGGGTTGGTTCCCGATCGGCCCAAAGTGAAAATCAAAGACGCGATGGCCGAAAGCGAAGAACTTCGCCAGGCCTATGAGACCGACCCGGAAGTTCGTGAAATGATCGACTTCGCGAAAAAGTTGGAAGGTCTCGCGCGAAATGTCGGAACCCACGCGGCGGCCGTGGTGATTGGCGATAAACCGCTCACGGAATACTTGCCACTGGGAAGAGTCGCCGGCAAAGACGATATCATCACGCAATGGTCGATGGAGGACGTTGAAGCTGCCGGGTTGCTGAAGATGGACTTTCTCGGGCTACGCAACTTGACCGTTCTCAGTAACGCGGTCGAAGTCATTGAAGAGAATACGGGTACCAAGCTCGATTTGAATCGACTGCCGCTGGATTGCAAAAAGACTTTCGGTTTGTTGCAACGGGGTGAGACAAAAGGTGTATTCCAGCTCGAGAGCGGCGGGATTCGCGACCTGCTGCAGAAAATGAAGCCCGACCATTTCCTGGACATTATCGCGACCAACGCGCTGTACCGACCGGGGCCTTTGGAAGGAGGAATGGTCCAACAGTATATCGACGTCAAACACGGGCGCAAGGAAGCCAAATACGATCACGAATTCCTGGAAGAAATTCTTGGTGAAACCCATGGTGTCATGGTTTATCAGGAACAGGTGATGAGGATTCTCAATCGGCTCGGTGGGATTCAGCTTCGAGAAGCGTATACCTGTATCAAGGCGATCAGTAAGAAGAAAGAAGAAATCATTGCTCGGAATCACGAGCAATTCATTGAGGGGTCGGTCGGCAACGGTGTCAACAAGAATGTTGCTGAAAATCTTTGGCAGATGATTTTGAAGTTTGCCGGATACGGCTTCAACAAATCACACTCCACTGCCTACGCGTTGATCGCCTATCAAACGGCCTACCTCAAGTCACACTATCCGCTGCAGTTCATGGCGGCCTTGTTGACGGGCGACATTCCTCACCGGAATTTCCTGCGTAAAGATTCGTTAATTGAACACATCGAGGATTGCCAACGGATAGGAATCGAAGTGGTTCCGCCTTCGGTTAACTACTCGAATGTCAATTTCGATGTAAGCGATGACAAAATCATGTTTGCGCTTTCTGCGATCAAAGGCGTCGGTGCCGCGGCATCCGCTGCCTTGGTCAAAGAACGAAAAGAGAACGGCCCGTACAAGGATATCTTTGAGTTTTGTGAACGCGTACCGGCTTCGGAATGCCCCAAGTCGAGCATCGAATGTTTGATCAAAGCCGGCGCGATGGACTGTTTTGGTGTTTTTCGCTCGCAACTCTTGGCAAGTATCGAATCGGCGATCCAGGCGGGGGCATCGCTGCAGGCCGATCGAAAAAGTGGCCAGAAGAATCTTTTTGAAGAGTTTACCGAAGACGCGGCTGAAGAAGACAACTCGGTTTCCATGCCGGCGATCGAAGAGCTTCCGCAACGCGAACTCCTTGCGTTTGAGAAAGAGGTTCTTGGATACTACCTGACGAGTCATCCGCTGGAGCAATTTCGAAGCAAGCTGACCCAGTTCTGTTCCCACACCACGCGGGACTCGGTTCGATTCGAACATCGCCAAAAAATCACGATGGGCGGCTTGATCTCTTCGATCAAATTCTCGAACGTACGGCGAGCCCGTGATCCCGATTCGCCAACGCGTTATGTGATGTTTGACCTGGAGGATTTCGACGGGAACATTCGATGCATTCAATGGCCGACGGAGTTTGCCAAACAGGGAGAAATGGTTCGGCCAGACGCGATCGTCGTGATTCAAGGAACGGTTGACCGGCGCGGCGGTGACGAAGCCAACCTGGTCGTGGACAAAATCGTTCCTCTCGAGCAGCTGGATCAAGAACTGACTTCCGGCATCTGTATCAATGTTCGTGACACCGACGACCCCGACATCTTTTCAAAAATCAATGAGATCGTTCGCGGTTATCCGGGGACCAATGACCTGGAGTTGGAGATTGACCTGGAGACGGGGTACCGAGTTCGAGCTCGATGCAATAAATCGAAGATTGAAATTAGCGATGAGTTGCTTTCGCGGCTGCGGAATTTGCTGGGGAGTGGTGCCTACGAGTTACTGGTCAAGCAGACGGCCCAGGCGGCTCCAACACCGCACACGAACGGGCGTCGTGTTCCCGTCAACTCATGAGAGATCGTCAATGAGTTTTTTGCAGAAGTTCAAAAACCCGGAGTTTATTCTGACTCGGCTTCTTCAGCTGATTGGTGTGACGCTTTTACTTGCGACATTGACCATTTTTCTTCCTGTCGACTGGATGGCCTGGACGCACGATTTCCTGGGCGTCCAAGGGGAGTTTCAGACCTCGGGAATCACGATCTACCTGGCCCGCTCGACATCCGCACTTTATGCAATTCATGGGGCCGTGGTTTTGTTTCTGTCTTTCGACGTTCGAAAGTACATCATTCTGATCAAGGCAATTGGTTTGACGCACATCCTTTTCGGGATGGTGATCCTGGGGATCGATCTGACAGCCTCCATGCCCTGGTATTGGACGCTTCTGGAGGGAGCCCCGGTCAGCATGGGAGGATTCGTGATTTTCTTCTTGGCACGATCCGTTCCTGGGTAGGCCTTTCCCGGGTAATCCTTTCCGATCAAGCGATCCAGCGCGGCACAAACGGGGCCCTGGTTCCAATCATTCTGCTTGTTCCGGTCGCGCCAGTTACACGGAACGATTCCCGCCAAATCGGCGATGCGTGGCGAACATTCGTCAACGGAAGGCGATTGCAGAGCATAAGCTTTAGGACCGGTCAAACAAGTAACAAACCGGCATCTCCAAACGCGCGGACTAACAAGTCGTTCCTTGCAAACGGGGAACGGAATCCGGACAAGAGCAATTCGATTCGCTCCCTTTTCTGAATCTCATCGTGACTGAATCCAACTTCAACGCCGATACCGGGCTGACGAACTTGCCGGCAAGCATGCCGATCGTCCCCGATTCACCTACGCCCGCTGATGGACTTTATCAGCGCCTGTTCGCGTTGAATCAAATGCCCATTGTGATTGTCTCGTTAAACGATGGTTGGGTGATCGAGTCCAATAAATCTTTCTCACAGCAATTTGATCTAGAACCATCGCGCGACCAGCGAGTGAAATTCGGGGAGCGATTCAACTGTGAGGAAGAGCGAAGTGGGTTTGAAACGGCAATAGCGGAGCTGTCGCACAGGATCAGCGAATCGTTCACGTTGAGTTGCCGTTTGCGAACCAGCAACTCGGGAACCGTTGACGTCTTGATCAATGCAGACCGCCTGGACGAAGAGCGCGCCGTGTTGATGATCCAGGATGTGACCGAACGATTGGAGCGGGAGAATCGCGCGACGGAACTTGCGAACTTTGATGCACTAACGAGCCTGCCCAATCGCCGCCTGTTTTCAACCGAGCTGGAGCGGCAGGTCAATGAGGCCGCGCAACAGAATAACCGGCTTGGCGTGATGTTTCTCGATCTGGATGGATTCAAAGAAATCAATGACACCCTCGGCCATGAAGCCGGTGACGAGTTGTTGGTTCAGGTAGCAAACCGATTGAGGCAGACGCTTCGAAAAGGTGATTACATTGCAAGGCTTGGCGGCGACGAGTTCGCCGTTATCAACTCCAACAGTAGCCGGTTCAACACCGCGGAAACGGCACAGCGCTTGATCGATTCGATCGCAAAACCGATTTCGGTTGGTGGCTTTCCCGTCAACTGTTCCGTGAGCATCGGCATCTCTTCCTTTCCGGATGACGGCAACCAGGGGACACAACTCCTGAAGCATGCCGACATTGCCATGTACGAAGCCAAGCGAAACCGCAAAGGCTTTTCCGTGTTCGGCCCCGAAGAAGGAGAGCGAATTCGAAGTCGCGTCGAGATTCGTAAAGAACTTGAGCGAGCGATTCATTGCAAGTCAGATGAGCTGACCGTTTACTTCCAACCGAGAATCAACCTGGAAGACAATAGCATTCGAACGGTCGAGGCGCTTGCACGTTGGAACCATCCGACGCGTGGGTCGATCTCTCCCGAAGTGTTCTTTTCAATCGCCGAGGAAACGGCATTGATTCACCAACTGGGACAGCTATTGCTGGAACGCGTTTGCAAACAAATCAAACAATGGGAGTCCAAGGGCTTTCAGCTTTGTGTCGCGATCAATCTGTCCGCCAAGGAGCTGGAGCGGTCAGATATCATCAAGCAAATGGAAGCCGCACTGGAAGAACATCGGGTCTGCGGTCGTCAGCTCGAGGTCGAAATTCCGGAAACGGCTTCGATGAAGGACATTACTCGCAGCGTCCGTTTCATGAGTCGCTTGAAAACGCTCGGCGTGAATGTCGCGATCGACGATTTCGGAACG
>CAYSXI010000241.1:0-6507 GCA_964434955.1 uncultured Pirellulaceae bacterium
TACCTCAACGGCAGGAAAGACTTCGGATGAACCGGATTCACTTGCCTTGGAAGTTGCACCTTCTGAATCGCTGATCGCGAATGGTTTGTTTTCAAATTTCGAGTCGTGCCCTTTGGCGACTGGATCATGACTTTTGGGTTCTGCCTTGTTTTGCTGAACGCCTTTCTCTCGGACCTTGGTCGGTTTTGATTCTTGCCGTCCAGCTGGAAGCTGTTTGAATCGATGTTCCCTTTTATTTGCTGCCCCCGAACCTTCGGAACGAATCGCAACACCTTTTTCATTGCGGTTCGCATGCTCTTTTCGGTGTGACGGATCTTCGCGGGGCACTTCCTCATTTCGAGGCGCCCCTTCACTCCGGGACGAAGCTGAGTCCAAAGCCGGTTTCTCATCGACCTCGGGAATATGAATGGGCTCGCCACACTTGGGACACGTTCCCAACTTGCCAGCTTTCTTTCGCGATATGCTAAGCCTCGCTCGACAGTGTTCGCATTTAAAAAGAATTGGCATGGCGATAACCAAAGCAACTTTCGGGGCGGCATGTCCCTGCCACCACTTTATTCGAATACATTCTATTTCATTCAGGCAGTTGCGAGGAAAATAGGCGTTCTTTACCTATCCTTTTAGGTGTAAACCAATCCATTCGCAAAATCTACCGGTTTATTGATACGGAAAAAACGGTTTTCTGTTCAGGTTGCCGGATAACGGGATTTTATGACAAAAAATGTTGGCACACGAAGGTTTCGATTTATCTGCTATTGGGACGAGGAAAAGCCCTGGCTGCGGAAAAATAAGGCCAATCGGACTAATCCGATCGTATAATTCAATTGCCTCGGTCCATCGAAATATATGTGAAGGAGCCGATCGATGATCGATCAGATTTTCTCAAAAACGGTAGCCAAATTTGCCTTGGCCCTGGTGTTCTGCTTCGCAATCAACCACTTCAAAATTGCCTCGTCGCAGGAAGTCGTCATCACGCTCAAGGACGGCCGGCAATATGAAGGAAGGCTTTCCGGTTTCACTGAGTACACATTGACGGCGTCAAATGCGCTGGTTCCCGGCACGACGTTTCCGATTGCCATGGTGGACGACGGATTGAGACGGGTGTTTTTTAATGCCTATCGGCGAGCCGCGCGGGAGGTTCCATCCGAAAAAACCATCGAAAGCTTTGAGATTTGGCAAGATCCCATATTCAAGTCAAACCGCGGCTACGGTGTCGGGCCGGTTCTTGGCAAAACAAGGTTTGATGAATACGGTCGCCGCATCATCACGCTTCTCACTGCCGACGGACGCGAATCCTACGTGCAAGGCATTACGGAAATCACCCCAGATTATGTTCGTGTCGTCGGCCTGCAAACCAAAGGCAAGAATCGCTACTTCGATATGCGATACGCTACGACCAGCGTGCCCCGGGACGTCATCGTCAAACTCCTTCGGCGTCACATCAGCAATCCTAACCAGGCGCTCGAACGTGAACGACTGATCAAATTTTTCGCAGCTGCTGAAATGTACGAGGAAGCTGACCAGGAACTCAAGGCCATGGAATCAAAGTTCCCTGGTCTGAAAAAGGAAAACGAGGAGCGGAGAAAAGAGCTCGTCATCCGTATCCACCGTCGGGCACTTAACGAAATCCGATTCCGTTTCGAGGCAGGTCAGGCAAAACTGGCCAAAGAAATGTGGGACTCCTATCCGGACAAACGCTCTATGCCGGGCGAAATTGCGGCCGAGTTCGACGACCTGAACAACCAGATCAAAAACCAGGCCCAACAGATTGAAGCCGTCAAGAAGGCCATCGTCTCGGTGGTTGATGCCGGATTGAATTCGCCGGACATCGACGTTGCCCAAAAGAAAACGCTTCTGAATTACAAAACCGAGATTGAAAACAATCTCAATGAAGCCAACGTCGAAAGGTTTACCACCTTTTTTCGTTTTGCCGATGACGGCACCATCACGCTTGAGCAAAAGCTGGCGTACGCCATCAGCAGCTGGTTCGTTGGAAGTGCCAAAGCCGTCGAGAATTTTGCAGTCGCCCACACGTTTCCCCTGACTCGAGACTTGGTTCGTGAATATCTAACGACTGCCGACGCCGCCAGACGGGCAGCCATCCTCGGTGAACTTGAGCAAATTGAATCCGGAACTCCCGAGTACATCGCGTTGATCCTCGGCAACCTCACGCCGCTACTTCCCCCTGAAAAACCGGAAGAGCCCGGGAAGGCCTATCGATTCACGGTCGAAATCGCCGCGCCCGAAAACAAAAAAGAAACCGTGGAATACTTTGTTCAACTGCCACCCGAATACAATCCGCACAAAAAGTACCCATGTGTCGTGACCCTGCCGACGTTGGGGTTTGACGCTGAGAAACAGTTGGTCTGGTGGTATGGCCAGTACATGAAGAAGCTGGACATCCACAGTGGTCCCGCATCCCGGCATGGCTACATCGTGATCTCGCCCAAATGGTACTCGGACAAACAATCCAATTACGAATACTCAGTCCGCGAGCACGACGCCGTTCTTTCCAGCGTCCGCGATGCCTTTCGCCGATTCTCCATCGACACGGACAAGGTGTTTTTGTCGGGACATTTCAAAGGCGGTGACGCGGCTTTCGATATCGGCCTGTCTCATCCCGATCTTTGGGCAGGCGTCATTCCCGTCTCGGCCAAGCCGGACAAATATTGCATCCACTACTTTGAAACCGCCAAGAACGACGTCCTACCCTTCTACGTGGTGATCGGAAGCAAGGACTTCGGGGTTCGGACGAACGACGAAAAAGATCCCTTTATGATGACACTCGACCGATGGCTTCGCCGAACGAGCGCGAAAGTAGATTGCACGGTGGTGGAATATCAGGGGCGTGGCGGAGAGGATTTCTTTGAGGAAGTCCACGATATCTTCAACTGGATGAAGCTCAAAAAACGGTTCTGGGTTCCACCCAATTTCGAAGCCCGTTCGTTACGGAAGACTGACAATTTCTTTTGGAATCTCGAAGTCGGAAACATTCCGGCGAACGCTCATGTCCCGCCAATCCTTTACAGCACGAAGAAACGAGACACCTTCAAAATGAGTGTCGAACAAAAGGCCAACAACACTTTTGTCGTGAAGCCGCAGCGGACCGGAAGCAATTTCACGCTATGGTTGGGCCCCGAATTCGTCGACTTCAGCAAGAACGTCACGATCCAGGGAAGGGGCAATGACTACGATGAATCGGTGAAACCCAGCCGAAAAGTTATCTTGGACGATGCTCGTACTCGGGTCGACCTGCAGCACCCATTTTGGGCGAAACTATTCTGTTCGCGTTCCAAATGGGTGAATCCCGAAGAACAATCCGAGGGCAAATAAAAAAGGAAGGCTCAATGCCTTCCTTTTCTGTTTTCTAACGAGCGGTGCAACGATTGAATGCGTTTGGTCGTGCGAGTCGGATGACTCGCATACTTAATCATTCGCTCGTCATTCGCTCATCATTCGCGCTGCGAACCTTCTTTTTCTTTGGATGCGACGTTGGGACGGTTTTTCTTGGGCAAAATAGCACCGGACAAAACCCAACCCGTATCCACGGTTTCCAAAATGAAACCAGCGGTGCCGAGGAATGGAGCAATTTGCTTGTCGAAATCGGCAGGCAGGTCGGAGCCATCGATCTTTTGCTTGCGTACCTCGTCTTCGGCCGCGTCTTTGGGCGTCAAAATGCCGTTCAAAACGCGAGCAAGGACGGTGTTGGACGAGCCCATTTTGCCTTGTCGGAGCATTTCATAGTTAACACGAATTGACTCATCCAGGCGAATGAACTGTCGGTAGCTGATTCGCTTTTCGTCGACATGAGCGCCCAGCATTCGATTGACTTCAATGAAGTCCCGCGCCTCGCTCAGATTTTGCTTTTCTTTGTTTTTGGTGTTCTTGATCAAGGTCTTCATGTAGTCCAAGTCGTTGCTCATCAAGATATAGCCGCCAACCGAGGCGTAAATTCGTTTGTCAAAGATTGGCTTGGCTGGCTTTGGATCTTCATCGTCATCTTCCGATTCATCACTGGATTTTCCATCGATGTCGATGTCGTCAATATCTGGCCAGTCCGGGTCAATTCCGTCGTCTTCAGGCTGCTCATCAATGATGATTTTGTGACCTTCGAAGTCAATTTCCTTCAAGTCAGCTGTGTAGACGACACGCTTCAGCATGTCGAAGACTTCGTCAATCTTGTCACGTACTTTGACGGCAACGACAACTTTCTCACTGCCTTCATCAATGGGATGTGTGTTGTCGGTGAATACCGTGACACGATCATCGAGGAGGCCAATCATTTCTTTGAGATCGACACGTGGACCATTGGGCGCGACCTTGATTTCCTCAATCACCGAGTCAAACGACGTTCCGCCCATAATGGCGTTGGCGATGGGACTGATGTTGTCAAAGGCTTTGCTCATGTCCCAACTGATCGTGAAGTACCCTGAAGACTTGGCCGACACAAAGTCTTCCGGCTGCAAGCTGTGCTTGCGTTCGTTTTCGAAACGCAGGATTTCGGCAGCACCTTTGTATTTTCGATCGGCCGTACCCGAGTTTGATTCGGCGTGCAGGTAAGAACGGTAGAAAATCTGCTTTTCTTCGGTAACAACCAGGTTGCCGCCAAATCCTTTGATCACATTGAATCCCGATTCGCGGAAGATTTTGCCGTAGTCATTGAACCGCTTCTGCAGAGTCGGGTCCTGCTTCGCGTTGTTTTCCGCGATTTCTCGCAGAATGTCGTAGTAACCAAAAGGCTCAATGAACCATTTCGCCTGAGATTGCTTCATCTTTTCCGGCAGTTGACAGTTCTTTCGGACTGTTTTGAAAATCTCAGAATCGCCGAGGCTGCCGATGTGACCGTCTGATTTCTTGACTCGGCCAATGGTATCTTCAATCAATTGTTCGTTATCACTGAGAATCATCCAGCGATCAACAATGATTTGATAGGCGAACTTTTGTTTACGCATCCCCTTAACTTTGGGATAGCTCCACTTGATGGCTTTCTCGCCGGCCAACTCAATTTCTTCTTTCTTGGCCTTCTGGGCCTTCAGTTCTTTTTCGATTCGGGCAAACAGGTCTTTCGCTTCGACTTTCGTCTCTTCGACGTCGACCAGCATAACGAAGCCAAAATCGGCTTTGTCGCCATCTTGCTTGACGGCAGCCAGGCAAATTTCACCCGAGTGGATTTCGCCCAGATCTTCCGTCTTGATTCCAAGCTCGACGTTATTTTTGTCCAGCAAATCCTTGATCTGTTTCGAGATTTTTTCGACAAAGGGTTTGACGGACTCTTCGGCCGCCAATTCGCCAAACTGGGTATCGTTCAGATCACCAACGAGCTGGGTTGCGTCCGGCAGGGCCACCCAAAGTCGAGTATCAGCCGGCAAATAAAACTCGCTGCCTTTTTTGGTTTTGACAACGATTTTGTCATTGTCTTTTTCTTCTTGCTTGTCTTCGGAAGCCGTTTCAGCGGACTTTGATTCCGTTGTTTCCTGTTTTTTGGATTCCTGTTTGATTCGGACTTCCTGTGCTTGGGCGAGATTGGCAAATGACATTGCCGCCAGACAGCCCAAAAGAATCAATCGAATACAACGAATGCCCATGAAGATTTTCTCCCTTTGACGAGTTTGCCTACGCAAACTTCGCTCCTATATCCTCGGCAGTGAATTTGGCAGAGATAGCCGGACCAAGATTGCTTATCGACACAATGCTGGCACGACAAAGATTTCAAAATCGCTAATCCGTCAACATCCCGTAACCGTTCCGTTTAAGCTCTTTTATCGTACTGGATCTTTTCGCCGACCGTAAACAAGTCCCCAAACGTTAAAGTCGACTTTTGTTCAAAAACTACGGCCGAATGGAGACTTACTGGTACCAATGCCCCCTTATTGAAGCATTTGGTAAATTGGCTCATATTCCAATTCAGCGGCAAAAATGTCCATTTGTTACTGATTCGTCGTCAACCGGGCGTCGGATCCGCCTTCGACGCAAATTTTTCCAGGAGCTTTCATTGGAAACGCAGCCTTCGTCACCCGAGTCCACTTATCGCAATCCACTCATCACGCGATACGCGTCTCCAGCAATGAGCCGTTTATGGAGCAACCAATCCAGGATTGAGACCTGGCGAGAGCTTTGGATTGCATTGGCGAGTTCACAACTCGAGTTGGGTCTGGAAATCAGCGACGAACAAATTGCCGAAATGGAGGCAAAAAAATCGGACATCGATTTTGACGTTGCTGCCGAGTATGAAAAAAAGTTGAGACACGATGTGATGGCGCACGTGTTCGCGTTCGGCGAAGTTTGCCCGAACGCAAAACCGATCATTCACCTGGGAGCAACAAGTTGCTTTGTCACCGACAACGGTGATCTGATGTTGCTGCGTCGCTCAGTCGACCTGGTGCTGCGCCGATTGGCAAGCGTGATCACGAACCTGGGGCAATTCTGCCTCGATCAAAAAAATCTGGCTTGCCTGGGTTTTACTCATTTGCAACCAGCCCAACCAACCACGATCGGAAAACGTGCGTC
>CAYSXI010000242.1:0-6445 GCA_964434955.1 uncultured Pirellulaceae bacterium
CCAGTCAAAACCAGCGCGGTTCGTCTGGCAAGAACATGTTTCTCGGCCTCGGGCGCGAACTCGATTCCCTTCGCCTGGATTTGCCTTGCAATGAATCCGTCGATTTCATTTTGGTTGACGCTGACTTGAGGAACCTTGGGACGCAATGGTTTGACGAAGGCCCAATGCTTTGAGTACTTTCCCCCCTGTTTGATCCAGCGCGTGAGGATCGTTTTTTCCGCTTCCGTCAGTTGTTTCCGCGAAGATTTGGGCGGCATCGGATCATCGTCCGAATGAATGCGTTCCAAGAACTCGCTTTCACCTGGGTTTTCGGGATCAATGACAAGGTACCCGCCCCGATCACGGGTCGCGGCTTCAAAGCTGTCTAATCGCAAGTCACTTTCTGTTTCCGAGTCCGGTCCGTGACAAACAAAGCACTTGTCCGAGAGGATCGGCAGGACTTGTTTGGCGAAGTCCACCTTGGGTTCCTGCCCAAAAGAAATCGCAGGGACCAATTCCAAAATTGGGAATGCAAAAATAAGGAAGAAAACGAGTCGTTGCATATTTGTTTGCTTTCAAATGTCTTGCCTAACGTTTTCCATTATGACTGCCTAAAATTGGAGTCTCAATCTGGGAGCCAGAAATGAATTTTGGGAGTTTTTATGCAAGCCATCGTGCTCGAAGGAAAAGGCGTAGCTTTTCAAGAAGATTTCACAGAACGCCCGAAAGGAACCAAAAACGAGATCGAGGTTCAAGTCGTAAAAGCGGGCGTCTGTGAAACCGATCTTCAATTGATGAAAGGCTACATGGGCTTTCAAGGCGTCCTGGGACACGAGTTTGTTGGCGTCGCAACCCTTGGGAAATATGAAGGCCGACGAGTCGTCGGTGAAATAAACTGTGCATGCAATCAGTGCGAATTGTGTCGCGCGGGTTCCCGGAATCATTGTCCCAATCGATCGGTCATCGGGATCCTCAATCATGACGGGGCGTTCGCCGAAAGGGTCTTTGTGCCGGAAGAAAATCTTCACGTCTTGCCGGACAGCGTGTCCAATGATCAAGCCGTTTTTGTTGAACCATTGGCTGCCGCCTTTCAAATCCAAAAACAGTTGAGATTGGACCAATTTGAAAATGCGGTGGTCATTGGTGATGGCCGGCTCGCATTCTTGATCGCTCAGGTCTTGGAGCAAAACAATCTCTGCGTAATGGTTGTTGGCAAGCACAAGGAGAAGCTGGCGCGGTTTTCCGAAAAGGGAATGCGGGTGGCATGCCTGCATTCGCTGAACACCGTCAAGCGAAACTACGATTTGGCCGTGGATTGTTGCGGTTCGGAAACCGGGATTCCAACGGCGCTGAGGTTTTTGAGACCCCGAGGTACCTTGGTTTTGAAAACAACGATCGCGGGAGATCGGTACCCGAATCTTGCCGGAATCGTAATTGACGAAATCAACGTGGTGGGCAGTCGTTGCGGACCGTTTGATTTGGCCATCGATGCTTTGGCCAATCGATCGGTCGAAGTCGAATCACTGATTACTGACCGCTTCTCGATTCGCGATGGCGTTGAAGCGCTGCAGACAGCCGCATTGCCAGGCAAGGGAAAAGTCATTATTGAAATCGGCGAATCCTAAACATGATCGGCGATTCCTAAACATGGTGGTCAATCTTCCAAAGCCGATTCGTGGACTCCGCGGACGGCGCGTCCCGAAGGGTCAGCATTATCCGCAAGCGTTTTGTCCCATGCCAAGGCTTCCGGAGTCGAACATGCCGTGCTTTTCCCACCTGGCACGCACTCGACCGCGTCAGGGTGCGGGAAAAGTTCTTCGAAAATGAGCCGGTAAAGATAAGCTTCCTTGTGTTCCGGTGTATTGACCGGGAATCGATGGTGGGCATTTTCCATGAGCTCGTCCGAAACCTGGGATTCGGCGTGGTCACGCAACCCATCGATCCAGCCGTAGCCAACTCCGTCTGAAAACTGTTCCTTTTGCCGCCATAGGATTTCTTCGGGCAAGTAACCCTGAAAGGCTTGTCGCAAAATGTGTTTTTCGATTTTTCCATTGCGGCACATTTTGTCACTGGGGTCAATGTTCATGGCCGTGTCCAGAAACGCTTTGTCCAAAAATGGAACGCGGGCTTCAATTCCCCAAGCAGCCATCGATTTATTGGCGCGATTACAATCGAATTGGTGCAACCGCTCAAGCTTTCTAATGGTTTCTTTGTGAAATGACTCGGGATCGGGTGCCTTGTGAAAGTAAAGATAGCCACCAAAGACTTCATCGGAACCTTCGCCCGAAAGAACCATCTTGATTCCCATGGCCTTAATTTTTCTTGCCATCAGGTACATTGGCGTTGAAGCACGAATCGTTGTCACGTCGTAGGTTTCGACGTGGTAGATTACGTCTCGCAAGGCGTCGAGTCCCTCCTGAAAACTATAAACAATGGTGTGATGAACCGATCCGATGTGATCGGCAACTTTTTGTGCGGCACCGAGGTCGGGCGAATTCTCGAGGCCGATCGCAAAGGTGTGCAGTCTCGGCCACCAAGCTTGCGATTGACCATCGTCCTCAATTCGTCTTTCAGCAAATTTCTGGGCAATGGCCGCAATGATGGACGAATCCAGTCCGCCAGAAAGTAGTGCGCCGTAGGGAACATCGGACACCAAATGGGTCTGAACCGCTTTCTCCAAGGCTTCGCGCAGTTGTTCCGGACTGCTTTCCCGGTTCGATACATTGGCAAACTCGGTCCACTCTCGCTGGTAGTACTGAGTGAAAGTCTTTGAATCCGAATCGTAGTAATGACCTGGTGGAAATTCCTTGATCGTTCGGCAGACGTCGACCAACGCTTTCATTTCGGAAGCGATGTACATTTGGCCCAATTCGTCGTAACCATAAAACATTGGAATAATTCCAATGTGATCTCGTGCTGCGACATATCGATCGGTTGCCGAATCGTACAACACGAATGCGAACATGCCTTCCAGTCGGTCAAAACCTGCCGCGCCGTCTTCTGCAAAAAGCGGCATGATGACTTCGCAATCCGAACGAGTTTGTAATTCGTATTCCGAAGCGAGTTGCGCCTCGAGCTCGCGATGATTGTAAATTTCTCCATTGACGGCCAAAACGAAACGCTCCGCTCTGTCTCGCAATGGTTGGGCGCCATTGTCGATATCGACGATCGCCAGGCGTTCATGCGCCAGGATGGCATTTCGGTTTTCCCAGACACCGGACCAGTCGGGCCCGCGATGTCGCAGTCGTTTGGATTGCTTGAGGGCGGTTTCCCGGAGTCGGTTGTTTTCGTTTTTGATTTCCAGGATTGCGAAGATCGAGCACATGGATGTTCTCTGCCGCGTAGACGAATGCAAGAGTTGATGGCTCCTTATTATCGGCGGAAAAGCGTGAATGAAAACGGCAGTTTGAATGGGCCGTTCTCCTCCGGCGTTTCTTGATTGGGTTATAATCAGTGCCGTTGGGCAGGAGGCCTTTCGGACGCCACAACGATTTCGAATACCTCGCGACTTGCATTCGCTCCGTTCAAAATTTCCAAAACCCGATGCGCACGAGTAAACAACCATGAGTGATTCCGAGCAGAGCCGTGTCTTCATGTTTGATTCTGAAGATCCGGAAATGCAAAAGGCTTTTCGGCAGGCACAAAACACTTTTCGTTATTTTTGGCGCGAGCTTGTCTGGGATCGGCGCCGTATCGTACCCGGACTTGAATTAGCTTGCGTCAAGGCGATCTTTGTGGATCCACCAAACATGCGTGATCCGAACAACCCGGGCGCCGAGCACATGTGGCTCAGCGATGTGGATTTCGATGGTCAACATATTTCGGGAACCCTTCTGAATGCACCGAATTGGATTCGTTCGGTCCGCGAGGGAGATGCTGTTCATGTCCCCCTCAGTGACGTGAGTGATTGGATGTATTCTTTAATGGGGACCATTTATGGCGCGTTTACCGTCAACCTGATGAGGTCCAGAATGTCGCCTCATGAATTGGCCGATCACGACGGCGCCTGGGGAATGAACTTTGGTGATCCAAGGCAAATCCACCTCGTCTCATCGGCGGATGGATCCGGTCCGGGGAACGATCTGGCTTCGGATCATCCGATGTCCGTCAATATGCAGGCTTCGTTTGTTGAGACCTTGCAGCAGAATCCGAGTTTTGCCTTCTCGGCGGACGATCGCGGCTGGACGATGCTTCACGAGCTTTCATTGGCAGGAAGTACGAGTTGCGTACCGGTGTTATTGCAGAATGGGGCGAATCCGAATGCTCAAGCGAATGATGGCAAGACGCCGCTTTGGCTGTCGCGTGTATTCGGGTGGGAAGATGTCGCCCAGATTTTGATGCACCATGGAGCTAGGGAGTGATAGAAATGAAAAAGTGGATTAAGCCGGGTGTGCAGCTCGCGATTTTGCTCACCTTCCTCGCCTTTGCGGCGTCAACTTTTGCCAAAGAAAACAAACCGAACATCATCTATATCATGCTGGATGATGCGGGATACGGCGATTTAAATACGGATGAATCACGAACGGTGAAAACGCCAAGTTTTGCGAGGATGGCGCGAGAGGGAATGATTTTTCACAATCATTATTCAGGGTCGGCTGTTTGCGCACCGACACGATGCGTGTTGATGACCGGAAAGCACAGCGGCAACTGTCGTCGTAGGGACAACACCGCCAAAGCCTACCAAAAAGAACTGGGGAAACGGCCATTGGTATTTCTTCGCGACGAAGATGTCACGATCGCGGAGATGCTGAAGGGGGCTGGCTACAAGACTTGTGGAATCGGTAAATGGGGACTTGGGAATCCAGGAAGTCCCGGAGTCCCAGAAAAGCAAGGCTTCGACCGTTGGTACGGATACCTGGACCAGGTTCATGCCCACAATCATTACACCGACTATCTTTGGGACGGTGGAAAGCGAATCGATTTGCCCGGCAACAAGGATGGCAAGAAAGAAACCTACGTTCACGATCTATTTGAGAAAGAAACGCTGAATTACATTCGCGAGAACAAGGACGGCCCATTTTTCCTTTATCTCGCCTACACGCTACCGCACGGAAAGTATGTGATTCCCGAAAACGACGTGGCCTCAAGACATTACAAGAACCTGGACCTACCCAGTCAGGCAAAGAGCTTCGCCGCCATGGTGACTCGCGCCGATCAAACCGTGGGCAAAATTTTGGACTTGTTGAGTGAATTGAATATCGATGACAACACCGTCGTCTTTTACACTTCCGACAATGGCCCGAATCAACCCTTCGTGAAACCGCTTGATAGTGCGGGTGGACTTCGGGGGATCAAACGCAAGTTGTACGAGGGTGGCATCCGGGCCAAGCTGGTGGTTCGCTGGCCGAAAAAGATTGCTGCGAATTCGGAAAGCAAATTCATTTGCGACATGCGTGACTTTTTTTCGACCGCTTGCGAACTGGCTGGCGCGCAGCCGGAAGCAAATGATGGGGTTTCCATGGTACCCGCTCTACTAGGCAAGGAATTTCCTGAGCGGAAAGCGCTCTATTGGGAAATTCATAGCCCGTTTCACCAAGCAGTCAGAATGGGAAACTGGAAAGCGGTTCGCTGGGGTACGGAAAATTCAATTGAACTCTATGACCTGGCGAAGGACCCCGGGGAAAAAAATGACGTTTCCAAAGGTTACCCCAAAGTCATTGCCGAAGTAAAAAAAGTTCTGGACAACAGTCGCAGTGAGAATAAATATTGGCCGGCCAAACCAAGAACCAAAGTCAAAAAGCGAAGTCCAAACTCGAAGAAATAGCTCGCGTCCTTGAATGTTCGACCGCTAGAGAAAACCGGGTATTTCGGATACGTTACGTGATTACAAATTCAACTCGTAACACTATGCGAAACCATGTCGGAATCCTCGAATAAGATTTTTTACACAAAGACGGACGAAGCTCCTGCACTAGCGACTCATTCGCTGTTACCGATCATTCGTGCTTTTACCAATACCGCGGGTGTCGAGATTGAATTGGCGGATATTTCACTTGCCGGCCGAATCTTGGCCAACTTCCCCGAGTGGCTTTCAGAAGCACAAAGGCAACCCAATACGCTCGCAGAATTGGGGGAGCTGGCCAAAACTCCTGACGCGAACATTATCAAGCTTCCTAATATCAGTGCTTCGATTCCGCAACTGACGGCAGCCATCAAAGAGCTGCAAGATCACGGGTTTCCGGTTCCCGACTTTCCGGAAGAACCGGAAAATGACCAGGAAAAAGACGTTCGGGCCCGGTATGCCAAAGTCCTGGGTAGCGCCGTAAATCCGGTGCTTCGTGAGGGCAATTCCGATCGTCGCGTTGCTGGCCCGGTCAAAAAATATGCACAAGCCAATCCGCATTCCATGGGTGCCTGGGATTCCGAATCCAAAACCCACGTTGCTTCGATGAGCGACGGTGATTTCTATTCCAGCGAACAGTCGCATGTGATGGCCGGTGCAGGTGATGTTACCATCGAATTCGTT
>CAYSXI010000243.1:0-6425 GCA_964434955.1 uncultured Pirellulaceae bacterium
TTGACCGCTTTCATCGAATACACCCTTTTCGGTGGTTGACCAATATCCCTTCAAGTTTGACCAAGAACCAATCATTATTCGTGGCTTTTTGAAAAGCGCGACAAAGCTGACAGTGACAAGCTCTCGAGCGCGCCAAATCGCACACCTCGCCCCGAACCGAGGTCAATGTACCCCGGAAATGCACGAGTTTCAGATTCGGCCGGACTGGCATGTCGCTTGCATTGGATAGCAGGGGCAGAAAGCAGATAGAAGCAACGTGATCCCGCTTCGGCAATCACGAAAAAGTCTTTGGAGGTAACCTGCAATGCAAGTTCGAATTCTTCTCAAGAACATTGATGACGAAAAAGCGACCAAACAACTGATCGATCGAAAACTACTCTTCGCGTTGGAGCGAATTTCGAGTCGGGTCAGAGAAGTGATCGTCCATCTGGAAGATGAGAGTCCGTCTTCAGGAGCATTCGACGGATTGTGTCGAATCGATGTCGATGTGCAACCGGTTGGGAATGTTCACGTCGCGGCACGAGCCGAAACGGTTTTTGACACGGTGTTGGCCGCTACAAGGAAGCTCGAAAAAGCGCTCAAGCACGAGTTTGATCGAGAGAGACGGTCTTCGCGAATTCGCCATGAAAAATCAAAACGCCAGTTTGTTGAATCATTGATTGAAGACGACAACGCGTAGTTTGCTTCTTTCCACGCACCCCCTGAAAGGCAAGTACCATGCAACGTTTCACCAAAATCCTTTTGGCAACCGATGGATCAAAAGGAGCGACGGCGGCTGAAGAGTCGGCTCTCTATCTCGCCAAGAAACATGACGCCGAGCTGATCGTCGCTGACACGATGCGCAATCCGGGAGCGATTGAAAGCTGGTTTGTCAAAAATTCTGACGAGTTGTTTGATGCCTTGGAGCACGAGAAGCAGGCAAAGCTTACCGAGATCGAGGAAAGCTTTCGTTCTCGTGGGATCAAAAACGTCTCAACCAGGCTTTTGCACGGACGAACTTCCGAGCAGCTTACACGCCTTGTGATTGAGGAAGATTGCGACTTGGTGATTCGCGCACGAAAGGGAACCTACAGTCGGCAAAACGGCATCTTTGGCATGACGGCCATGAACCTGCTTCGCGTTTGTCCCTGTCCTGTTTTGCTGGTCAAGGAAGATCACCCCATCAACGCACCAAAAGTTCTTGCCTGCGTCGATGTCTATGATGAGGAAGAAGCCAATCGTCCGATCATGGAATCCGCCAATCGTTTGGCCGAACAGGAAGGTCAAAGCGGGATCCTGTATTGTTGGAACCTGTTGGGACACGAGATGATTCGTCGTCGAATGGCTCCCGATCGATTCGAGCGGTTTCGCGATGACATTCGAGCGGAACGCGAAGAACGTTTTGAGGCGTTTCTGGAATCCTACGGGCGGCAAATTTCGGAGGAAAATGTATCGGCCGTATTCGGTGACCCCGAGAAAGTCATTTCCGAGTTTTCGGCCAGACACGAAATTGACGTCACCGTGATGGCAACCATCGCTCCGAACTCGCCCTTGAGCCGTTTATTGGGAAGCACCATCGAAAGCGTCTTGAGTCATCTCGACTCGAATCTTTTGGCGGTCAAGCCTGAGGGATTTGTTTCGCCCGTTGAGGCGGATATGGATTTGGGCGATCGATCCGGAGAGCAAATCGTTGGCTTGCCCTACGTCATGTAGCAACGCAATTGAATTGCGACATCAACGATCGTCTGTCGCTTCAGCAAGGATCTTGCGGTAAGTCGCTCGCGCATGTTCGTAGGCGGCTTCCGCGTCCTTCAATTCCGCCTTCCGAATGAATCGTTTTTTGTTTTTCCAGCATTGATCAACGCTGTCGAGGCACCATTGCGCACTTTTTTTCGATGGCCAGATTGGCTTGTCATCTACAACGACGAAAAAGGGATTGGTGTGACTTGAACCAAGAATTCGAATAGCGACCCAGCAACTTTCTTTCACCACATAGTCAAAACTGATTTCATTGATTTTGCCGTCCGCTTGGATTTGTTTTTTTTCCACCGGGAATCCGTTGACGACAAGTTCCAGCATGACGTCTCGGGTAACGCCGATGCGCGCACGTTCAATGTGCCAATAGGGCTTTTGTGCAAAATGCCGTTTGGAAATTCCCCCGAGCGGTTTTTCACGTAGGAGCGCCGCGACATCCGCACGGATCTTTAGGCGGTCACCGCGGGTCGCCTGGATCTCGCTATCGTTTTCCCCCAGTTCGTTTTGATTGATCGAGAAATCCATCAAGTGGCTGCGTCCATCCGAAACATAGCAAGCACCTTTTGAAATTCCCTCGCACCATTGATCGTAAGTTAGCTTTCCCTCAAGCTTGACATAGGATCTGCCCAGTCCGACCCTTTCTCCATAGATGCAGGGGAAGTCCGTCTCGCCGCTGATTCGTGTTCGAAAACCGCAATTCAACGTGTGGTACCAGATGTTCATTTCCCAAGGATAAGGAGTGTCGCACATGGACATGAAATCAACTGCGGGGACCTTGACGCCTTTCTCCGGGCCTTCCACCCGATGCGTCACATCGACAATGTACTCGTTGGCGCCGATTCCGCTGTAGGGAGGAACGGTGTAGTTCGGCAACCGGTCGCTAGGAACTTCCAAGCCCCAGCCACTATGAGCCGGTCCGCAAACCGCCCCCTGTTTCTGCGCCCACTTGAGCGTGTTCAAACAGAGAGTGGGCCAATGATCGGTGGATTCACCGCCCGGATGAATTTGGGAATTGAGCCTCAGCAAACACAGGTGCCCGGACTGATGCGACCCAAAGCCGGAAACTTCAACGTCGTAGCGCAAAAGATAGGGGTATTGCGAGACCTTATCAATTTTCCCGCTGAAGAACTGTTTCTGGTAATCGAAACAGGGGCCCCAAGTCAGGTTAGCGCCAACTTTTAAGTCTTCGCCGATGCAGTGTCGCATCATGTCTGGCGCGTGAACTCCTTGGGTAGGATTGGAGTAGTGGGCACAGCCTGCGGCGTGAATGTGATGGTCTCCACTCCACCATTTCTTTTTCGAAGGGTCGATCCATCGAATCAAATCGAACTCGATCCCCTGCCCTGCCTTCTTGACCTCGATGTTTTTTGTTTGGGCATGGTATTCCGGGCCACGCGTGCATTTGACCCGATAGCTTCCTTCCGGCAACTCGATGGACTCTCCATCCTTGCGGTAAACCTGTCGTTGGAAATGAAAGTCAGGAGCGATCCGTTTTGCCTGGGAGGGATAGACGCGGCCAAGTGAATCCGTGATTTCAATTGCGGCGATCGTTGGTTTCCCATTCTCGTCTTTGATCGAAAGTTTGGTGGAAAGTGCTTTTCGGCAATTGAACGTCAAAGAAACATCGTTTCGAAACCCGATGTCCTGGCTTCCCTGTCCAACATCAAACGAAATCACGGCGGTCCTTTTTCCGGAGTCTCGGCTATAAATCAAGACCGGGCGGTATTCGAGTTTGATCCCGGTCAGCTTGACCGGCATGGGTCTTTGGTTGTAGCTGGTGATTTGCATCCAGCGATCCCGAACGTCCTCTTTTTTGCTTCCTGCGATCGGCAAGCCTTGCGGACTGCTGCTGCGCAACATGGACGTTACGCCGGCTTCGTTGTGGACTTTGACCAAAAACACCCGCCAGCCATTCTGGTTCAATTCCAAAGGGGCAATGCCGGCTGAGACTTTGACTCGCGATTCGGGGTTGATGTTGATGGCAGCCAAGCAAAACGGATCCAATGCTTGCTGGACCAGCTTGCGGATTTCCCCGTCGTCTTTTTCTTGGGCGGCTTGCCGGATCAAATCTCGTGATTTCTTTGGAAGCGGCTCACCAAGATACTTCATGGTTTCGCCCAACCGTTTGACTTGAGCCAGAAGTGGCTGCGTTTGCACATCGTCGACCTGCGGCATCGTCTCCTGGGCGTATCCCCAAGTACCAAGATTCAAAAGGCCAAGGAATCCAGCGACCAGCCAACAAAGGGGCAAACGACTCATGAAACATCCTCCGATAGATACGGAGTCGATGCTATCGTTCGTTTGCAGGCAGGACAACGAAATTGCGACGTCCCGGTTTTATCAGTTGCGACAAGAACTGATCAAACGCCTGGCGATACGTTTCATTTTGTGGTGAACGATGCCCGCCGCCCTCGATAACCACGAACTGCTTTGGGCCAGGATGGGCCCGGTGAAGCTTTTTTGCGAGATCGATCGGGATGAGTCGATCGTGATCGCCATGCGATTGAAGCAGCGGGCCTTGGTAATTCTTGATCTTGGATTCGGAATCAAAGCGTTGACTCATTGCCAAGCGACAGGGAAGCCATGGAAATTTTCGACTCGCGACGTCTGGCAACGAATTGAAGGTGCTTGCCAAAACCAGGCCGCGAGCGCCATCCTTTGACGCCAAGTCGACCGCAACGGCCCCGCCCAATGATCGGCCCATCAACAGAATCTCTGATTCTGGAATTCCTTTCCGTTGTGCCAGCCAGCGACGAGCTGCACGAGCATCCTCGAGGATCCCTTGTTCGTCAGGTTTTCCGCCGCTTTTTCCATAGCCCCGGTAATCAAAAGTCAGCACGGCAATGTTGTGCCTTTCACGAAGCATCAACAGCGTATCACCACGGCTGGATATGTTGCCGGCATTACCGTGACAGAAAAGCGCAATCGCGCTTGGGTTGGGATGATCCACGAACCAGCCGTGCAGTTGTGTTCCATCGGCCGATTCAAAATGAGCGTCCTCAAAAGGGAGCTTGCGGGCTTCCAGTTCTTTCGGAAAAGGAGCTGGCTGAAAAACCACCGACCGTTCCAGCCGATGAAGCGGAGATAGTGGCTTGAAGCTCTCGCAGCCGGCGAGCGAAATCGAAATTAGCGTAAGGAAGGCGATTCGGGCCGTCATGGTTCCACCCTTTCAGGCCGCTAGATAGCTGATTTCATTCCTTCGACACAAGCTCAATCGATGAGGTGCATTCAAAATAGGGGGCAGATACCTTATCTTGGAAACGCCACCCAAGTATGGACTCGAACGTTCGGAGAATTTGATGAAAACTCACGGTTTGGTTGTCAAAAGCCTTATGACGCTGGCTTTTGTTGTCTGTTTTTCTTTTGCCAATTTAGGTGGGCAGGAATCGTCTCGCACCAAGTCGCCATCGGGCGTGGTTTCGCAGGTCAAATGGAGTGAAGACGGAAACAGTTTTACCTTCGTGACCGATGGAAAAAGGTATCGATTCGATCTTCGGACAAATGAAAAAACCAAGGTCGAGAAATCGGAAGGCGACTCGGGCAGCAGTCAGTCGACACGCCGACGGTTCCGCCCGCGACAAGAACAGGGAAACACCGGAAAGTACATTGGACGACCCACACGCGGTCGACAGTACACTCAAGTCGAGTCGCCGGACGGCAAATGGATCGCCAAGTACGAAAACTGGAATCTGATTCTGGAAGACAAAAAGACAAAAAAGAAAGTTGCCGTTACCACCGAAGGCAATGAACAGATTCATTTCGGAACGGCCAGTTGGGTTTACGGCGAAGAACTTAATCAAACGAAAGCAATGTGGTGGACGCCGGATTCCAAAAAAATCTTGTATTACCGATTCGATGACACGGACGTTCAGAAATTCTTTTTGGTGCGCGGGTGGTCGAAAATCAACACGGGGATCTACCCGGAATATTATCCAAAAGCTGGCGCCGAGAATCCTGGTTCGGAACTCTGGATTTACGACCTGCAATCCAAGAAGCAAACGCGAGTCGATTTGGGGGGAACGAGTGAGGAATACATCTTCAACATTCGGGTTTCCCCGAAAGGCGATGTCATGATGGTCAACTGGACCGATCGCCTTCAGCAACACCTCAAAGTCATGGCCATCGATTTGGAAACGGGCCAGTGCAAGCCGATTGTTGAAGAACTACAAAAAACCTGGCAAACCAACTCGCCGAGAATGATCTATCTGAAAGACAAGCAGAGATTTCTCTGGCAATCCGAGCGATCCGGGTTCACGCATTATGATCTACGCGACCTAAGTGGCAAATTTTATCATTCGGTGACCAAGGGACAATTTCAAACGACCTCGATCAACGTCATGGAAGATGAAAACCTCGTGTCTTTTATTGCCCATAGCTCGATTCGCAATCCCTACTACGCTCAATTTCATCTCGTCGGGCTGGATGGCAAGAATCAACGACGTGTGACGTCTTTGGACTATCACCACTCAAAATTCAATCTTTCACCGAATCGAAAATGGTTGGTTTGTCAGTACGAAGAAGTGAATCGCCCGCCTTGTACCGCTTTGTATAAGACGGACGGTACTTTCGTCACGGCGATCGCAACGAGCAATCCCAAAAGCGCCGCCAACCTGGCAGAAGAATTCAAGTTCAAATCAAACGATGGCAAATTCGATATCTACGGGATCATTTACAAACCAAAGAACTTTGAT
>CAYSXI010000244.1:0-6398 GCA_964434955.1 uncultured Pirellulaceae bacterium
GCATCTGATAGGCCTCACCTCGGAAAACTCGTTTTCGATATTGGTGAGCCAAACGGTTTTTCGTACGCTCGATGAACGACTGAATTCCACCCCATTGGACAGGTGCGACATAAGGAATTCCCATTCCGTCGGTAAACGCGAAAACGAGGAATGCTTTTTCTCCGCGAGTCTTGTGCTCAAAATCAGCTTCGACATAGGGCCATTCAATCTCGTTGCCGTCCGCATCCGTGATGATTTCGGTTTTCACGGTCCGCCCCTTCATGAGCCACCCATCGTTTTTGTAACAGGTGGTCAACTCGTGCCAGCCCGGAAATGTCTGGTCAATCGATACGCTTGCCATAAAGTTGGAATCCGATGCGTACTCCCAACGGTCAGATCGTTGCCCCAGGTCACTACCGGCGGAACGATCTTCAAGCGTATAGCGGTTTTGTTTCCACTTGTAAGTCTTGCTGATCTCTTGCGTGCCTTCCTGTTTTGAAACCACGGTGACAATCTCGGGGTCCAAATCTGTTTGATCAAAAGGCAGAATGACGGCCGAAGAGAAAAATCGGACTTTTAGCTTGGGATTCAACAACGATCGTTGCACTTCAATGATCTGCATGACCCCCATCAGTCCAAACAGCCCAGCACAAACCCAAGCAGTCATTTTGAATGCGTTGCTCGGTCGAGTGTTTCGGCGCTTCTGCCGCCGCGTACTGCGTTCCTCCTGGGTGCTGGCCAAAACCGAATTCCAGAACCTTGAAATGGCTCTCCGCATCGGGTGGCCCGACTCCATTGATTCGCTATCAACCGGCCCAAAGATAAACATCAAGAATTGATCCGTGCTGAGGACCAGGAGAATGGCCAGCAGCAGCACGGTGTAGCCAAGTAAATCGTGTGCGATTCCATCTTTCAAATTGATTCCGAAAAGAATATCCGACATCGGAATCAGGACGATTCGAACCGAGTTCATGAAGATCGCCCAAATCGTCGAAAGTCCCATCAGCAACATGCCGCGAAACCACGGACGTCGCGCGAGCACAATGAACACGGCCGAACAAAACAGCAATGTGAAGAATGACTGGACTCCACTGCACGCCTGCTCGACACCGTATCGCTCATTGGGAAACTCGAGAACGGTACCCGGTAAATAATGCTTGAAATCCAACAAGTCGAGATAATTACTCGAAATGGAGGCACTAAACGTTTGAAGCTTCGTGATCAAAAACTGATCCATCCCGAAGGGGGTCAACGTCACCCACAGGGGAAGCGCCACCGCGATCAAACTTCGGTCGGGATTTTGCCCGTCTTTGGTTCGGGCCAACAAGCTGGTGATGAGCAACATCACGCTGGCTGCCGTAAACCAGGGCGTCAAGAAGATGGTTCCCATAATTCCGAGTCCCACGCCGATCGCGAACAGGAATGACGAGAACTTGCTGGAGAAAAACTTGGAAGCTTCCTGATTCGGCCAACGCAACGTCAGGAACAAACCGAATGCGATAAACGCAAAAGGGAAAAACTTATAGTGAGGTTGCGCCCACAATCCACGATAGTACATGAAAAGCATCGGCAACTGCGCCCCGATCAGAACCAGATAGGGTGCCAGATACGGAATCATAGAAACCGGCTTCGCGGAGGAAGATTTCTTCTCAACGGGTATCGAGGCGGACGACATGAAAAGGCAACCTGCTAGTCAACATAGGAAGAAAAGGAGTGGAGGCCTCGCGCCAAAGTGGTTCGACTCTCGGCCCTCTATTCTTATAGCGTCGAAACTATCCATCCTGCTGTCAACGCTGACGCCATTCGTCATGAATGAGTCGAGTGAATTCGATTCGGGTTGAAACGATTGTTCCCGAAAACGTGATTTTGCAAACTCTTGCGTATTGTAGTGGGTTCGCAGGCCTTTCCTCAAACCCCGTTGCACAATTAGAAGCATTTTTTCCCACATTCACGTGCCGTCGGCGCTACCGCAAGCGAGCTCGAAATGCCTCTTTTCGAATGTGCCAGGGAAAACAAATGAAGGCAAAGTGAAATCGACCTGAGACCCATCTCTAGTCATCCGACTTAATTGTGGCGATGCCGGTAACCTGGGCACGATTAGGCGTGGTGTACACTGCCGTCATTCGTGTCTTCCCCTGAGGCTTCATTTCAACATTCAGCCCATTGGTTCGAAAACTCAAGCTCTTACTCGAATTCACCCGGATGGTCGCCAACGCGTGACTGTTCTGATAAATCAGCTCGGCAAAATACTGATCCCGCCTTGCAGTCATCTCCCAAATCTCGCCGTTTGACCATTGAATCACCCACGTGTGTTCTGGAAGATGGCGAAAAGTCCCCCAGATCGAAATCGCATTTTCGGGGAGCACATGTTTGCGAACATTGATCGCGTTCATCTTTTTCTTGATCTGCGAAGCGCGTCGATCATTTACCCGGGACGCGACGCCCTCATAGATTTCCTTCGCCCTCGCCTTCATTTGATTGGCAATGAATGGCTGCTGCCCGGTCGCCTTCCGAGCCCAGAGCTCAGCAACTTCAATCGCCACATCGTGAGCGAGACGTTTGTTTTCCCATTCAAATTCTGCCTTGGCGAGTTGTTTGAGCGTTGGATCGTTTGAACGAATCAAAAATTTCAATCCGCGCGAGTAGTCCTGCTTCACGAAGCAAAGGAAACGTCCAATATCGTGATTGGCCCTTTTGTCATCCGGATCCAAGTCCAATTTCTTTCGGGCTTTTTCCGCCGCCTGATAGATCCGCTTCATCTGACCGAGATCATTCTTGATCCTGGATAACACCGCGACTGATTCCAGGTCATTGAAACGCTTGGCAGCATCACTCAACTGTTTGAGCAGGTCGATGGATGTATCAAAATCATTGTGTGCAAGGCTGCGATGATAGGCGTCCAGAACCAGGCGAACGGGCACCATTGCGGCCTGCTGGTTTCGCAAGCTCTTATTGAATTCCGCCGTCGCCACGCCAATGAGATCGGCGAACGAAACGACAAAACGAGATTCAATTTCCTCCGCAACGGAAAGCGTACGCGTCAACTCTGTCATTCGTCCGGAGCAAATCAATGCAAGCTGGTAATAGCCAAAACGCTTATCGACCGATTCGGCCGCGCGAGCCATCTCGAGAAAACGGACGACCGACAACTCCGCCCGCGCCGAGGGCAATAGCAATGACTGGTGTTTCTCTCGGAGTTCGAGAAGAGTCTTTTTCTGTTTGGCCAGTGCGGGCGGCTTTTTGCGTTCGGCTTCGTCAAACTCCTTCTTAAAAAACGCGGGATCGGGTAGCCCGTCTTCTTTTTTGGGAGCCACTCTCATCTGGCTAATTTCGACGGCCAGGTTGTAGCTGCTTTTCAGGAGCGATGGCTTTTGCCGATAATCAAACTGGCGAAAAGTTCCGACGTATGCCGGCTCCACTTCACCGGTGACCGATTGATTGACGATACCGATTGCCAAGTCGCGCGGTACCACCTCCCGCATCAAGAAAAACTCGGTTTCGCGTTCGCCATCACGACGCAAAACCAGCTTCTTATCCTCAGATGAGACGACTTCGACGACTTCATCACAAACAAAAAACCGATCACCCGACTTCAAGCCTGCCTTTGCGATTTCGTAACGATTCCAAAAGCTCTTGGTTTTGTCCAGAATTTCCTGGCAGGAATCGATATCGTCCTTTTCCCCTTGCCGAATCAAGTTGGAATAATTGTCCTTGATCAATTGAAGGATCTCGCCAGCATCGTTCATCTTTCGAATGGCGATCGCATAGTAGACTTTGTGCAATAGCTCATCAAACTGGTCATCTTTTCGGGTCAAGACAAGCGGAAGCTCGTCGGCGAAACGAGGCGCGGCATCCCAGTCCGCCAGGTCCGGCGGTTCGGAATTCAGCGGCTCCCGTTTATTCGTTTTTGACGTCCCGGTTTTCGAGTTCCCGCCATCCTTGGTCTTCTTTTTGCCACCACCCGTTTTTGTTTTGTCAGACCCATTCACTTTGGCAGGATCGGACTTGTTACCCTTGCCACGTGGAGTTGTTGTCTTGTCTTTCTTGTCCGCTACTTTGTCTTTTGGCGTTTCATTGTCACGATCAATCTTTGCCTGACCGTCTTTCGCAACCTGGTCGGACTCCATCGCCTGTTCGCTCATCACGAACTTGACGATGAACCCAATGGCCACGAGCGCAACCACACCAAAACCCAAGTTGAGCCAAATCAACCAACTGCGTTTTTTTCCCCGAAGTGCTTGCTCTTGCCTTCGCTGTTTCGAAGTGATGGGGCGTGAGACACCCACAACATTAACTTGTTCCGATTTGTCTTTGGGCGTTTCAACCTCCGCCGGAGGCGGTGGAGGACCCAACGATCTTCTGAGACGTTCGTCGTACTCCTGGCGGGTCTGGTCGTTCATCAAACAACGCCGAGCAAGCGCGAGCTCGCTCAACAGCTTCTGAGACGCTTCCGCATGCGGACCTGTCTGGAACGACCGAACGTGAGCCATTTGGCGGTCAGCTGCCGCGGACAGGACTTCCTTGTCGCTTTCGAAATCCTCGACGCCCAAAAGACGATAGTGGCTGGGCGGACGTTTTCCGTCGCGAATACCAAGCCATTTCAGATAGGGGTCAAAGGTAGCCATGAGTGATTTCAATCGCCAAGAACAACATGTCCCGTTATCTTAGCAATTGAAAAGTCGAAGGACAATTTCGAGTCGGGTCACCCGGAGTCTAAAGCGGAATTCAAATAACTAACCGAAGGCGTGAAACCGGTTCGAGCCGGAAAATGTTTTCCAAAATCACTGGCCAAAAGGAACGGCTGCCGTGGCTTTCCCTTTACCTTCGTCTCGCACACGTTTGCCGCGAAGCGTGAAACGCCGCGCCACCATTGATTTCTTGGATTCGGGAGTCAGAATCAACGCGCCCGACTGCTGCCTTGGCAAGTAAACTCGAATCCCCTGCCCTGGCAATCCAAACTCCTGCAGCGACTCGAATCGCCACTTGGCCGTTGCCTGCTGACCATTCTGATAATAGGTCAGGTTCCCATCAGCCGTGAACTGAACCTCATCCCACTCTTCAAACCGCGGCCACTCGATCCGCCATTTCGAATCTCCCAGAAATCGATTGCGGCCAAAGCCGGAAACGTTCGCAACGTCAAACCCCGTTTCAATCGCCTCAATCTCTTCGATGATCTTTTCGACCTCTTTCTTCTTGAGGTCGTCCAGGGACGCCAATGCGTTTTCGAACCAGGTCGCGGCGTGCTGTTTCATCCTTTTGGACTGAAGCGGTTTCGTGCCGGCCATGTCGTACCAAATCTGGGCAACGGCCATCGCACTATCGGACTCCTCTTTCTCCAACTCGGCCAATTCAAGATCAGCCGCTTGCTTGAGCTTGGGATCGCGGCCTTTCGACAGCCGCGGAAGGCCGGCGGCAAAATCATTCTTGACGAAACACAAGTACTTTCCGATGGCAAGATTCGCCGCCGGATCGTTTTCATCCTGCTCAAGCTGTTCCATCGCCTTGTCCGCAGCCGTGGCCAGACGTTTCATTTCCGTCACTTCCGTGCGAACTGTCGTCAGCTTCTTGTGCGACTCGGCGTCACCTAATTTTTTCAACGCCGCAAGCGATTTCGAGATTCCCAGCAATGCCGCCGTAAAATCTTCCTGCTCCAATCCCTTTTGCCACAGCAGCGTCCAGGACTTGATCATCCGCGTCTGTTCCGCAGACGACTTCGCTTTCTTTCCAAGCGCGTCCAGCGTTGTTCGCGCGATATCAAAGTAGGCGATTTCGAAACGCTCGCCCATTGTTTCAATGGTCTCAATCGCTTTTTCGGGTTCCCCGGCCAAAACGTAAAGCCGCCGCGCCTCTTCGAGCATGGCGTATCGAGACGCCGGCTCCAGATCGTCGGAGTCACAATCCGCAAGCAACTGGGTCGCAAGGTCGATCGTCGCTGTGCTTTCCTTCGAGTTGTACAAATCCGCGTAGCCCACCTTGATGCTTTTCAATGCCTTGGCGCGAGCCGAAGAATCGGGAACCGCAAGCAGTGTTTCCGTTTCCGAACCGCCGCCAAATGGCTTGCTGTCTTCGACCTTCGCAGGATCCTTCGAGTCAGAACTTTCCGGCTCGCTCGAGTTTGAATCCTCGCCTCGGCCGCTGCCATCCGTTCCGCTACCCTCCGTCGATATTTCCTCGGCGCCGGTTCCGAATGGATTGGAAACACTGGCCGTTGCCGTAGATGCCGACAGGACTTGATCCAAATCAAACGCGAGCGGAAATGACTTGGGCCGATTTGCAAAATCAAATTGCTGAAAAACACTGATGTACGTTGGCAATTGCCCCTGGTTTCGAATCGAGCTTTTGACGACCCCGACGGCCAAGTCGCGATCGACAACGGCCCTACCGAGATCATAGGTCGTGGTGGTGCCATCGGCAGCAAT
>CAYSXI010000245.1:0-6382 GCA_964434955.1 uncultured Pirellulaceae bacterium
CGAAGACGTCTTTCAATTGAAGATTTGGCTTGAATGTCGAACTGTCTTCTTGAGCGCCAACAAACGTCGGACATCGCAAGATGACAAAACAGATGAATCCCAATACCCAAAATGCTTTCTGCATGGCTCACTCACAATCACAGGCTGGATGAATGTCTGGATTCTAATGGATGCCGCGAACAAGTTGAATTGCCAGTCGGCTTGGCATCGGGCGCCAAGCGGAGCGCACAAAAAAACCCGGCCGGGCCGGGTTCGTGGATCAATCAGTCATGATGACGGAGCTGTCGTCAGTTCCGCCTAATAGTCGTCGCCATCAACTACGTAATCTCGCCGAGGCATCACCGAGTTCTTGGCAAACGGTGTGCAAAGCTGCTGATAAACAACATAGTCGATTTGCTGGAAGACAAACTTGGTTTGACCACTTCCAAATGCAACCATGACGCCTGCCGCATGATCGCTCGAAGGTCGTGCGTGAATTGCTTTTTCTTCCGCGGTCACCAATTCTTCATTGTCTTTATCTTCGTTGATTCTCGCACCAAATGGCGGATTCTCAACCGCGAACCACTGGAAAACCGGGTTCCACTTCAAGTCGGTTTGCTGAGCAAGAAATGCCCAATCGATCTCACCATCATCCGAGTAGCCGTTCCAACCCAGTTCGTCGTACTTGGTTGCCTGAATGTTTTCGCTAAAAAAAATCGTGTGATCCAACCCGTCGCGAATGTCATCCGAGTTGCATTTTTGCCACGGGTGCGCTGCGCGATTCAGGAAGGGTCCGTTTGACGGCAAGTCCTCATAGCACGTTCCATGGACACCATGATTGGCGACGTAGGAACATTCGGCATCGGTATCCTGGATCGTGTGATCGCTCGGGCACCGGAAAATGGAAAGTCCCTGGTCGGGGGTTTCCCCGGTGATGTAAATGTCCCAGAGATTTTCCTGTTCCAGGTCTGGTAGCAAAATAACGGCCCAAGTGAAAAGCAATGGTGGCTCAGTTGGATCCGGGTTTTCGAACAACTCATAGGCTCCCGGATATCGGCCCTTGCGAAACTCGTAGGCGATATTGGCCATCGCAAGCTGCCGGACGCGAGTTGAACATTCTGCTTTCCGAGCGTTTTCGCGAATGTATTGAACCGCAGGAAAAAGTAATGCCAACAAGATGGCAATGATTGCAATTACGACCAGAAGTTCGACGAGGGTAAAAGCTTTGTTTCGTTTCATTGTCTTACCTTTGACTGTTGACGCCTGGCAATGGATCATCCCAATCGAGCTGTACGAAACCCAATCATCGATTGAATCGATGACACGAGGAAGGTTTGTAAACTGGCGGTGACGGCTGACGCAAGTGACCGTCACGACACGAGGCTGGACGTGCGTGAATTATCAACGATTCGAGAGTTTTTGTCTATCAAATTGCCGCAATAAAAGTCGCAAAAGAGAGGCTTTTCACACTCGCTCCGACAACTTTTCCGATTCTATCGCTCGATATCGATTCAACTATCAAAATTTTGCCTGAGATTGCTTGAACGCGTCGGCAACTACTGCCCCACATCGATGGGCTCATCTTCCGCTTCCAGGTCACCGAGCGCGTATTGAATCCCCGCGAGATAATGTTCGAGGATGTTGGGGTTGTAGAAGATTTCATTCCGATGCCCCAGCGAACAATAAAAAGTCCGACCGTTTTCGTAATGGCAAATCCAACTGATCGGATAGAAGCCGTCTTTGCGTTTCCCTTTGGAAATCGAACCCCAATTGGGATCCAGGGCCAACAACATGCGACGGTTCTTGGGGTCAGCGGTGTCATCCCGGAACTGGTAGATTTCGTCCTTGATGGTAAACCCCTTGCCTCCAAAGACTTTATTTAACGGATGGTCCGAATCCAGCAAACGAACGGGGACGTCGGTATGCCAGGGATGCCCGGCGAACGCGCCTCCCATCATTTCGTTGTATTCTTTCCAGTCTTTGTAAGTATCCGTTGCAGAATGCATTCCCGCCAAGCCTTTACCACTCTTTACAAAGTCGACGAGGTTTTTCTTTAGCTGTTTCTCTCGAGCCAACGCGGCGTCGCGGGCCTCACCTTGCTTGGGAAGTTTTTTTGGGCGGAACAACTGACCTGTCGTATTGACCATGATCACCAAATCAAATTTCGCCAAACTCTCTGACTCAAATACCGAGTCGTCTTCGCTGTGAACGGCTTCAAAGGCACCGGTTTTTTCGCCTAGCATTTTCAATGCGGTGACCCCGACCGGAATCGAGCCATGACGAAAGCCATTGGTCTTGGAAAATAGCAGGACTTTTCGTTTTGCCTTGGGTTCGGCAGGCGCCTTTACCGGAAGTGCTTCTTGAATCTTCTTGATAATCTCGTCCTTGATTTTGATTTGGCCGCAGCATGGCAAAGCCAGCAACGAAATGAAGAAGCCGGCAATAGCAATCCGGAAGCAATTCATGACTTTCTCCTGTTGGTAAATGAGGCTAGAGACAATGATGGTCCCTACCGAACGCCATAGAACTACAGCGACCCGAACCAAACCGAGGACGCGGCAAGCCGGTCATCACTCTCGATACTTTTTCATCAACTCACCGACCTTCTTTTCAAGCTCTTCAATCCGAAGGATTTTTTTGCATCGCAATCGGACTTCGGGAGAGGCGGTATCCATCGCCTGGCGAATTTGCTCCATCGCCGGGCCGCCGATTTCTCGCAGTCCATCGTCGGCAAGTTTCCGCTTCTGATAATCGGTCGACCCAAGATCGCTGATCATCCGCTTCACGTTTTGCTGCAATTCCGGCTCCAGGTGGTGATGAACAATCCACCCAACCCGTTTCGTTTTGAAAGCCTTGGGTTTGGTTGCGATCGGGATCCATTCATCATAAGTCGCTTGGGAAATCCGGTAGAGCAGGGTAATTCCCGAGCGATCAAAAAGCCCCTTCCCCCAAACCGAGAGAATCGAATCCGCTTCGTCCTCATTCAATCCATTGGCAATACAAATTTTTCGAAACCGAGCCTTTTGATCGTCGAGTCCGCCTTTGCCCAGGTTTTTCCACTGGATGGTAAATTCGTTATTCCCTCGCTCGATTCGATCGATCGCTTTTGAAGCAACACGTACACCGTTTTCCGAACGCTCGATAAGGAAAATGTCGTGCCAGTCGTGACGCGAATCCGTCTTGATGATCACTCCTGTCTTGCTTCGCTCTAATTGGGGTGGCTTCGGTGCCGGCATCAGTCCGTCATAGTAGACAAACGACTCTTGCTCTCGTCCTTGATAATGTTCGCGAAACTGATTGTGACTTCCGTATGACATCACGGAAGCAGATTTGACTTTGCGCAATGCTTCAAGCCAGTGCCCCTTGGGAACCTTGCGCTGCCTCTCCAAGCCGTCGTTGGTACGCAATTGAAACTGAACGAAGGTATCCTTATCAAACTTTTTCCCGGTCAAAGATTGGACCCAGGGCGCTCCGACATTCGGGTGCTCAGCCGGCGGCCACCAAACCAAAGGGCGCCCTTTGGCAAAACGAACTTCCAATCGAATATTGAGTACTTGGTCCGTATGAAAATAAATCACCGGCTTGGTGACAGGACCGCGGTATGAGAGCTTCTGTTTTGGCCAGACGCCATGAAAAAAATCGGGGAATGACGACCACTCTGCAACCATGTCCTGTTTCAGCCAGGTTGCATCTCGGGGAGCCGTAAACACGCCCCACTCATGCATCTCGAATTTGGTCGGATCCGGTTTTTCTTTGGCGACCTCTTGCCGTGGCTTGCGTTCGGATTTCTTGTCCTGGGAACTTGCCGAATCCAAACCGCCGAACAAGATACTCGCGAATAGAATGATCGCGAGCAGAATCAACCGATCGTTATTCATCGCATTCATGTCGATTCACTTTCGTTGTTCCAAGAGTCGCCCCCAGTATAAATTATTTTCATACGCGGTGGTTAAATCCCTTATGCCGAATTCCTGTAAGATCAATTGAAACTCGCCGTTTTCGGATCAAGGAATCGTTCGTCGGCGACCATGTTTAAAAAGTAACGTTTAAAAAGCAACCGACCCAAGATCGTTAACCAAGCCGGCTTGCGAATGACCAACTACCATGTCAGAAGTTTTGCTGCGAAAGACGCCGAAAACGTCGTCGCATTGCACTGGAAGTCATTTCCCAAGGACGCCCCGATTCCGCCCGGCGAATTTGATGACCTGAAAAATATTCATGAATTATTCTTGATCGATGGTGCCTTTGTCGTTGCCGAATCGGTTGCGTCACCAACGAACGAGCTTGTTGGCATGGGCGGAATCAAACGTGTCAGCCCGAACCGAGGTGAAGTCATGCGGATAGCCGTTCATCCCGATTGGCAAAGAAAAGGAATTGCGAAGTCGATTCTAGCGAAACTGGAATCGGAAGCAGGATCCCTGGGGTTCAACGAGTTGGTGTTGCACACGCTCGCCGATTTCGATCATGCCGTGAAATTCTACAAAAACTGCGGCTACAACCTGGTCGGCAAGGACGTGATGTATGGAAACCAGGTACTAGGTTTCCAAAAGCGGTTGCCTTAGCTCCCCGTTTTGAATGTCAACCGAACTGTTTTCTCGATTTCCTTTTCGAGAGAAGTCTCGAACCGCTACTCGTGGATTCCGTCCCGCGTTCGGGCTTCGCTTGGGTAAGGAATGATGTTTTGCCATTCACTGGCGTCCGAACGTGCGACAACTGCGACCACCGGATCGGTGTCGCTAAGATTGTAGACTTCGTGCGGCATTCCCGGCTCGATAAAGATAAAGTCGCCGGCCTCGTTGTCGATCGTCTTTTCAAGGTTCTCGCCATAAATATGCCGAACCTTGCCTTCGAGGATGTACAGCATCAACTCGAAACCATCGTGAATATGGGCGTAAGCAATAGCACCGGGCGCAACGGTCGCGACATTCATCGACAATTTCTTGGCACCAACATTCTTCTCGCTCAGGCCCGCCTTGTAGCGAATCCCATTCCAGCTGCGAAAGTTCTTTCCTTCCAATACTTGTTTAGTCCGGATGACGGAAATTCCTTCGCCCGCCTCTACGCATTCCGTCAAGTCAATTTCATCGGTGGACATTTGATTTCCTCGAGAACATTTTGAGCGGATCAATTTCTCAATAACGAATGCAAATAAAGAGCCTAGCGCCGTTTTCGTTTCGACTTCTTCTTGGCACCCGCTTTGATGCGTTTCTTGATCGCGGCTTTGGTTTTCCGTTTCGCCGCTTTCTTGGCTCGTGCCTTGCCTGACTTGGCTTTGGCTGTTTTCACTTTCAACTTGGAACGAGCTTTTTTCTTGGACTTTTTGGTTGCTTTCTTTTTCTTCTTGGCACCATCCCCGGAAACCGTTGTTGCACGCATGTCGGAGTTGGCTGCCACTTTCGCCCTCGCGCCTTTTTTGGCCACTTTCTTTTTACGGCCACCAACAGGACGGCTTTTGCCAGCCCGAGTTTTGCTGGAACTTGATTTCCGAACCAACTCCAATTCCAACTCGCGCCGATCCGGATCCACTTTGGCAATTCGCACACGAATCGCATCGCCCAAGCGAAACTGGTTTCCGGAGCGGAATCCGCTGATGGTTCGCGTTGCCTTGTCGAACTCGTAGCGATCTGCCGGAAGCGTGCGTATCGGAATCAACCCGTCGGCGGGTAGCTCGCGGAGCTGGGCAAATATTCCGAACGACTCCACGCCCGTTACCACCGCATCAAATTCTTCATCCTGTTTCTCGGCGAGCAAATTGAGCAGCTTGAGTCGAATCAAATTGCGTTCCGCTTGTTCGGCCCGTTGCTCAAGCTCACTGCAATGCTGGCCAAGTTTCGTGAGTCGTTGAAAATCCGTTGCCGGCTTTTTGCCTTCGATGATCGCCCCGCCCATTCGATGAATGATCAAATCCGGGTACCGTCGGATCGGAGAAGTAAAGTGGCAATACTCCTGACTCGCGAGGGCGTAGTGCCCAACTTCCTTTGGGCTGTAGATCGCCTTTTGCATCGAACGAAGTACTGCAAAATGCACGGCATACTCCTCAGGGAGTCCGCGGGCGTGTTTGATCACGCGTTTGATCTCGAACCGATCCTGCAACGAACCTGCCTGAATCCCGACTGACTTAACAAAGGCAGTCAGATCCTTGAGTTTGGCAGGCGCCGGCGCTTCGTGAATACGTCGAATCAAAAACAGTCCCCGGTCCGCCATTTCTCGGGCCACGGCTTCATTGGCGGCCAGCATGAATTCTTCGATCACCTGGTGGCTTTCGGTGTGCTCAACTTTCTTGGCACCGCAGGCTCGGCCCTCCTCGTCCAAAACGATTTTGACTTCGGGAAGGGTGAGCTCGATCGCTCCGCGGTTCATTCGCCGATCACGCAGAATCATCGCCAACGTGTGCATGCGCCTA
>CAYSXI010000246.1:0-6288 GCA_964434955.1 uncultured Pirellulaceae bacterium
TATCGGAAATCAAAATGAACTCGACATCGGAATCCGACACGACCTGATCGAAAAGTTCTCGCGAGCTGGTGGTCACCTGACCCTGAAGCCCAACTTGGCCGAGGGTTGCCACCATGGATTGGCAAAGCACTCGATCGACGTGTCCAACGATGCTTCGCGCCTGACCATCAGAAGCCACAAGGTGGACCAGTGAGCGACTGACGTAACTGCTTCCCGGAAATGACTTGGTCGGGTTCAGCTTCATGATCGACTCAGTGGCCGCAAACTGAAGCCGTCGATCGCCAAAAGTCACGGCGCGAACCAGGGGACGAAGTCGTCCATTCTTGGATTCAACCAGACTTGCGTCGCCAACACTTGCCAGGATCTCTGCGGCTGCGATTGCGGCAGGGATCCGCTCGGCATCCATTGCATCCACGAGAATTTGTTCTACGAACGCCGGGTCAGCCAGCTCCTTTTGCTGCAGTCCCTGGATGTCGACCGGTTTGTCGATCCCGCCACGAAGCTTGGCAGCTTCGAGTGCACAGAGACTGGAAAGTCGAGCGTAGCGTTGAGAATCCGGCTGAAAACGGTAAAGCGCATCGGCCCGACGCTGGGCATAAACTCGGGAAGCGACGTGTTTGGCCACGCGTTTGCCGACCAATTGATTGTCTTCCCAGTCCCAGATGGTGACTTTGTTTTCGAAGTCCCCGGCCAACGATTCCTTTTGTCGCAAGTGTTCCTGAGCACTGCGCAAAACCGTGGCGGCCGCTTCTTTGTCGCTTGGGCCCCGCCCGATCATCTCTTGAACCGAAAGACGCGATGTTTGATTCAGCAATCCGTCCTTGGTATTCGCAATCATGGTTGCCAAAAGGACTTCCAACGAAGCCCGGGAGCGGAACTGAATCAATTGATCGGCAGAAATAATTCGGACTCGTCGGGACGGCGAAAGTAACCCGGCTCGCAACGGTGGCTCGGCCAGCGGTCCAATTCGTCGCAGCGATCGGACCAGGGCCTGGTACTCGGAAGATCGAGCATCGTCGGCCAATGCCGTCAAAATTGCTGCGGCAGCAGGCGCACCAATCGTTTGAAGATCCGCCAACGCTTCCGCTTTTTTGATTTCGTTGGGATCGCTGAGCTGCTTGACCAGGTTGTCCAGTCGCGCAGGATTCGAGTTCACGCGACGAATCGCCGCAATCATCTTTTGAGAAAATTCTCGGTTTTCCGGTTTGAGGCCGGCCCGTGAATTCAAATCGTGAAGAAATGCCGTTGAAAACTTTCGTGCCAACTGAAATAGCTCGATGTCCGTGGCCTGAACGGCGTTGAGCTTTCCAAGGTACACCTTGGCTTCGTCATCGCGGTCGATGTCCATCATGATCTGGGTCGCTTCGGCGAGATCCTCAAGCGATTTGGGATCGGTTTGCCGCATCGACAAGACAATCGGATCCTGTTCCTCTTGGTCTTGCGAAACGGAGGAGCCAAGGTCTTCGTCTTCGTCCTGGGCGAACGAGTAGGCAGGCGCGAAAGCAAACGTGCTCGCGAGGCAAGCAGCAAACAGAAAGCGCATATTCATCCAGCGTGATAGATCGATCATCCGAATTTATATCGACTTAACAGGAACAGACATCAAACATTTGGCGGGCGTTGATGGCTTTGTCGAATAACTTGAGCTTTCCAGCGATGAAGTTCGCAGCGAAAATTAGTCAGACAACAGGTCACGCCAGCGAGCAATCTGCTCTTTCACCCGTTCGGGCGACGATGAACCATAGCTTTTTAGCGTGTTTACCGCGTTTTCGGCCCCTAACACATCATAGACAGAGGATTCAAAAGTGGGGTCAATTGCCTGAAAATCTTCCAAAGAAAGTTTTTCCAGCGGAACCTGCATTTCCGTCGCTTTCCGAACAACCGAACCCACCAGATGGTGGGCCGTTCTTTGCGGCTTTCCAGCACGAATCAGATGTTCCATCAGCGCCGTCGCGTCGAGGTAGCCTTCGGAAATTCGCGCGGAGATCGATTCCGGCTTGAGTTGGCTTTCAGCCACGATCGGTTCGGCCAGTTCGAGGCAGCTTCGGACGGTGGAAAAAATGTCAAAAAACGCGGGCTTGTCTTCCTGCAAGTCTCGGTTGTAGGCCAGCGGAAGACCCTTCACCAAGGTAATCAAAGCCTGGTGCTGGCCGACAATTCTCGCAGATTTCCCGCGAATCAGCTCCAAAACATCCGGATTGATCTTTTGCGGCATGATCGAGCTGCCCGTGCAAAACGCCTGAGGCAAATCAAGAAATCCGAACTCCGATGTTGACCAGAGAATCCATTCCTCGGCCCATCCGCTCAAATGCAAACCAATTGTGTTCAGGCAAAAAGCCGTTTCGAGAACAAAGTCTCGGTCGCTCGAAACGTCCAGGCTGTTGGCGGCAATGCCTTCAAAACCAAGTTCACGGGCGACGAATTCTCGATCGATCTCCAATGAGGTGCCGGCAAGCGCGGCGGTTCCCAACGAGCAAACATTGACTCGTCTTCGACAATCGGCCAAGCGTTCTCGGTCGCGCTGAAATTTTTCGCAGTAGGCCAGCCAGACATGGGCGGCCAAAACCGGCTGAGCACGGCGCAGATGGGTATACGCGGGAACGATGGTTCCCTGATCCATTTCGCATCGAGCGACAAAAGCCTTCTGCAAATTTTTCAGCAGGCCATCGATCTCGTCGATCCCGTCACGAGTCCACAGTCGAAAATCGGTCGAGACCTGGTCGTTTCGGCTGCGCGCGGTGTGGAGTTTGCGGCCGACGTCCCCCAAGCGATCAATCAGCGACTGCTCGATATTCATGTGAACATCTTCCAGCGCTGGCTTCCAGGTGAACTGACCGGCTTCGATTTCGGCCAGGATTTCATCGAGGCCTTGGACGATTTGCTCCGCCTCCTCCGCTTGGATCAGGCCCTGCTTGCCAAGCATTCGGGCGTGAACTTGCGATGCACGAATGTCTTGTCGATACATTTGCGTATCGAAGGAAATGCTTTCGGTAAACGACTCAACGCGCTGATCGACGCCTTGGTCAAAGGCTCCTGATCGACTCAAACTGTCCAAAACCGGCTCCAAACAAAACAAATGGCGAACAGCCTCACATTATCGATAATCTGTCCAACAGGCAAAGCGGATCGGGTCAAAAAGACGCTGGTGGGCGGGGCAGGGCATCAGTTTTATTTCTGGCTTTCGAATAACTAGAATAAAGACAACCAACCATCCGGATGATAGACCCATGAACAAACCACACTCTTTTTTGTTTGCCAGTTTTCTTGCATTGCTGACCTTTTGGTCGATTCCCGCGCATTGCCAGGATCAAAAAACGAAGCAGGACCAGGGCAAAAAGGAAGACGTCTTCACTTCGGAATATGGTGGATTCCAAGTCCGGATGATCAATCCGAAATCCTCCATCAAAAAGCTCCAGCCTTCCTCGGGAAAATTCGTCGAGCTCTACTTGTTTGTCGACAGCGTGGTTGAGAAACAGGTCGCCCAATCAGTCAGTTTTCACGATCTCGAAAAGGAGCTGATAACCGATGCCGAGATCAAGAAAATCCTCGATCAAAGCGAGAAGGGATTTTCGGACACGATCCAGGGCAAGATTTCGGAATCGAAGGACATGGAGTTTGCGACGCTACCCGGGCGACAATTCGAGTTTCAAGCCAGCAATTTTCAACGCAATGCTCGAGGAATCTGTCGCATTTTGATTCGCAAAAACCGCGTCTATCAACTGACCTATTCGGCGACGTCCGATCGCTATGACGCAAAGCAGGCGCTGGCCTATTTGGATTCCTTTCGAACGGTTCGGATTGACCTTTCGGCAAAGCCAAAACAGAAAACGACAAAGCCCGTTGAGCCGCCTCCGGTGAACGAAAAGTCGGAGAAAAAAGCGGCCACAAAATTGAAGAAGGAAAAGAAAGCGAGCAAATAGCTGCTGCCATTCAACGGGCCCAAAGTTTGTTGGTCCGCCGCCTTGGTAAACCGGAGGGTTCTTGGTAGGTTTGAGAAATTTATTTTTTCGGCACCCAGCCCGGGTTGGTCGCCTAAATTTCGTTCAAACACCCCGTAAAAACCGAGGTAAAACCAGTGCCGCGTCGCGACGACATCAGGAAAATTCTGATCATCGGTTCCGGTCCAATCGTAATTGGCCAGGCATGCGAATTCGACTATTCCGGAACGCAAGCATGTAAAGCACTTCGCGAAGAAGGTTACGAGGTTGTTCTCGTAAATTCCAATCCGGCCACGATCATGACGGATCCGAGCACGGCCGACTCTACCTACATCGAGCCACTCACTCCGGAAATCGTTGAGAAGATTATCGCCAAAGAGCGGCCAGATGCATTGCTGCCTACCTTGGGCGGTCAAACGGGTTTGAACTTGGCAATGGACCTCTCCAAGCTCGGCATTCTTGAAAAATACGGCGTCGAAATGGTTGGAGCGAGAGCCGACGTGATCGCCAAAGCCGAAGAGCGCGATCAATTCAAACAGGCCATGGAAAAAATCGGCCTCGAAATTTGCCGCGGGAAGGTCGTTCGCAATATCGAACAAGCCCGCGAAGTGGTCGACGAAATCGGGCTTCCGGCCGTCGTTCGTCCGAGCTTCACGCTCGGTGGAAGTGGTAGCTCGATCGCCTACAACCGCGACGAATTTGATCAGCTGGTTCGATACGGCCTCGATCAGTCTCCCGTGACGGAGGTTCTTATCGAAGAATCCATCATCGGGTGGAAAGAATATGAAATGGAGGTCATGCGTGACCTCGACGACAACGTGGTGATCATCTGCTCCATCGAAAACTTTGACCCGATGGGCGTTCACACCGGCGATTCAATCACCGTTGCTCCAGCGCAAACGCTGACCGACAAAGAATATCAGCGAATGCGGGATGCCAGTATCGCTGTGATCCGGGAAATCGGCGTCGAAACCGGTGGCTCCAATATTCAGTTCGCGATCGATCCCAAAACGGGACGGATGATTGTGATCGAGATGAATCCTCGCGTTAGCCGATCCAGCGCGCTGGCTTCGAAAGCGACCGGATTCCCAATCGCAAAAATCGCCGCCAAGCTCGCGGTAGGCTATCGTCTTTGGGAATTGCCAAACGACATCACGCGGCAAACCAAGGCATGCTTTGAACCCGCGATCGATTACGTCGTCACCAAGATTCCCCGCTTCGCATTCGAGAAATTTCCCGAAGCCGATGCTCGTTTGATGACGCAAATGAAGAGCGTTGGCGAAACCATGGCCATTGGAAGGACATTCAAAGAGTCGTTCCAAAAAGCGCTTCGCGGGTTGGAAGTTGGAAGTTTCGGTTTCGGCTGCGACAAGAAAGATCTTTGGGGCACGGAAAACCAACCCGATATCGATGAAATCCGCGCGAAGCTGGGCGAGCCCAACGAACAACGACCCTGGCACATCCGCTACGCTTTGAAGAGCGGGATGTCGATGGAAGACATCTACAAACTGACTTACATCGATCGCTGGTTCCTCGATCAACTTTCGGAAATCGTCGAGTTGGAAGACGAATTGCGAGCCGTTGCTGATCTCGACAAAGTCGACTATCCGCTGATGAAACGCGCCAAACAGTTTGGCTTTTCCGACCGGCAGTTGGCGACGATTTTTGACTCGACGGATTCAACGATTCGCGACAAACGAAAGTCGCTCGGAGTGGTCGCGACATTTAAATCGGTCGATACCTGTGCCGCGGAATTCGAAGCTTACACTCCCTATTACTATTCAACCTACGAAGACGAGGACGAAGTTCCTGAAAAGGATCCCAACACCAAACGTGTGATGATCCTCGGCGGCGGCCCCAACCGAATCGGCCAGGGAATCGAGTTCGACTACTGCTGTTGCCACGCGAGTTTCGCCCTGCGCGAATTGGGCATTGAATCCGTGATGGTGAATTCCAATCCGGAAACCGTCAGCACCGACTACGATACCAGTGATCTGCTGTTCTTTGAGCCGCTTACGGCCGAAGACGTGATCAATATTTGTGATCGCGTTCAACCGGACGGCGTGATTGTTCAGTTTGGCGGACAGACGCCGTTGAACCTGGCCCGAGCCCTGGAGACCGCCGGGATCCCGATTATCGGTACCAGCGTTGATACGATTGAAGCCGCCGAAGATCGCGAACAGTTTCAACAACTGCTCGAGCGCTTGAATTTGAAACAGCCGGCCAGCGGAATTGCCCGGACCATGGATCAAGCGAAAGCCGTCGCGAAAGAAGTCGGCTTTCCGGCGCTGGTTCGCCCAAGTTTTGTTCTCGGTGGTCGCGCGATGGAAATTTGCTACGACCAACAGCA
>CAYSXI010000247.1:0-6218 GCA_964434955.1 uncultured Pirellulaceae bacterium
GACGCGTGGTAGTTTGGGACGAGATTTTTGATCATGTCATCATCTGTGGCTGGACATCGAAAACCGAAATCATCATTCGCGAGTTCCGCGCCAACAAAATGTATCTGCAAACACCGATCGTGATCATTTCGCACGTTGAAATGGATACGTCCGGAATTGCTCCCGACATTCGAGATCACGTCATCTTTGTGAATGACGATTTCACCCGAGTAAGCGCGCTCGAACGGGCCCGAGTCGCTCGGGCAAAGACATGCATTATTCTTGCGGACACAACCGGCGGTCGAACCGAGCAAGACGCCGACGCTCGAACGATCCTGGCCGCGCTTACCGTGGAAAAGATCAGTCCTCGTGTGCAGACCAGCGCGGAATTGCTGCATCGGACTTACGGAACCCATCTCGACCTTGGACAGGTCAATAGCTATGTCGTTAGTGGCGAGTATGGAGCTTATATGCTGGCTCAAGAAGCGATGGATCGTGGATCCATGGGGGTGATCGACGAACTGTTGACTTGTCAAAGAGGAAACGAGTTTTACCGCTACGAAATCCTGGAAAGATGGATCGGCCTTACTTTCCAGGAACTCCTGGTAAACATGAAAAACGAATATGACGCGATTCTGGTCGGGGTGCATCCGGTTGGAGGCGAAGTTGTGGTCAACCCAACCGACTACACATTCAAAAAAGGCGATCAAATCGTAGCGATTTCAGAAGAATTGCTCGAACTTAAGGCGGTCTGAAAAATTCTTTGAATTGAACTTGCCTGATAGGCTGGACGTTTTGCGATCGGTTGTCTCATCCAGCGAAAACGTGGTTCTTGGTCTTGGGTTGTCGCTGGTTTTCAAGCGAGTTGTGCTTTACAATCGAGCCAACGATCCCGGAACGTTGTCGTTGGTAGCTCTATGAATTTAAAAACAATCATGGCTGCGGCCATCGGATGGTTCGCCGTCTGTGCCGTTGGCCTCGCAGATATTAGTTTGCCCAAAATTTTCTCTGACCACATGGTGCTTCAGGATGCTGACACTATTCTTATTTGGGGCAAGAGTGACGGCCAAGAAGAACTAAACGTCAAGTTGGGAGAAAGTTCAGCCAAGGTGGTTGCGGATGCGGAAGGCGCGTGGACCGCGAAACTTGCGCGGCCCAAAGGCAACGGGCCCTTTGAACTTGAGGTCGCCGGGAAAACCTCCAAGGTCGTTTTGACAGACGTGATGATCGGTCAGGTTTGGTTATGCAGCGGTCAGTCCAACATGGAGTGGTCGCTTAAGCAATCCGAGAATCCTGATGAAGAAATCAAAGGTTCGACCAACGGCAAGATTCGCTTATTCAAAATTCAACGACACGCAATCGATCACCCGCTATCGGACTTTGAAAAGAAAGTGAGTTGGGAACTTTGTGATCCCAAGTCGTCGACAGGGTTCTCAGCGGTTGCCTACTATTTCGGAAAGAAGCTGCAGAAGGAACTGAAATGTCCGGTTGGCTTGATTCAATCGGCTTGGGGCGGAACGCCTGCCGAGTCATGGGCCGATCGAAAGGACATGGAGGCCGTCGGAGCGCTAAAGCCACTTTTGGAACACTGGGACGGTCGAACCAAAGATATTCAGAGTCCGCACCGTCCTGCAAATTTGTACAACGGGATGATTGCGCCGCTGGCCCCCTACCGATTCCGTGGGGCGATCTGGTACCAGGGAGAATCGAATGTGGGTCGAGGTAGCCAGTATGCGACCCTATTCCCAACCATGATCCAAAGTTGGCGAAAGAAGTTTCAGAACGATGATTTCCCCTTCTATTTCGTCAATCTGGCGCCCTATCGATATTCGCGATCGCAGCCGGATGCGCTTCCTGAAGTCTGGGATGCTCAAAACCGGACCCTTAGCTTGAAGAACACTGGGATGGTCGTGATCTCAGACATTGGGAATACGGCGGACATTCATCCCCGCAATAAGAAGGGCGTCGGCGAACGCCTGGCTCTTTGGGCACTCGCCAGGGACTACGGCAAAAAAGACATTGTCTATTCCGGGCCGTTTTTTGAAAAAATGGAAATTGAAAACGACAAAATTCGGATTAGATTCAAGCATGTTGGAAGTGGCCTGGTATCCAAGGATGGTAAGGAACTCAATGAGTTTCTGATCGCAGGCGCCGACAAAAAGTTTGTTCCCGCGAAGGCGGTCATTGATGGCGAAACGGTCGTTGTTTCTGCGGAAGGAATCGAACGACCAGTTGCGGTTCGCTTTTGCTGGAAAGATACGGCGACTCCGAACCTCTTCAACAAGGAAGGGCTCCCCGCCGCCCCATTCCGGACGGACGATTTTGAACTCAAATCGGCCGACAAACATTTCAAGTAATTTGCATCTTCAAATTCAATTGCTCCCATGTCTACAAACGACCCCACTGATAGCAGCCAAACTGCGCCCGCACCGGAAAATGTCGAACAACCTGCCGACGCCGCTTCGAACACAACGGCACCCGAAGTGGCACCCGAAACGGCCGCTGAGGATAGTGCTTCAACGAAATCAGCTGAGAAGATCCTGATCGGTTCGCAGCGGGATGTCGCAGACAAGTCGCTTTCGCCAGCGCGGCCCAAGGCGGTCCAAGCGGCAAAAGCAACGCCGGTCATGCTGGGAGACCAGCCCCAGTCGGAACCGGAGCCAGAACCGGAAGCCGAAATCAATTCGATGGCCGGACTGTCTGGAGATCTTGAAAAAGAGATTGAAGACGCCCTTGGTGAGATGTCCATCGACCAGCTAATTGCGTCCGATGGCGCCGACACAGAAATCGCGATCGACTCCAGGATCAAGGCCGTCATCAGTGAGGTTCATAAAGACAATGTCTTGTTTTCGCTCAAAGGATCCGCCGTCGGGCATGCATCCTTACGGCAATTCAAGAAACCACCAAAGGCCGGCGATAGTTTTGAGATTATCGTTCGCTCCCACAATGAAGAAGAAGGGATTTACGAGGTTTCGATCCCCGGGGCGTCGGTGGATGTGGCCGACTGGTCAGATTTGACCGAAGGAGCGGTGATCGAAGCGAAGGTTACGGGTTCCAACACAGGTGGCCTGGAAGCGACGGTCAACAACATTCGAGCCTTTATCCCCGCCAGCCAGATTGAGATTTTCCGCGTTGAAAATTTTGGTGACTACGTCAACCAAAAACTCCAATGCGTTGTAACGGAAGTTAAGCCGGAAAAGAAACGCTTGGTGCTAAGTCGACGCGCCCTTTTAGAACGCGAAAAAGAAGCCAAGCGAAAAGAGTTGATCCAGGAGATTTCAGCGGGTGATACGCGTGACGGTTTGGTCACCAAGATCATGGACTTTGGAGCCTTCGTGGACGTCGGCGGAATCGAAGGCCTTTGCCATATCAGCAAACTGGCCTGGGAGCGTGTGAAACACCCGAGCGAAGTCGTCAAAGAAGGTCAGAACATCACCGTCAAGATTGAATCGATCGATCCCGTTTCCGGGAAGATGTCCCTTTCCTACCGGGATACCTTGGAGGATCCCTGGAAAAACGTTCACGGAAAGTACCCGGTCAATTCCCTGGTCAACGGCACGGTATCTCGGATCGCCCAATTCGGAGCTTTTGTGAAATTGGAGCCAGGTGTTGAAGGGCTGATTCACATTTCAGAATTGGCCCATCATCGAGTTTTTGCCGTAAAAAACATTGTCAAAGAAGGCGATACGGTCGAAGTAAAAGTACTTTCGATCGACGAAGACGCACAGAAAATGTCCCTGTCACTGAAAGCCACGCAGGCCAAACCCGAGAAAAAGAAAGACGACAAGCCGGAAGAAGAGACGGGAGACGAACCAGCCCGCGATTTGGCGGTCGCAAAATCGGACAAACCTTTGAAGGGTGGTAAGGATCGCCCCTCGGGTGGCGAACAATTTGGATTGAATTGGTAGGTTGAGCTTGCAGGTCACATTGAAACATCGAGCGGCTGACCGAATCGCTTGGTGTCTTCGCCGCTCACTTCGTTGCAATGGATGGATTCGATAATGATCTGGCAGCTTGCCAAGCCACTGTTCTTTTCTTTTCCAGCCGAACCGGCCCACTATGCGGCCATGGGCATGTTTCGATTGGGAACTTTTGGCCCCTTTCGGTCTCTGTTGGAGGGGATGTGTCGAGTTGAAAACGAACGTTTGAAATGTTCGGTTGCTGGAATCGAATTTCCCAACCCGGTAGGACTTGCTGCCGGATTCGATAAAGATGCCCGCTGGTTCAATCAGCTTTCAGCGCTGGGGTTCGGGCATGTTGAGATCGGCACTTTGACCGCACTTCCTCAGCCGGGAAACCCCAAGCCCCGGCTGTTTCGATTGCCTACGGACGAAGCCCTCGTTAATCGCATGGGCTTTAACAACTCGGGCAGTAAGCCGGCTGCGGAACGATTGGCCCGTACAAAAATCGATCCAATTCTTGGGATCAACATTGGTAAATCCAAAGTGACGCCCTTGGAGAACGCGCTCGACGATTACTTGGCGAGTCTTCGGGCTGTTTATCCTTTTGCGCGATACATCACCATCAACGTGAGCTCGCCCAACACGCCCGGGCTTCGCAAGCTTCAAAATCGCGATGAGTTGTTGGGGCTTGTGTCCGAATTGGTTGCCGAATCGACACGCCTGGCGAGCCAGGCGAATTCCGGTGATCGGCCAAAACCCGTATTTTTGAAAATTGCGCCCGATCTGAATGACGAACAGATTTCGGATGTCGTTGAGATTTGCCTGGCCAGTGATGTTTCGGCAATCATTGCCACCAATACGACCATCAGCCGCGAAGGGCTGAAAACGAAAAGTGAAAAGGTGAAAGCCCTCGGTGACGGGGGACTCTCCGGAGGGCCGTTGACCCCCCGCAGCCGAGAAGTCGTCGCGAGTTTGTACCGGCATTTGCGCGGTCGAATCCCGATCATCGGGGTGGGCGGTATCATGCGGCCTGAGGATGCTTGGGAAATGATTGCCGCGGGCGCAAATCTGGTGCAAGTTTATACCGGATTCGTCTATGGCGGCCCGTTTTTCGTCAGAAATATCAACCGCTATCTGCAAGAGCGGCTTGAAAAAGAGCAGATCGAATCGATCAGTGACGTCGTCGGATCCGGCATCAAATAACTGCCTGATTTAGAAACGGTACCCAGGCAAGAAATCTATCCAATTACGCCATAGCTGATTTGGCGGAGCAGAGTTAAATTGGAAGATTCGCAACAGTTCCCGGTTGCCCCCGGAATTTTGATACCGACTAGAGTGTGCAATGGATCAAACGATCGACATCAAAACGGAATTGGCCGAGCTCCCCCAGCAAGCGGTTGAGCTGGCGGCCGACCTGTTGAACTCTTCCCGTGAAAATGAGTCGAAGCTCGAACGCTCCCGTTCCGAGTTGATGGCTCGAATGATGGATGATGAGTCGGGGAAGAAATTTACGATTGCGATGGCGGACCAGGTCTTGAGGATGCACCGTCCGGCCCGTGCGGCGCTTCGAATGGACAGCCTCGTCGAAGAATACGGGGTGCCAAAATATTTCAAGCCAATTGATCGTTTCGCACTTTGGGCGGGCAACCTGGTTGCGAAGCTATTTCCCGGTTTTGTGATTCCGTTTGTCAAAAAGAAAGTCCGCAGCGATTCCGACCATGTGATCGTTAGCGCCGAATCGGACGCCTTCAAGAAGTACCTGGATGAGCGCCGGAATGATGAGATTCGAATCAACTTCAATCAATTGGGCGAAGCGGTCCTCGGTGACAAGGAAGCGGATCGAAGGCTGAACGAATATCTCAATCGCCTCAAGTCACCCGGGATCGACTACTGCAGCGTCAAGCTGTCAGCGATCGTCAGTCAAATCAGCTTGACGGGTTACGAACACACGAAGGACGAAATCAAGAAAAAATTGCGACTTGTTTACCGCGCTGCGATGGGGTCACCGGTTAACGGCAAGCCAAAATTCGTCAACCTTGATATGGAAGAGTATCGCGATCTTCATCTGACGGTTGATATCTTCAAAGAGGTGCTTCTCGAGGAAGAGTTTCAATCGCTTGAGGCCGGGATCGTTTTACAGGCCTATCTCCCGGATTCTTATCATGTCTTACTGGATCTTGCCGACTGGGCTCATAAGCGATTTGAAGCCCATGGCGCCGGGATCAAATTCCGGTTGGTGAAAGGTGCGAACCTGGCTATGGAACAAGTCGAGGCCAGTATTCAGCGTTGGGAACAGGCTCCTTATTTGACCAAGCCAGATGTCGATGCCAACTACAA
>CAYSXI010000248.1:0-6145 GCA_964434955.1 uncultured Pirellulaceae bacterium
CATCATCAACGGCTGGTTGCCACCCATGGCGCCCCAAAATTTGATTGCCGCGACCGAAGTGATTCTTTCCGCAACGGGTGGTGGTGGAGCAATCGGGCCGGTCGCTACCGGAACGAATAAACCGATGCCGAAAACCATTGAAGAGTTATTGGCGACAAAACGGGATTTAGAAGATGGAAACCCACCTGACTTGAACGTTCTGATGGAGAATTTCAAGAACGACATCTTGTCGGATTTTCCAAAGCTTCCCTTTGAGTTCGATATCGTTCTGAATGGAACCGATTTGGGGGCTGACGGCATCACCCGAAATCAGCGACCAAGTGCCCTCGACTTGAAACAAAAATCAATTCAGGAAATCTTGACGACGATCATGTTCTTGGCGAATCCCGACAAGAACGCGACCGGCCCGGATGACGTGCTTTGCAAATTGATATGGGTCATCAAACCGGATCCCGACAATCCCAATAAGAAAACAATCGAGATTACGACTCGAAAAGCCGCTGCACAACGCGGCTACCAACTACCGGCTGCGTTTCAGATCAAAGATTAGTCAGGCCTAAATAGGATTGGCGACTTGCGGAAACGCGTTTGTGGCCGGTGCGCAGAAGGTCGGAATTTGCAGGGAATGCAGGGAATGCAGGGAATAACGACTGTCTCGGCGACGGGCCAGGCAAAACGCCCTTACAATTAAGAATCCCGGTCAATTGGAACGCGGATTCAGCCGGCGTCGTCAAATAGACGTTAAAATGAAGAGTTGGGCTGTCGAATCGAAGGTCTCGAGGTATTGCCGCCTCGGTAAATCATCAAATGGAATTGTTTTCAATCACTTGTGACACCTGTGCTTCCAAGCTAAAGGTGCGCCAAGTATCGGCCATTGATCAAATTCTTGCCTGCCCAAAATGTGGCAGCATGATCAAAATTGAGCCGCCCGAAGGCTGGGAGCCGCCCGCGTCCGCCAGCCAGGTCGTTGAAGATTCCGACCTCAAGGAAATGCGCGCTCAAGGTCCCGGGACGGAAGCCACGACGGACCTGGATAGCAAGAAAACGAAAGGCTCTTCAACCGGGCAAACCCCGTCGGCGAAACCTCAACGTCAAGTCGTTGTGGGAAAAAAGAAGCAGCCAGGGAAAAAGCAATCAAGTTCCAAGCAGCCTACTCCATCCAAAGAGCAGCCGGTTTTGCCCAATGATCAATGGACCAATCAGTCGTCACGGCAGAAACAGAAAGTTGTCTTTTTAATTTGTTCGGCAGCCGGACTTTTGATTGTCGTCTTGGCAGTGATTGGGTTTCTTGTGTCGAAGATTTCCAACAATCGAAATCTCGCGCAAGACAATTCGGGCGACAAAGTGGATGTTGCCAATCCCGATCCCGGTGGGAACGACAATCCAATTTCCAAAGATAAAGCCAAAGACGCCGACATTTCCGACAAGAAAAAAGCGGAAGTGAAAGACAAGAAGAAGGTCGACAAGAAGGAATTCGGCAAAGTCGATCCGGCGGACGATAAAACCAAAAAAGACGACGACAAAACCAAAAAAGACATTGCCAAGAAAAACAATGTTGATGACGGCAAGAACGGAAAGAAAGCAGGCGGGAATAACCCGACGTTGATAAGTGGTAGTCCCGATGGCAAAGGCGACGGACTTGCCAAAAAAGGCGATGGCAGCCGAAGCCCCGAGGAAAAAGATGGAACGGGGCCAAGTTTGGAACAAAATCAATCGATCCTGGATCGGTTGGGCGACAAGATGAAAGGCGTTTTGTCAAATTCCGTTCAGGATCTACGGTCGGACTCATTCAATATCGACCACGATTCTCAGATTGGAATCGGATCGATCTACATTCCCAAACCAAGGGAAATGACGGTCAAAGTGGATTCCTGGTTGGGCTCCAAGGTCCATGCAATTTCGATTCCCGAAATGCCGCTCAATCAGTTCCTGCGAACGATTTCAATTGGCTCCAACCTTCCAATCAAGCTCGATATCGATGCCATGATTTACAAAGGCATCGATCATCGGGCGCTGGTGAAATTCGAGGGCGAGTCGACCACTTTTCAGCTAATCCTCGAACAGACACTTCAGCCATTGGGTCTGGAATTTGAAAAGAAGGAATGGGGGGTGCTGGTGCTTCCCACCAAATTGGATGAGATCATCGAACGTGAATACGAGTTTTTTCAACTTGATGATGAATCCGACGAAAAGTATGAGGAAGTTGCCGCGTTTATCAAAACCCGATTCGCCCCCAAAAGCTGGCTAGAAACAGGGGGAGCGGGCGATGTGGTTCGGGAAGGTCGCAAATTCAGAATCAAGAATACGGCCAAAGTTCACTACTGGATTGGTCGTTACTTCGATCGTATCAACCGAAGCCGAACAGAGTCGAAAAAAGAAAGCGATAAGAAATCCCTGCCGACGTTGTTGGTTTCGGCCAATGATGGGCTGAATGTTTCGTCAGAATTGGACATCATCGTAGCGCAACCAATTCGAACCGTTTTTGCGAAAGTGGCCGATGAAACCGGCGTTACGATTTCATTGGATTGGCCCGCGTTGATGGCGGAAGGCTGGAATCCAAATACCAAAATCACTTGGGAGCCGAAGGGGAAACCGCTGCGTGTTCCTTTGGATCAAATGGTTCGTTCGATGAAACTGTCCTATCGTGTGATTGATCCAAAGACCATTCAGATCACCAGTCGCAGAATGGTCGACAATGTGTATTCGCTCGAAATCTACTCTTGCGCTCTTATTCGGAGCAAAATCAGCGAGTACCAACTTCGTACTCAAGTCCTTTCGGCTTTCGGCGATCAGTTCGATCGAACGCGTGGCATGTCGGCGATGTATTATGAGCCGGCTCAGTGCATTGTCGCGGTTTTACCTCAGCCCCTGCATAAGCGGCTTGAGCGAATTCTCGAGATCATAGAATCCGACAAGAAATAGTTGCTGCCACAAGATCGTGGTTCCAAACTTCCTCCCCAGCCAGCTCCCGCGCGATCCTAATCCATACAAGCACGAAGCGCAAGCGAGTGGTTCTGAGCCTGCTTGATGCGATTTCAAATTCCAGCAAATCGAATCGTCTTAATTCAACGTGATCGGAACTTCGATCCCTTTTTCATTTCGGATACGCGCCCACTCGACAATGAGTTCGCCATCATTGCCGTAATACCATTTGACAATAATGACGCCCTTGCCATTGGTGCCTTCGACGTGAAATTCGTTCACGTCGAAATCGTCGCTGTCACTCGTCATCTTTGCCTGGAACTTGGTGATTTCACCAATCTCCCGCCGAACTTCGGGAGCGTTCTCAACCAACGGCCGAATCTCTTTGGCGACCTCGTTCTGTCCCCAAAAGCCGAACGCCACGCACGAAGCGATACAGCAAAAAAAAGAACCGGCGAGTACACCAACGACAATTCCAACAATTAAACCCACGTTGACCGGCTTTTTTTCTTTCTTCTTGGTGTAGATCGTTCGGCTACCGGGCGCGTTCGGATTGTTGGGAGTTGGGCTAGGGCGATAGGGATTGGACGGAGGGCCTTGATTGCCAAACTGACTCATTGATTGATACTCCAATTGGTTTTCCGTTTCAGATTCGGCTGAATAATGCGGGCCGTTCGCATCAATTTTTCACTCGATAATATTACCATCAAATCGAAGCCTTGGCGCGCCGTGAGCCGGCGATTTATTCGGACCTGGCTACCACTCAGCGGAACTGGCAAATTAATTGCCCGAGTTCAGGACCGGAACCTCCCGAAGGGCAAAATCTTGCTGAATCGGGTAGTTACGAAATCGAATGGAGTAGAAGTCATCAAACCATTGCTCGATGGCCGGAACGAGCCCCTGGTCAAACGAAGGACGTACAAAAAGAGTTTCCCCTTCGAGGGGCTCAAGGATTTCCCCGCGTTCCGACATGACACGCCCCGCCTTAATCACGTAATTTGGCAGCTCAAACATTTGCTGCTTATCAGCGTTTGGCAGATAAATCGTGATGTCGGCATCTGCGCCTGGTGCCAAATGGCCCTTGTCTTTCAAGCCAAGCATTCTTGCCGGACCAGCACGCGTAATGATCGCAATTTCGTAGAGGCTGTACTCTCGGTCTAAACTTTCGAGCTGCGTGCATTTACGTATCTTTGGATTGACCGTTTTCAAGGCCTCTCGCCGGAAGCCTCGGTCCATTAGCAAATGAATGATTTGCGGGTAAGAAAGAAATGAAGCTCCATTGGGGTGGTCCGTGCTCATGGCGACTTGCCAGGGATCTTTGACCATCAGGAACCACTCAAGCCCGACCGCCCATTGCAAAGCGTGGACGAAGCTCGTATTTCGATACTCGATTGGAGCGATTCCGCAACCCGTTTCGAGTTCGGTATCGGCGCTAATCCACTTGGAGCCATAAACCTGGTGCAAGTAATAACCCAATGGCCCGTCGCCCGTCATACTCGTGGTGGGGCCGAACATGATCTGCCCGACATCGACGCTGATGTTTGGGTGCTGATTGACGTACTCCGCCAATGGTTCCACCTTGGATGAAAATGTGTTCTCATCCGCATCGCCACCGCCATAGCTATGGAATTGAATATGGGCCATGTGCCCACGCTGCCCTTCCAGCGTTTTCATCGTTTCCAAAGTGGTCGTCCAGTTTCCTGGCATTCCCAGGTTATTGCAGTGTATGTGAATGGGATGCGGCAATCCCAAGCGGTTCGAGGCACGCGCAATTGACTGGATGATCTGACGTGGCGAAACATCAAAGTGATCGATCGGCACATCGAGATCACGCGCATTTCCAGTCGGCTTTTGTTTCCACATTTCGACGCCACCCGGATTCACAATCTTCGGCGCGTAGGCTCGCGTTGATCCGATGAGCCATGCCAGGAATCCGGTCAAGCGGTCGGCGTCATTTCTCTTGATGGAGTCCAGGATGAAATGGTTGTTGCCAGCCAGAACAAAAAAGCCTTTGTCGAGACAGGGCGTATCGGCGAACTCTTCCAACACATGGCGAGCGGACAGGGGTGGCACAGCGGCATCGAAAGCGGTGGTATAACCGAGGGCCGCGTATTTGTAGCCGGTCGCGAAGGAACTGGGAACCGAGCCCATCGTTCCACTATGGAGTTTTCCCATTCGCTTGACGGGAGCGTCACGTCTTTTCTCTTCTGGCCGCAGTTTCCTGGCGCTGTTGACTTTCGGCCCGGCGATATGGCAATGGACGTCGATCCCGCCCGGCATCACCACCATTCCACTGGCATCGATGATGTTTGCTGGGGCGGTCGCGTCAGCTGGAGGATCGACGATCTTTCCGTCCCGGATCCAGAGATCGCCGACAACCCCATCGACCCCGTTGGCCGGGTCGTAGATGGTGCCCGCTTTGATTTTGGTATAGCCCATGCGATTCTGGTCAAGTATCTGTTTCAAGGCAAACTGAGAGCGGGAACCTACTCGGATCTCTTCCCCTGCCCAACCCCAATTGGACTTTAGTTTAAGCGCGGGCTCGGACAACTTGAATATGTGGCAAACGCTTGTTGCCGGTCGCTAATTGGTTGACCGAAACTCTTTATCGAGTTGGCCAAGATCGACTTCCCGCAGAAACTCCGGGGGGACATGTTCGGTAAGCCAGACATCATTGCCTGTTACATAGAAGTTGTAGCCCTGTTCGAACATTGATTTGGCGTCGATGGCCAATACGGCAGGCTTTCCATGCCGCGCACCGACTTGTAGCAAGGTTTCTTTTTTGACCGACAAGTGAACGTGGTGTCGGTTGCCTTTAATAAGACCTTCTTCGAAAATCGAATCGAGGAACCGGGTTGCCGTTCCCTGGTACAGGACGTCGGGCGGTTGGACAGGTTCGTACTCAAGATCAATTTCGACAGAATGTCCCTGGCGAGCACGGATCAAGTCCTTTTCGCGATCCCACTCGAATCGTTGTTTGTCATTGTTTTCTACGACGAATGCCAAGTCGTCGCGTTCGATATCCCGTCCGCTTTTTTTCAGAGCGATCAATAGATCGTCCACGTCGATCCAGCCGCCGCTCAAAAGTGACACGCCGATTGAACTTGGATTGTGTCGCAATACGTAACTCAGACGCTTACTGATTCTTTTTTTTGTTTTGTCATCCATTTGCGATTGACTCTTTTGGCGGGGGCCGGGGAGCGTCGTGTAGGGAAAGAGTGTA
>CAYSXI010000249.1:0-6098 GCA_964434955.1 uncultured Pirellulaceae bacterium
AACTTGCATCCGATTCAAGTTCATCCCCAATAGGCCTTTGGTTTGAAATTCTCGAGATGGAAAAGCGGGAATCGTCCGTGGTCTGATACCCAAAAACGCCAATACTTTGGGCCGGACTTTAAATGCGCGGCTTCATTAAATTATTTCCTCTAAAGCAAGCCAGTGCCATTCCAATTCCGCAACCTGAAAGACAGTTGAACGATTTTCCGGAATTTAGTTTTCAGTTGTTCCAGGAAAGGGCTTTGCATCTGCACGAATCTCTTCGGCCAACTCTTTTGAAGATTTCCCGTCAGCCAAGACGGAAATCGTTTGGGCACGCTTGATTTTCTTTTTTGACTTCAAATAGGCGCGATCGTAGTAGGTCAGAATGTCGATCGTACAATCGAGCAATTTGCCAAGGTGCAGGTTTTCGATTGCCGTTCGGGTTCGCAACCCGCCCAACCTGGATGAAATTTTCAGAATGGCAGCCTCAATTTGCCCGATGGGTAGTTTCCCGTATTCCTCCAATAAAATTTTCGCCCGCGATTCGATCGACCGCTCGAGAAACCACGCATTGGAGCTTTTGATTTGATCATAGAAAGCGTTTGGCAGTCTCGCATTGCCAATACATCGCCCTTCATCTTCCACCCAAATGTTTCGATTGGCGTCGAAACCGGATAATCGATCGAAAAGAAGATTTTCGAAATGCTCGACCGAAGGCTGGGAAGATTGGCCGATGCCGCCAAACACTGAGCCTCGATGATTCGCCAAACTTTCTAGATCGACGACCTGCTCGCCTAATTCGGAAAGTTCATGAAGCACTTTGGTTTTGCCTGCACCTGTCAAGCCGCTCAGCACGGTCAATTGAAACGGGAAACTAAAAAAGTCAAGAACGGACTTACGAAACGACTTATAACCGCCTTGCATCACGGAAACTTCGAAACCTTGTGACTTGAGTAGCCAAGCCACAGAGCGACTTCGCAGGCCGCCGCGCCAACAATAAAAATTGGCTCGCCGCGGTTCGTGCTTGAGCTGGCTCGACGCGTTCACCACCGATTCAATCATCGACGCTACTTTTGGACGGACCAAATCAATTCCATATGCGATCGCTTTGTCCTGTCCGGATTCGTGATACGACTTTCCTACTTTGGCGCGTTCCGAGTCTGAAAACAGCGGTAACGAAATCGCCCCGGGAACGTGACCTTTTTGAAACTCCGCCGGAGAACGAACGTCGAAAGTCGGAATCGTTTGCAGCTGCTGATGAAATACCGGAGCCGAAATCGGATCCGAGCCGAATTCACGAATCTCGGAGATGTCAATTTTTCCGAGGTCCGCGATCATTGGTTGGTAGGAGGGCAAAGAACTTGAACATCGATTCGAGTACAGGGAACTGAACTGCGACCCATGATAAGCGTTAACCGCCAATATCCAAATTCGACTTCGCAAAATCGTTTCCAATGCTTGGGCACAAAAAAAGCCGGCATTGCTGCCGGCTTTCTCGAGATACCCAAGATATGCGCAAACTATCGCTTTTTGTCATACGCTTTCTTTTCGGATTCAACTTTTTTCCCGCCCTCGGTTTTGGGGGTGTCATAACGTCTTCGAGGTGCGGCCTTTTTATCGCTGTCGTAGCGCCGGGGGCGATCCGAAGCTCGCTCCCGATAAACCACTTCACCACCATTTGGGGTCAAAAGCGCTTTCAGGGTTTCGCTGTCAATCTTGTTGTCGATCATGCGGCAACTCGCGTCGTACATGGCAACCACAATTTCCTGACCGTCTTTAAGCCCTTGGACCATTTTGACGACCTCATCGGGCGTGACGTCCTTATTCTGTGTCCAAGGGACCCCAGCAGGGTTTTCGATCAACATGATGGTGTTCGAAGTTCCGTCGCGAATACTTGAAAAGCGTTTCACATCGGATTTCACCCAACAAACTCTCGTGTTTTTTCCGTCGTCGCCCATCATTTTCGGCATCTTGGAAGCCCATGCTTTATTGGTTTCAGAATCCCAGCCTTCCGACACATCCATCTGTTCGTAAATTCGGTTGAATTCCATAAACGGCAAGATTCGGACGCGCCAACTCAGGTCCTCATTTTGTCCACTACGCCCAACGACATTGAACGGCATTTGTCGATAGGAATCGTGATAGATATGAATCGCAATCGCAAACTGGCGAAAGTTATTCATTCGTTCCGTTTTAATTTGGGCTTTGCGAACTTCAACCAAAAGTCCTTTGACCGCATCGTCAAAACCATCCGGCCGATCGATCGTCATGGCAACCGACTTGCCTGATTGTTTCGCTCTTAGTTGATCAACAATTCCAACCATTGCGCCAACGGCTTTCTTATCCTTGATTGGCATCTGTTTGATACCGACTTTGCCACCAACTCGAGCCAAATAAAGCAGACCGTTGACGGACTCAGCCACCTTCTCGGCAGCAGCCGCATCCTTCGACTCCGAAACGACTTTCAACATCGTATTCCCCGAGGGATCAAATGCGACCGAGAATTGACTTATGTCGTTGACAAATTTGATCGCCTCTTCCAGGAAATCGGTTCCTTCACGACCCATCGGCGCTTCTTCCATGGCCATCTGGGTAAACTCTTTGATGAACTTGCGCGCGGAGTCGAGATCGCCGGCAAAACGAATCGGCGTCCCCGAGTCAGATTTTGACCAGAGTGACATGAGCGGTTTGGTTGCTACCTTTCGGTCGCTCAAATAAAGATAACTTTCCGTACCAACTTCAACCGTCTTGTCGTCCAATTTACAAATCGCGAGATTCCCCCCGCCTTCACCTTCTGGAGCTTTCAAGTAAGTCTTCCCGTCTTTTTCGACCTTTCTCGCGCGCTCCGCAATTTCATCATAAAGTTCCGCGAGCTTTTCCGAGTCATTGAAAATGATCCGCACGAAGAAATCGGCCGGAACATCCGAATCGGGCCCCATTCGCATGACTTCGCCAATTGAATTTGGAACTCGAACCGCGCCATAAATACGTGACACGACTTTGATGTCCATGTCTGGCGGCAACATTCGTTCTTCCTCGATCATCGCCTCGATTGGAAACATTTTGAGCAAAGGATCTTTTCTCAATTTTTCCAGGTCGACATCAAAAACGAAATTTGCCCGATTTGAATCGTTCAGCGATTCCTGGGCAAACGAAACACTGGAAAACATCAGCATTCCAGCGATGACAAACATCATGATTTTTTTCATAGTCGCTCTCTCGGGTGACGGCCACTTAAGCAGTTAGAACTGATATTAGAATCTTCTTCCTAACGAATGGGAACCGCCAAATCACGACCTTGCTACGAGGCCATCCAATCAAGGAACCATTTCTCAGATTGCCAAGTTGGAATTCGAAGCCAAAATCCAATAGGATGTCGTCGTCACGCATTTTTCGGACGATTTTGAAGTGCAACATTCGGAACCTTGAGGGATGGCACGCCCAATTCGATTTTGGGGCGAGCCATTGACAACCGATTCCAAGTGACCGGATCCAGTTCACTGCAATCCAAATGATGAATTCGCTTTACTGCAATCAATGCCAGGCTTACGTCGATACGAACCAAGGCGAGTTCGCCAACTGCCCGATGTGCCAGTCCGTTTTGGCGGAACCCTTGCCGGTTGCTGAAGTCGTCAGGTCTCAGCCGCAGTCCGCTGGAATTCCCGTTGCGACCGACATGGCGAATGATTCACCCGTCCCCTTGGCACCCGCACAAACGTCGGGAATGGTGATGCCGGCTGCACCAACTTTGCGAAACCGAAGGCGCCACGGATGGACGATTCTTCCGGTGGCGATCTTGGGATTGATCGGAAACTTTTTGGTCGCTGGCCCCTTTCTCGTGAGCCTGGATCCCGCCAGTTTCATGGATCAAAAACTAGACGATGGCAAAGCCGCACTCATGGTTTTGACAACGGCGGCGTTGCTGCTAAGTGTATTGGGCACCATTGCTTCACTGATCAGTTACGTGGTTGCGGTGAGCATCGAAGAACGAACCGGCACTCGTTCCATTTTTGCCTGGATCGAGGAGGTGGGTATTCTGTTACTCTATTCCATCTTGAATATGTTCTTGTTGCATATCCTGATTTCAGCGGCGATCATCGCCATGGGGCCTAGCCGCATTGCAGTTGGAACAGGTTTTTTTGCATCGCTTTGCGTCATGCTACTTCTGGTTCGACGCTTCTTTTTGTTGGCCAGGAAGTAGTATTGCCGTTGTTACGACGCGATCGAATGCTACTTGCCATCGTCAATGCCGCAAAGCGAATAGAAGAGCTGCCAGTCGATGTCACGTCGAAGAGTCACCGTGGAACAATCGGCGTTAGCAAAACTGACGCCTTTCTTGTGACTGGCGGCAAATCCGACGACCGATGCGTTTCTTCGATTTCCAAGCATCCTAATCGGTCGGCCAAATTTGTCGTTCAGGTCGGCTTGCGCCCTCGATTGGTTCCAAGGGATATCGCCACGGCCTCGAGCCAGACCACCCCAGCACCAAGACTGGGCCCGCATTCGTTGTCCGCCATCGATTTCTCCCAGGGTTTCACCCAGCATCAGGGTGTTCGACGTTCCATCAGCAATGGTTTCAAGCGTGATCCGATTGCGAGAAGACATGGGTCCGACATAAGGACGTAGTTTTTTGTCGGGATGCCTCCCTCCGGAAAATGCCCCGGCGCAGCCAAGAAAATTGGTTCGCCCGAAGTTCATCGAGTAGTCTTTGTCCGGCCAATAGAGTAATCCGAAAGCGTCAGAATTTTTGTTCCCTGTTGTAACGGGTTGCGTGGCTCCCGTCACGGCAACGTAGGCTTCATTGATGTTATCTGACGGACAAAGCGGATGTTCGATCTTGGCAAACGCCTGCGTCGCGGAGCCAGGCACACTGCCAAACCACGAGTACATCGAATCGAATTCGTCGAGAAACTTGTAGAGGTTATGCGCCTCGGTTCCCCAAGACGTATAAAGCGAGTTCATCTCATTGAAGGGAAACACGAGGGCGAGGAACGAGGTTTGTTGTGCTCGAGCCCAATAGAACTCCGAAGAAGAATCGATCCACTCGGTGTGAAAGTCGACGGCGTTCGAGTGACCCAGGGTCCCGGGCGGTAGGCGTTTATAAGAATCGTGATAGGTGTGGCTCGCGATTGCAAACTGCCGAATTCGATTTTCGCAATCCGCCAGTCGAGCCTTTTCGCGAAGGTGCTGCAGGTAAGAGAAAAGAATCGCGCAACCGATCGACACAACAACAATGATGATGAGCAAATCAACAAGTCGGAATCGAAAACGCATCTCGCCTCCATCACTGGCAAAAATCGCCAACCGTATCCGAGCTACGGATATCCAATTCAATTTGCCATCGGCAGCGACCTCAAACGCATTATTGACGTTCAGCTCGGGCGGTCAAGTTTTTGCGCGGGCCGGCGCCCAAAGTCAGATGAAAGAAATCCACCTCGGTCAGATACCCGAACGAAAGAGAATTGCCCCGGAAGGGAGTTGCCCGGGGTAAATGAAAGGTGGCTGCGAATCAAGTCGCGGAACGAACGTTGGATGACTGCCAAGTAGAAATGGCCGGAACTGCCTTTGGAATCCGACTTTGCTTGCGTAGCCCTACCACCCAGCGATAGGTCCGATGAATCGCTTCATTGAGTGGCATCGGGCAATAACCCAATTGACGACGTGCCTTGTCACAGTCAAAGGACCAGTCGGCCAGGAAAGTGTTGAGCCAACCGGGTGAAATCTGCGGTGCAATCGAAAACCAGTCGGCCCGTTTCTGATAGCCCCAGGCGACCATTTTGGGAATCATGGTTGCCGACATTTGAAACGTTTTCTTGCCTTTCAACCTAGCGACAACCTCAAAGAAGCCTTTGAGCGAAATATTTTCACTGCCAAGAATGTAACGCTCCCCGACCTTGCCTTTTTGCATTGCCAGAATGTGTCCATCGACCACGTCGTCGACAAAAACGTAGTTCCCAAGGTTGGTTCCACCGTTTAGCAAAAACGGAAACCTGCCACGATCGTAGTCATCAATCAACTTGGTGACTGAATTGCCATCGTTGAGGTAGCCAGGCCCAAATACCCGGGTTGGATTCACAATTGTTACTGGTGCACCCCGTTGGGCAAACGATAGCGCT
>CAYSXI010000250.1:0-6007 GCA_964434955.1 uncultured Pirellulaceae bacterium
ACATTCGGCAATCCCAGTATTATCTGCTGCGGTGGACAGTTCGGGCGATTGACGCTCCTCCCAATTTCAAACAATATGGCCAATCGGCTTCCATCCTGGGATTCTTCTGAACATGGCAAACGTTTCAATTGCAAAAATGGCCGGACTCTTCCGGCGAATGGCCACCAGCTATCGTGCGGGTGTGGATCTACTAGGAATCCTGCGGCAAGAGTCCGGACACGGTTCGGCAGCCTACCGGCGAGAAATTCGTGCAATTCTTGAACATATTTCAACCGGTGAAAGTTTGGCATCCGGCTTCGCTGTCCGAAAGAACGCATTTCCCGCGCTCGTGATCACGATCGTCGAAGCCGGCGAGCGTGGGGGCAGACTCGAAGAATCGTTTGACCGGCTCGCATCACATTATGAATCGCTGGTGAAGTTTCGTCGCCGTCTGCTGACGTTGATGGGATGGCCGATGTTTGAACTGTGCTTCTCAATCTGCATCCTCGGGCTGTTGATTGTGATCATGGAATGGATCGCACAGACTTCCGGTCGCGATTCGATCGATTGGTTGGGGTTTGGCAAGAATGCCAAAGGTGAGAACCGGGTCTCAACCGGCGCTTATCTTATGCTTTACATGGGCACAGTGTTTTTCGGATTTGCTTCGGTTGTGGTTTTGGTCATGGGCACCGCCCGCGGCTGGTTCGGAACGTTTCCGATGCAAATCGCCAGGCGGATTCCGTTGTTAGGCAAAATCATTGTTCAAATGGCAATGGCCCGCTTCGCATGGACCTTGGGCATTGCAATTGATGCCGGGATCAGCGCCATGCATAGCGCCCAAATGGCTTTGCGGGCGACCGAGAACTTCTTCTACTCGCGGCACGAAGAAAGCGTGGGGCTGCGAATCCGCGATGGCGAAGAAATCCATCAGGCGATTCGAGAGACGAAAGAATTTCCGGAAGAAGTCGTCATGTTTATCGAAAACGGGGAAACCGCCGGTGAGATCCCCGAAATGATGGGGCACCTTTCTAAGACCATGGAAGAACGTGCCGAAAACAACCTTCGGGCTCTTGCAATGGTTGGCTTTGTCCTCACATTTTTATTCGTGGCTTTCATTATCATCGTGGCAATTTTCTACCTGGTGATTAACTTTATTCTGGGCCCAATCCAGGAAGTACAAAATTCGCTTAATTTGCTTGGATGGATTTGGCCTTGATTCGGCTAATTCACAGGCATCCTTGAATTTGTATGAAACAGGATGTCCCGCGGAACTGAGTGATAGCATTCGCTGGGTGAGCTTTGGAAAAGTGACCGTGATGGCTTCGATGCCCTGCCCTCGCACATTTCGAGCCTCGTTTTGACCTTGCCCAATTCAGGGGGCGTTTGATACAAGCAGCACCCCTCGAATTCTCATGCCCGGGCGCGTCGCGTCGAAAAGGAGTTTTGAAGTGTCAATGTTGCTACGTTTTGCCGGTGTATCTTTTCTTTTAGCGGCAACAGTTTTTGCGACCGGTTGTACAACGACGAGAACCTCAGACACGTCACGAACCGGAATGGAGCAGCTTCTGATATCAAACGCGATCGATCAAACGTTGGACAAGGTTTCATTTGAGCCGACACGCGGTCGAAAAGTGTTTCTGGAGGAAAAATTTTTGGAGAGTGTCGACAAGGCCTATATCGTGGGTTCGCTTCGGCACAAGTTATTGGTTTCGGGGGCCGTGTTGGTCGACAAAAAAGAGGATAGCGAAATCACGCTGGAAATTCGCTCGGGCGGTGTCGGTACTGACAATGTCGAGAGTTTCGTTGGAATTCCCGGCATGGCTGTTCCTGGGCCGGCCCCGATTGAGATCCCTGAAATTCGTGTTTACGAACAGGCAAGCCAGTTTGGAACGGCCAAGCTTGGCATGATCGCCTATACGACGGAATCGGGCCAAGTCCTATTTGATAGCGCGCGAACGCTGGCGCGGGCGGACGACAATCGATGGAGCATCGCCGGTGTGGGACCTTTTCAGAGTGGCTCAGTCAGGAACGAGGTCAATGCAAACACTGCAAACACGGATATGACGTTGCGTGTTGCAAATGCACTCCAAGGACAGAAAAAATAGAATCAGCTCGGAGCCATGCCCCGAGCTGATGGTCGACTGTCTATTTGTCGTTCTTTTCTTTTTCTTGCGGATTGTTCGCGAAGTCACCCGCCGTAACGATGATCAACTTTTTGACGTCAACCATCTTCTTGATTGACTTGTCAACGTCTGCTTTGGTCAATTCGCGGATGCGTTCTTCGCGATCGTGAACGAATTGCATCGTTCGGTCATTTGAAAGCTGCGAGTGGATCATGCCAAGCAATCCGGCGTCGCCCGTTCGTTGGCGTTTGGACGTTTGCAGATAGCCTTCTTTAGCTTTTTGAAGTTCTTCTTCGTTAACGCCACTTTCCACCAAGCGAACCATTTCGTCCGACATCGCCGCGATCAAACGATCTCGGGATTTCGGATTGACGGCGGCGACAGCGAGGAAGGTTCCAATGCGGTCCTTGGACGAGGCGTTGTAAATCGACTGAACCATGTAGGAAAGTCCGTCTTTTTGGCGGACGCGGTTGGCGAGTCGATTGGACAAGGCGCCGCCACCCAAAATCGAGTTTCCGATGAGGAGTGCCTCGTAGTCATCGTCATCATCTTTGGAGTTGAAACGAAGTCCCGCCGCAAAAATCGCATTCTTTTTGTCGGGTGTTTCGATGATGATCTGTTCGCCGTCCGGTCGGTTCTTAATCGAGTCGGAGATTCGCTGATAAGGTTGATCGGATTTCCAGTCGGCGAGAATTGCCTTGATCTGGGGTAACGCTTCGTCGGCGTCAAAATCCCCGACGATCGTCAACTCGCCGTAGGTTCCACTCAAGAAGTTCTCATATAGCTCGACGACATCGTCGCGCGTGACGGCCGTCATTCGCGTTGCTGATTCTTCCGGCGTGGGGATGTAGCGAATGTCCGATTTTTCGCGTGGCTGCATTTTCTGCATCAACGTGTTGAACGCGAGCGTTTGCGGGTTGGATTTTTGTTGCTCCACGGCAACCAAACCCTCGCTCTTCATGACTTCAAATTCCTTCTCCGGGAAGGTTGGGTTTTGCAAAACATCTTTGAGAATTTCAATGGCTTTGCCGAGTTTGTCACGTTTGGTTCGGATGTTGAACGTGACACTTCCTGTTCCGCCGGAGGCAGAGAAATTGATTTTGTTTTCGTTCAGTTCATCTTTGAGGGCTTGGAATTCACGCGTCTTTGTTCCCCGCGTCCAGAGTCCCGGTAGGAAATCGGCCGCATCGTTTCGGCGTTTCTTGCTAAGTGTTTCTTCGTTGCCATACTTCAAGGTCAGGCGGAGTCGAACAACGTCGCCACGTGTTTCCTTGGGCAGCAAGGCGTATTTGAAGGTGTCTGAGAATTGGCCTCGCGTAATTCGTTTTTCGATTTCCAAAGGACTGGTTGCCAGTCGTTCTCCTTCGGAGATTTTCTTCCGGCCTTTGTAGTTTGCGACCAGTTTCTTGATGTCTGGACGCGAAGGAACCGTTGCGCGGACGGGCTTCTTGATCGGCTTGAAAATTCCGATCGTGCGGTTGCTTGTGACCAGGTAACGTTCGGCAACTTTGCTAACGTCATCGGCGGAGACCTTCTCCAGGCGATCACGGTGAAGAAAGAAGAGTCGCCAATCTCCGTAGGCAGACCATTCGCTTAGTTCAATTGCGAATTGCTGCGTATTGGTCTGAAGATTTTCTCGGCTTTTTAGAAGCTGTTGAACCGCGCGTTTGACGCTTTCCTTGGTGATGTTGTCTTTGGATGTTTGAACGGAATCGAGGAGGGCCGCTTTCGTTGTCTCGATTTTGCCTTCCTTTGGAACCTGAGCGGTACAAAGCAACATGCCCGGATCGTATCCGGCGACTTCCATCGTGGATACCGTCGTCGCGATCTTCTTTTCGACCATGTTTTTGTAGAGAATCCCGCCAGGCTCGTCTCCCAGAATATGGCTAAGGACCTGGCAGGCCGCATAGTCGGGATGGGCGGCCGCGGGAATGTGATAGCCAACGCCGACGACTCGAACATCACCCACGCGGCTCAGGACGACGGTCCGTTCACCATCCTGGGGTGGTTCCTCCGTGTAGGTTTTTTCCAGTTCACGCTTCGGTTTTGGAAGGGAGCCAAATTTTTCCTCAATCAATTCCAGGGCTTTCTTGGAGTCAAACTTTCCGGCGACAACCAGGACAATGTTGTCCGGCTGGTAATACTTGGCGTAGAAGCGTTTGAGGTTGTGGATCGGAACGCGTTCAAGGTCAATCCGGTTTCCAATCGTCGACTTACCGTAATTGTGCCATTCGTAGGCGTTCGCCATGATTCGTTGGAAAAGGATGCGATTGGGGTTGTTTTCACCGATCTCAAATTCGTTTCGAACGACGGTCATTTCGGACAGCAGGTCTTCGGCTTTAACAAAACTGTTGACCAGGCGATCCGACTCGAGGTCCAACGCCCATTCCAAATTTTCGTCGCTGGCAGGGACGGTCTCGTAATAGTTCGTTCGGTCGTACCAAGTCGTTCCGTTGAAAGTGGCACCGCGATCCTTCATCTCTTTGGGGATATCGCGATGTTTGAGCGAACCCTTGAACAATAAATGTTCCAGCAAGTGGGCCATGCCCGTTTCACCGTAGCCTTCGTGACGAGATCCGACCAAAATCGTCATCGCGACGGTCAGATTTCCGGAAGAGTTGTCAGGGTAAAGCAAGACCCGGGCACCGTTATCGAGTCGGTATTCGGTGATGCCCTCCACCTCGGTGACTTTGTTGAGTGATTGAGCGAATAGCGGATTGCAGCAAAACACCACAACCGCGAAAGCTGCGAAAGCGGTCAGAATTCGGCGATTCATGTTGTCCCCGTGGAAAATGTCGAAAACCTTTCAAACGTCGGTAACCTCAATTCATCAGAAAATAATTATTCGAATTTGTGAAGGGGCTGGAATCCATACTCGTTCGGGGTCCGGTTGTCGGGATTCGTTCAGTTGAATCGGGTTAATGAAAGTGGATCGATTGAAATCTGAATTCGGATCACACAAATCGTTTGGCGTGGGCAACACTACTATTGCAGTAGATGTTTAGGAAAAGCATTGCAAATTGCATCAGGAAAGCATCCCCATGACTCAGCTCGCAAAACCTGTCGTCCTTGTCATCGACCCTTGTGGTCTCGATTTGACCGCAACATCCGCGCTTTTGCACGATAACGGCTACGATGTGCACTGTGCCCAGGATCGGGGTGCGGCCCTGAAGGCGGCGACTGAGTTGCCAATTGATCTGGTGATCTGTGATGTTCAGTTAGACTGCGAGTCGGAAGACAAGCTGGCGGACGAGATTCGTCAATTGCCCGAACGGGGCGATGTGCCCGTCATGTTCAGTTCGTCAAACCAGATTCCCGATGTGATCCGTCGCACGGACCAATTTGGCTCCAGTTATCACTTGCGAAAGCCCTTTGCGGCAGAAGTCATGCTGGAATTGGTGGACAAAGCCCTTTGGATGCCACACTTGGTGAACAATCATATTCACCAGCCGCATTTCCATCTTCCAAAAACGGCTGGCAGCGACCTTCCTTCGATGTCGTAGATTCACCTGGCTTTCGGCTTCGACAGGCTGGTCGACGTTGCAGCCGTCTGGAAAAAATCTGAGCATTGACTATTCTTGACGCTTCGCCATTGATGGCATGCGCGCCCGAATATTCGTTGACGATTGATGCTTCGATGATCATTGGAATTCCCGTTGAGTCTTTCCCAAATGAATCTCGAGTTGCTGCAACTCCCGATTCGGTGCGGAAGCTGAAAAAACTTGGATACGAAGTCCAGATAGAGAAAGGGTGTGGCGCACGAGCGAGCCTCCCCGATTCGCAGTTTGAGGAGGCCGGCGCCCAGCTCGTTGACGAAGCCGCGGTTTGGTCTTCTGACATTCTTTTCAAGGTTCGTGCTCCCAGCGAGGACGAGGTTGGGCGGCTCAAGGCTGAGTCGAAACAAG
>CAYSXI010000251.1:0-5990 GCA_964434955.1 uncultured Pirellulaceae bacterium
GTACGATTCTTGCCAACGAATTCAGGTATCAACTCATCGGTGATGATAGGCTTGATGGCGTCACGCAATTCGGGACCAAATTGTTTCGGGTCGGCGTTGAGAAAAAATTGTTTGTAGGGAAGAATTTCATTCGGATATCTCCGTCTCGCAATCTTGTACAAGACATCCAGCCCTCCCGGAACGTCTGCCAACGAGGAAGCAATCGACTCGAGATGCGCGTCGTAGGTGCTCGCGATGTTTTGCCCGCCAACCGCCGTTTTGGTTCCCTGGTAGTCGGTGAATGCATGCCGCAAATTTTCTTTTGCCAGTTGATGAACCTCGGGGCCAGCCCGCTTGATTTGTTCTCTGATTCCGCCAATCAATCCGAGGGTCACAGCGGAACGTTGGTTCGTTCGAATTAATTCGCCAACCGCCGGAATCACTTTTTTGTAATAGCGTTGATCGGCGACGACGTTCGTCACCGAAATGAGAGCGGCATTTCTCAACCACCATTCTTCATGCTCCAGGTAGGGCAAAAGCAAGTCGACATGCGGACCAAGCCAATCCGCGGGCGCGTGCCCAAGAACTCGAAGCACCGAATCGCGAACCGTCCATGCCTCATCCATGTTTTTGAGGGAACGGATCGCCAAGTCGAACACTTCACGCGTCAGGATTTTTTGCCGTCGTTCTCGCCGAAGAATTTCATAGACGGCCGACCACATGGCTTGCCGCACGCGCGGATCCTTGTGCTGTAAAAATTCCATTAGCAACGCCGGGCGAACTTTGCCGCCTGCAGAACGCCAGCCAATGTAGCCACTGTTGATGCCCAGGACTTTGTTTGCCGCGACAAATCGAATGTTGTTGTCCTGATGGAAGATATACATCCGTAGTTCCGCATCGGAGACCTTTCCGGCGCGATGAAGGCGATTCAACACGGGGCGACTGGCATCGTCGCGTAGCGTTTCCTGCTTCAGGTCACGGCGTTTGCCGTTTTCGTCTGCGACGGATTCCAGGGACAGAAAGGCATTATCCGCATGAGTTCCCCAGGGCTGACTCGGAAGCTTGAATTGCCTGGAATACTTCGTCGGTGGTGCGCCGGATATTCGTAAGGTTTTTCTCGGGATCGTATAGGTTAGCGCATAGGCGGTCCCCCAACCGCCATTCCACTTGGGCCCGTCGTATCCTCCGCCGCCAAGGATCCCGAAGGAACCATCGTGTCGCCTTGAAAGCTCGTAGTGCCATCGGCGATTATCCATAAACTCGCGATATTGTTTTGGCCTTTTGTCATAAAGCAGCCCCATCGCGGGGCTGCGCCAAGACTCACCGATGCCACCTCCAGTGTGCCCATGCAGCATGAAGCTTGTCGTGTAAAAACTGGTCATCGCACAAACGTCACGCGCTTTGGCATAGACCGATTTCTCGCCTTCCGGAGTCAGGGCCGCCGCAGCCGCCATGGCGAATGCGAGGTTTCCATTTTTGCCGTTATCCACGAAACCCATCTCCGGCCGGCCGTCGCCATAGGGGTTTCCGCCACGTCCGGCGTACCGATAGAAATGAACCAGCGCACCTAGCAATGCATGATCGGGAACGTCGGCGCCGCATTCCTTGGCCAACATCAAGAAGGTTACGACGGCAGTTCCGCCTGCGTTGAGGTGCCCCATTCCGTAAGTCACGCTGGGTACGCCGCCACGCCCGGCCCAACCGTCCAGGTACTGACCTTTGACCGCGTTGTCGACCCATTTTTGGATTCCCGGCAAAACCTCTTCGTCACCGGTTCGCAGATAGTATTCGCAAAGAGGGATTCCGCCATAACCCAAGTACCAGGCATAAGTTGATGGCTTGTTGGCAACCGATCTTGCCCATTTCTTGACCACTTCGACGTCTTTTTCTTCGCCCGTTGAGAGCAGAAACAACATCCCGATCCCGCCGAAACCAGGGTTTGCCCCGGGCTTGGAGAGGTAGTCAGCGAAATTGCGAACAATCTTGTCGGATTTGGGGCAATTGAGCGGCCAGGTTTCACTGTAGGCGCCAAGGACAGGAATCTCGATGACCACTTTTTCTTTTTTGCCTTTGATGGCCAAGCGGATTTTTCCATCAGTCGCTTCGGCGGCGGCGATCAGATTCCCAAGTTGGATCCTCGGGTCAATGTCCTTTAAGGTTTCCCCGTTGATGGATTCGATGATCTGCCCCGCCTGCAATTTTCCGGTCGCCTCGGCAGGCGAATTCGGTTCGACGTGACTGATCCGCATTGTGAATGCGGGCTGGATAAGATCGATTCCCAATCCGACCGGTCCAAACCGCTTAATGTTGGTTAGCGAAGATTCTTCATTGGGCCGCGTCGAAAATAAACCTTCAGCCGAGCGATAGAAGCTTTGGCCCGTGAGACTTGCTGGAATCAGAATCGCGAAAACAAACGCGACGATCAAAGTGGTTTTTGTCATCTATCCTACGCCAGTCGAAATCCAAACTTCATGTAAAAACGAACAGGTCTTTTACTTGCCTGCCCGAGCCTTTTCTCCAAGCTGTTTCGCGATATCCTCCAGGCTTTTTGGCCATTGATCCATCTCGATCGTGGGCGCAGACAAGCCTGTTTTTCCGATTCCAGAGATCAGATTTTCTGACGGGTGGGCATAAATAAATTTCACTTCTTTCTGATCAAAGGTTTGAGGAAGACTCAACGCCAATGCTTGCAGGGACGGTGAGTAGATACGGAGGTCATCACTGATATTTTTCTCGCCGGGCACCCAAACGTAACCCGTGATGGCAAAAGGCGAATTCGGACAAATACAAAAATTGTAAGTGTGTGTTGGCGTCTCGGTTCGGCTTGCCCATTGGTTGTAGTAAGGTTGTGGAAAAGCTGGTGCCGCGTCGGCCATTTCGACCGGAATCGATTTCTTGGCGTTGAGCAAGGCTGCAATCTTTTGATTGTATTGCTTGATCGTCTCGATATATTCGACAACCGCTTTCTTGCATACGTCCGTATTGGGATAAGCAAGATTCAATTCATCACGGGCTTCTTCAAATCCTTTGGCCGTTTGCAAGGCTTGATAGGACATCCACGTGACAGGCGGGTTTTCCGCACCAAGTGTTACGATGCCCAGCGGTACGCCCTCTTCCTTCAGCTTGGAAGCAAAATGATAAGCAAAAACCGATGGCGGATCTCCGACGTCGTCGAAATCAGCTGCTTGCCATGACGCGACATACTTTCCACCGCCGATTTCCATCTTGAGTTTTCGCGGCGATCGAAACCTCCGCGCTTTGGTCTTGATACGGAATTCTCGAACAAGCGGCAAAGCTGCCAACTTGACCGACTTGCCTTTGTCGGCACGGATGAGTTGACCATCGAGTTGCCTGGAGCCGGTGACGAACCAAACGTCCCCAACCCAAACCTGCTTGATGATTCGGCTTTCACCCGCACTGCTTTTGATGACGAGATCACGCGGCTCGGAAGAAGCTTTCATCGGCTGCAGCGTGATCCTCCATTTTTCAAACTCGTCAACTTTGGCGGTCTTTGTTTGCCCACCAAAGGAGACGGTGATTTCGCTTCCGGGAATCCCATGCCCCCAAACTGGCACCTCTTTGTTTCTTTGCAGGATGCAACGATCGCGAAACAAGGTTGCTGGCAACAAATAAGATCGCTTTCCATACTTCCGTTCGATTTCCGCCTTCTTCGCAGCAACGATTTTCGGATCGTCCTCCTCGAACATCTGCTTGCCGTCAAAGTAGGCAAATGGCAAAGCCGGCAAACCGGCTTCGTTGTACAGATTAGCGCCAATTGGGCTATTGTTGTACGCATACTGGACACCAACAGGCTCTTTGACGGCATCCGCTGAAACCACGACTTCGTTTCCGACAATAATGGCTTCTGCCGCGTGCCAAATTTTGTCTTTGCCGGCCAAACGGAAATGGGCCAAGGGAGCGCCCGGGGTCGGTTTCGCGGGTTCCACAAACGCATCGGGGCTTTTTCTGGCGTCGGCTTCCATTCCTTTGCTGCCAACCATCAGATTTCCGCCCGCACCCAGCTGCTTGAATCGCACCCGAACTTGGTTGCCCTCAACGATGTGCGAATCGTAGATCGGCCCAACAAATGCAATCTTCTTCCCGTACTGTTTAGCCAAAGCCCAACGAGCCAATCTCGTTCCTGGATCGAGTTTATTGAACGGATGGATGCCGCCCGGTCTGGCAGGATTCAAATCATGCTGAGCGACCATTCCGACGTTCTTGTTTCGCAAAAAGTAAAGCGTTTGAGCTTCTCGCAAATCGGCGAAACCCACATTATTTGGATCCGGATTTCCGTAGCATTGTAGTTGCGTGAAGTAGAAGGGCAGATCGGGCCGCTGCCAGTTTTTTCGCCAACCATTCACAAGGGCTTCCATCTTGTCCGCGTAAATTTTCCCGTCACCCGAGTTGCTTTCACCTTGGCACCAGATCGCACCGCGAATGGCAAAGGGAATCAATGGCGCAATCTTGCGGTTGTACATTCGCGAGGGACCTTTCCAATCTTCCGTGATTCCCGGCAAACTGGGCCGTGGCAAAGCGGTTCCACCACGGTTCATCAATCGCTCGCTTTCCGCTTGCCAGGTTTTCAGACTTGCAAAATAGGCGGCATACGCTTTCCTGCTTTCCGCGGTCGTTGGATTGCTTTCGCGAATTCGCGCGGCAACCTTCTGCAGCTTTGGATGGTCTGCGAATCCTTCATAAGCGGTGAACGACTCGATCGGTGTCGCCCCATGGGAACTGCGGAGGATTCCAACCGGGACTTTTAGTTGATCGTGCAGTTCAAATGCAAACGCTAACGAAAGCGCCGAAAAGTTGCCGGCCGATTTTGCGGATTTCCATCCCTCTTTGGAAGTCGTCCTCGTTTGCGGAAAAACGGAAGATCCGATGTCCACAGTGAACTCACGAATCGGTATCGGTTCCTTCGACCGCGAGACTCGATTTGCCAAGTCACGACAGTTTGACTTGCCGGCCACCCAATCCATATTGGATTGTCCTGAGGCAAACCAGACTTCGCCGACCAACACATTTTGAACGGTAATTGCCTTATACGTTCCTTTAACTTTGAGTTGTCGCGGTTCTGCCGAAGCCTTCAATGAGTCCAGGTCAACTCGCCAACGCCCTTTTTCATCCGTCTTGGTCGTTTTCTCCTGGCCAGCGAATTGAACAACCACTTGGCTGCCGGGTTCTGCCCACCCCCAGACAGGCACTGGCATATTTCTCTGGAGGATCAGGCCGTCGACGAAAGGTGTCGCCAATTCAAGTCTTGAACGCTCTTTGTCGGATTGAGCGACAGCTTGGCGCAATGATGAATCACTGTTTCCGGCGACGATAGACCAAATGACCGCTAACGCAATCAAACTTGTGTTGATTCTTTTCATTTTCTTTCTTGAACCTCAAAGGCAGCTTCTCAAACTAAAAGCGGTCAAACCATTTCCGGCCCAAGCCGAATTCGTGTTCAAACGGCCCAATGAAATGGATAATGATCTGATTTCGGAGAAACGTTTAACAAACTCCGCTAAACCCGATAAATTAATATTTGAGGCCATCATTCCGGCGAGACAACCCAAGGGCCATGCGCTCGCCCCCCGAAAATTGAAAGGAAGACCCATGAAGGTTTTTGCGAACCTGTTGACACTTCTGCTTTTTTTGCCGCAGTTTGGCGTCGCTCAACAGGATTCTGAGAAAGGGAAACCCGCCGAAAGTGGCATGGGATTCCTGAAAAAGTTTGAAGGGAACTGGAAAACCGATTTTAACGGAACCATGGAATCTCGAATTGTTGCCGATCGTTGGTTGGTCAACGAAATTAGCTTCCAAAAAGGCGTTTTCTCAATTCAAACCATCGGCTACGACAAGAAGCAAAAGAAATTTGTCGGCACCTGGGTCGATGGGACTTCCGATCACATTTGGCACTATGTTGGAACGCTCGATAAATCGGGCAACAAAATCGTGCTTGAGGCCGAAGGCCCCGACATGAATGACGCGAAGAAGATGCGGCTCTACCGGGACAGCTA
>CAYSXI010000252.1:0-5970 GCA_964434955.1 uncultured Pirellulaceae bacterium
CCCTCCGCCGCCGACAACTTTGAATGCGGCATTTTGCTGGAAACACGCCGGAAATGCATGCACGCAAAGCAAGCAAAATTTCACAGGATTCCGACGATGGCTCGGCGCAAATGACCCGGCGCGTCTCATAAGAATCAATTTCTCGGACCAATTTCTCGGACCAATCACTCGGCGCGGTGCGTGGGCTCAGGGGGCGCCGGTCGAAAACTCTGAACGCCGTCCACTTTCATTTCCAACCCCAGCCTGGTGGCCAGGTCTTGTACCTGTTCTTCCACCAATTTGGTCAGCAAGTCCGGATCCGTGGCGACACGCGCGTTCACCAACAGATCCGCTTGAAGCGTTTTGATTTCCGAAGCCATCGACAATTCGGCCGGTGATTGAGAACTGACCAGGTTAGCGACAGCCGCGTCGTTGAGTGTTTGCCCCATGACCTTCAGGTGAGCCGTTTCCGCTCCCGTCTGATGCAGTGCTTTTCCGATTGACTCGACGAGCTGAAGGACCAATTGGTCCAGCTCGAATCGTTCATCGGAGTGCGCCTTGAGCTGGCAGTTGTACCAGCCGAGTTCCGCTTCGCCTTCGGCATAGATCTGGTAATCGACATCCATCATCTTTTGCCGACGCTCACCCTTTGAATCAGCAGCTGCCAGGAACTCTTCCCATCCGATTTTTTCTCGGGCACTAAAAAGAATCGCTGGCCGCTCGAATCGTTCGGCAACGAGCGTTTGAATTTCAGATTGCTGGGTGGGATCCAGTTTGTCGGCCTTGTTGACCACAATGAAGTCGGCTTCTTCAATTTGTTTCAGAAAGATGTATTCCGCTTTTGGCGAGAATCCAGCTCCGGCGCCACCTTTCAAAATTCTACGCCCGTGCTCCGGTTTCAGCAGGACGATCAGCGGTCCCATTTCAAATCGTTCGCCGTACAATTCTTCCATCGGTCGGACGACAGTCGCATAAAGATCCGTGCAACTTCCGACCGGTTCCGCAATAATCAGGTCGGGGGTTTCGTTTTCCGAAAGCTGGTTTGCGGTGTCAACGAGATCATCAAATTTGCAGCAGAAGCAAGCTCCCGGAACTTCCCCCACGTCAAAACCCTGGGAACGTAGCGTATGAGTATCGACGAGATTGTAGGCTTGGTCGTTTGTGACCAGACCGACTTTCAATCCGGCATCCATGTAGTGTTTGGCTAACAATGCAATGGTTGTGGTCTTGCCGGCACCCAGAAAACCGCCAATCATCAAGAATCGTACTTTATTCATCTTTGTTCAATTTCAATTGCGCAAGGGCGGCCGAAGTCAAATATGCATGAACCGTTACGGCTAAGCTTTCTACGATACACGAACTCACTGAGTTCAGTAACTGTCACGTCATGAATAACAACGAAAATCCGCGGCGGCTGGCCCAACCAGGCAAGGACCCCGTGATCAGTTCACCGCCCCCGATATGGCCGCCGAACGATGAGTCGATTCTTCAATCTCTCAAAGATCTGTTCTTCTCCAATCAATGGGGAAGTTACATCGGCGACTGTTCGGAGCAACTCATCTCTAAAATCAGCGAATGGACTGTTCGGTCTCGCGTCCTTCCTTGCAGTTCGGGAACCTTTGCCGTGGAGTTGGCCTTGCGAGGTCTCGGGATAAACGATGGTGAGGTCATTCTTGCCGGCTATGATTTTCCCGGCAACTTCCGGGCGATTGAAAACGTATCCGCCACGCCTGTTTTGGTTGACTTGGCCCCAAATCGATGGACGATTTCACCTGAATCAATTCGCGATGCGATCACGCAAGAAACCAAAGCGATAATCGTCTCCCATTTGCATGGTCAGATTGCGCCAATCGCAGACATCGAAGCCAGTGCGCGAGACGCCGGTATCCCAATCATCGAAGACGCTTGTCAAATGCCGGGCGGCCAAATCAACGGAAAACCCATCGGCAGTTTTGGCGACGTCAGCGTCCTGAGCTTTGGCGGGAGCAAACTTTTGTCGGCGGGTCGAGGTGGATGCGTGCTAACGGACGATGAACAGATCGCTCAACGCATTCGCGTTTATTCCGATCGCGGGAACGAAGCATTTCCTCTTTCCCAGCTGCAAGCAAGTGTGTTGATTCCGCAGTTCGAGAAACTTGCGGAACGGACGCAAAAACGATTTGCAGCAGCGCTCAAGATTTGGTCGGCAACCGAAGAATTGAAACGCCTTCGATTACCGGCAACTGATTTTGCGGCCCTTGATTTCCCAGGATTTTACAAATTGCCTTTGTTCGTTGCCGCTGACGAGCGCAATCAAGCGCTGGCCGCACTGCGATCAGAAGGCGTTGAAATTGGTGAAGGCTTTCGCGGATTCCATTTGCGAGGCAGCCGGCGCTGCCGGAAAGTTGGCAATCTGACCGAATCTGCAAGGGCCGCCAATGAAACGCTGTTGATCAATCAGGCTCACTTGCTCGGCGACGACGATCATGTGGCTCAGTTGATCTCAGCCTTAAAAACGGTCGATGCGTACCTGGATGCCGCAACCAGTGGACCACTTTGAACCGCCCTTGCACAATCTTGCGGATCTATTCCGCGGTTGTTTCCGAACGATCATTCGTTTGAAAAAACAGGGCTCGTTTTTGCTGCGGAAGAGAGTAGTCGAAACCGCAACGTCGAAAAAGATCTTCCGTCGTGGTAATGGCCATGACTTCGACGACGTTTTGCTCTTTGGCCCGGGAAACACAAAGCTGCACCAGTTTCTGTCCAATTCCTTTGCCACGTTGCTCAGACGACACGGTCAAGCATTGGATCTCGGCCAATTTCCTTGAGTAGATTTCGACGGCGGCGAACCCGACGACCTCATTCTCCACCAACGCGACGAAACCGTTGGGAATCAATGCCTCCACCTCGGAACGCGAACGGGGCAAGATCTGATTCGCTTCGGCAAAAGGTCTCAGAAACGATTCAATCAACTCGAGCTGCTCGCTGCGGGCATTCTCTATTTTCAGTTCCAATTCCATCGATATCAATCGCTGATCATTGCCAAATCATGTGGATAATTCGCTCATTGCGATATCAAGATTCTAGAGTGAATCGCAGATAACCAAAACTTCAATACGCTTCAGTCTTCGCAACAAAACTTCTTGATGAACTTCGCGTAGGCCTCGGTGCCCAACGAAAGTTGTTCGATGGCAATCCACTCATTGTTGGTGTGCGCTTGAGCGATGTTGCCCGGCCCGAAAACAATTTTGTCCTCGATTTCGGTAAGCGCACCGCCATCCGTTCCATAACTTACGGTTTTGGCTTTTGGACGATGGGCAATTTTGAGGGCGGTTTGAACAAACTGGCTCTCCGGGTCAACCATCATCGGTTCCCCTCGTTTGTCGACTTTGATTTTCAAATCATTGGTATTCGCAACTTTTGTCAGTCGATCGATAATCCCATCGATGGAAATCCCGGTCATCGGCCGGATGTAAATCGTACAAACACTTTTCCGAGAAGTAATATTGACCGCGCGATTGTAGTCATTGACCCCGATGTTCATCGAAAGGGTTGGGGGATCGAAAAGTTGATTGTGCCAGACTGAGTCACTTTGCGTTTCGTCAAAAATCTTCTTGGCTTCCACCAGGAAGGGAATCATCTTGTGATTGGCATTGATCCCGTGGGCCGTACTACTGTGTGCCGACTTTCCTTTTGACACCGCTTTGATCAGGTACGTCCCCTTGTGGGCATAAACCACCTCCAGGAGGGTCGGCTCACCGACAATTGCCTTGACTTTCCCCTCAACCATCTCGCGGTAAAGTTTGCTTTCGTTGACGACATGTTCAATCCCGTGGTAGCCGATTTCTTCGTCGGCCGTGACGACAAAATAGAGGGGCCTTTTCAGCTCATCGCGTTGAAACAGCTGGCTGGCTGCCAGCATGCATGCGATCGACCCTTTCATGTCACAGCTTCCTCGGCCGTACACTCGTTCGCGCGCGACGGCGGCCTGAAAGGGACCAAATCTTTTCGAAAACCACTTTTCAGCCGGAACAACGTCGGAATGGCCAAAATAGGCGAGCCCGCCTTCGCCCTTCCCCTTCTTTCCTACCAAACAGACCTTTTTGACGTTTTTTTCGTCCTTGTATTCCAACCGCTCAACCACGAAACCGTGCTTATCCATTTTCATCTCCAAATACTTGGAGATCAGGGCGTTCGATTTGTGACTGGTTGAATCGAAACTGATGAGACGTTTGGTGTAACGGAGAGCTTTCATTCGATCCACCGGGCGGGAAAGATACTTTTGTGGCTAGTTAGAGAATAGGCAGCGCTCGAAAAACCTTCAAGGAAATTCGATCGTCGCTCAGGGATTTCACGGCAAATACGACCAAACCATCGGCTTCAAAGCTGTCTCACTTTCCGCCACAATTCCATTTGTCTTCAATCTTTTGGTAATTCGCCGTGTCCGAACAAATCCATTTCATCACCGGCAAGCTGGCAGAGAAAGCGCTTCGCGAAACCCTCGAGACGCTTTCCGAGCAAGTCGGCTTTCGTTATACGGTCCAGGTACTGCCGATCACTGTCGCGGCCTTGATGACGACGAACTGGTTGAAAAACAAGATATCAATTCCCGCTGGCACCGACCGAATGATTCTTCCCGGATATTGCTCAGGCGAGCTATCGGTTTTGCAATCCGACTCCGAGCTTCCGATTGAACGCGGCCCCAAGGACTTAGGCCAACTCCCTCGCTATTTCGGGAAGCCAATTGATCGGCAAGGATACGGCAAACATGACATTCAGATCATCGCCGAGATCAACCACGCAGCCCGCTATTCGATCCAGGAAATTCTTGAGCAAGCACGGCGATTGAAGGAAGCAGGAGCTGACTTGATCGATGTCGGCTGCGACCCGGGAGGTTCCTTTTGGCCGGATGTTGCTGATTACGTAAAGGCTTTGACTGACGAAGGATATCGAACGTCGATCGACAGTTTGAACCCGGACGAAATTGGTCCGGCCGTCAACGCCGGAGCCGAGCTTGTTCTATCGGTGAATCAATCCAACCTCGAAGCTGCCGCCGATTGGGGCGTCGAAGTCATCGTGATACCAGACGATATCCATGACATCGAATCCATGGAAGAGTCAATTGAGTTCCTCGCCGAACACAATGTTCCAATGCGCTTGGACCCGATTCTCGAACCCATTGGGCTCGGGTTTGCCGCGAGTCTGGACCGATACTCAACCGCCAGGAAACGCTGGCCCGATGCGGAGATGATGATGGGCATCGGTAATTTGACGGAATTGACAGATGTCGATTCTGCCGGGGTCAACGTTTTACTTTTGGGAATCTGCCAGGAATTGGGCATTCGCTCCGTGCTCACAACCCAGGTTGCAAAGTGGACACTGACCAGTGTGAAAGAATGCGATTTGGGGCGACGGCTGGTCTACCATGCCGTTCAAAAAAGCGTGCCTCCAAAACGACTTGAGCCCAACTTGATCATGCTTCGCGATGCGGAAATCGCAGAATTCAATCCCAACCTGCCGACGGAATTGGCTGAAAACATTCGCGACCATGACTTGCGAATATTTGCTGATGGCTCGAAGGTCCATCTCGTCGGAAATTCGATCCACCTCTCGGCTGCGGATCCCTTTGAAATCTTTGACGAGTTGGACAAGCTGGACATTCCGAACCTCGATCCAAGCCATGCTTTCTACCTGGGGTATGAAATGTGCAAGGCGTTGACAGCCAATACACTTGGCAAACAATATTCGCAGGACGAAGCTCTGAACTGGGGCTTGGCAACGACTCAGGAAATCGACCGCCATCGTCTCAAGAAACGAAACCGTTCGCGTTCGAAGACGCCGAAATCTGATTCATGAACATGAAAGATTTTGAAATCCAGGAAGATGGCCCAACTTGCTGGATCGAGTTGCGCGAAATCCCGGATCGAATGCGGGCTTTGAGGAACCTGTCGCCATGGGGAAGTACACTCTTTCCCTACACGACGCTCTTCCGATCTATCGGAAGAGCGTCGT
>CAYSXI010000253.1:0-5954 GCA_964434955.1 uncultured Pirellulaceae bacterium
TGGCCGAGGCGTTTGAGATAGAAGCCACGCCCGTTTTGTCGACGTTTAGCCGGTGACTGTAACCACTCGCTTGCGCTTCATGCTTGTATGTTGTGGTGCGTGCCTTTGGATTGAAGTCGTCGTAAACTCGCACGGCGGAGTTAAATCAGCGCAAAAAAAAACGAGGTCAAAAGACCTCGTTTCTGATTGTGCAAAACGGATCTGCTTACTTGCGGCGACGGATCGCAACAACGCCCAATCCGGCCAAACCAAACAGAGCAAAGGCAGATGGTTCTGGAATCGTTACCGAATTGACTTGCAATCCAACTTGGCCGCTGTTGCCACCAATGAGGTCATCTTCGATATCTGAGGTTCCGGCACCACTTGTCGCGCCGTTGAAGTAAAAACGAAACTCAACGTCACCGGTGAATCCCTGGAAAGCACTCACGCCGGTCAGGTCAAAGGTCAACAATGAACCCGTGGTTGGAACGGCTTTTGTTTCAATGACATCGAATGCGCCGAAACCGGTGACGTCGCTGAATAGGTTGACGAATCCCGGGCCGGTACCTGAACGGTCCAACTCGACGACGATATTTTCCAGATCGACCGAGCTCGATGCATTGAATCCAAACGACAGGAAGTCGTTATTGTTGATCGCATCCAGTAAATCGCCGCCGACCGTGAAACCATTGCTGTTAAAGTTGTCACCGGTCGCCGAGTTAATTCCCGAGCCACGGGTCAAATCAATCGCGGTAATCCCGGATGCTTCAAACGAGGCGGATTGAAACGAACCGGCCACTCCATCCCATTCTGCAAGAACATCGGCTCGAGCGGACGTCGCAGCCAAAAGCAAAACTGCGATCCCAAAACAAAGCTGTTTCATTGGAGGTCTCCAATAACATAGGTAGGCTAAAACATTCCCCAAACTGCCTGAACAGCATATCAGAAACCCGGCCATTTTGTAAGCAAACTTACCTCGGGCAAATCAATTTGGGTCCCTTTGCCTGCAATAGTGGCTTTCCACCGATCGGAGGGGGCAGTAGATCAAGTTGGTCGCCCTCGTCCATGATTCTGGCTTTGTTAGGGACGAGGCGCTATTTATGCATTGCGAGCAAAAAAGCGCTTGGATTGTTGCGGCGATCGGCTTGGGCAGGTTTGCTCGTCGAAACGTGGCTCGTTAAAAGATGGCTCGACCGAATTTCGAATCTGTCATTTAATTGATGCAGTTGGATGATCACTGTCGCTTTGGGGGAAAGCATGGACAAGGTTCGTGTCTCTGGCGTCGCAGAAATCGTTTTAAACGTCTGCGATTTGGAAACCATGAAAGCCTTTTACGTCGACGTGATGGGTATGGACTTCTTCTCCGAGTCGTGCCACGAGTTTGACGAGCCGGAAAAAAATGAATTCGGCGATCCTACCATTTGTTTTTTGACGATCACCCGACTGAATTCGCCCCTGAGTCGCTCGGGCAAGCATCCTCAGTTGCTGGCTTTGATTGATCAAAAAAGGCACCTGAACGCGCAAAAACGGTTCGTTGGGCACGAAGTGCAAACTTCGACACTGAATCATTTGGCTTTTGAGATCGCTCCGGACTCTTATGCATCTCACCTGAGCTTGTTGGAGCGGTTGAAGCTGCAGCCAATCGAATCCGAGTTTCCAGAGATGCAGGCAAAAGCCATTTTCTTCAAAGATCCAGAAGGCAACATGCTTGAGCTCATTTGCCACGCGATTGATTCTGGCGCGGCGTGAAAAATACTGCGGTCCAAATCAAAAAAAAACGGCCGCAAAAATCCAATTGCAGCCGTTGATCAAATTCAAACTAGCGAACGCGATTCATCGTTCATCGACGTCGTCGGCGAATTCCACAGCCAACAAGTGCCAGGCCCACCAAGATCGCTGCGGATGTCGGCTCGGGAATCGGTGATGTGCTGGCGCCAATCAACAGGCTGTAGACGCCTGAGCCACCCTCACTCGTTACACGCAAGAAATACGTCCCCGCTTCGTCGAGCTCGACGTTAACGAGAAATGAATCGTCGACTCCAAAGCCACCACTTCCATAGGTGTTCCCCGAGTAGGCGGCGTCGGCATTGGTCGCGAGGATTGTCGTCCCATCGATATCGATTAGTTCGATGACAGGGTTAAGACTCGAGCCCCAACGAGAATTGTGGACAACTTCTGCCATCAACGTTCCTGGTCCAATCACATCGATGGAAAAAATGTCGACGTCCGAAGAATTGTCGAGTTCACTGAACGCGTGAAAGCTCTGATTAAAGCCGGAGTATTCGAGATCGGTCCCCGCTCCGAGCGCCCTGGCCGTGCCGGTCGTATCTCCAACATCCGCTCCGTTGAAGTGGTCGGTTTCAAAGAGAACGGTGTCGTGAAGTGCCGTTCCTGTAACGCCATGCAAGCCGGAATCCAGTCCTCCGGCCGCCTGAATCATGAAACGTGCCCAGGGAGAAAGCGAACGAACGGTTTCACGACCGGTTTCACCAAGCGATGTTGAACCGGTCGCGATGATGTGGTCGTTTTGTGCGCCACCGGTTGCACCATAATTCGCAGGCGTGATTGCGGTGGCCGAATAAGCATGATGATGGTGCATGCCAATCGTGTGTCCCAATTCGTGAGCGGCCGTTCCAGCGATTGCGGTCGCGAACTGGTCGATCTGGGTTGAGCGATTCGTTGAACCGGAAAATTCGTCGATAATGAAATCAAAATTGTCGACAAACATATTCGCGGTTTGATTCACAAAAGCATTGAAGTAATCCAAAGGAGCAGAACCCAAAGCCCCCGAACCGCCTGCGCCAAAATCGATGACGGTAAAATCGCCACCGGGCACGGTCGTTGTGAACGTGATCAGGGTGTCGGCGAAAATCGAATTGAGATCATTCTCAATCGATGTTTCAATCTGCCCGACTTCCGTTGGGGAAAACACCGTAACGCCTGCGGAAACAGCAGCGTCGCTTACATTCGTTTCCCAATCGGAGTCAAAATTCAAAAAGACGGTCATCTGACCGAAAGATGGGCCGACAAGACCCAATAGAAGAACTACTGCAAGTGTCGCAGCACCGACCATTCTGCCGAATTGCATCGCAAAAACCCCCCTCAAGATGTTTGTCGAAGTGGCTTTCAGTGTATCAAATATAACGATTGTGTCAATTTTTTCGGCAAAAACTGCTGGTTTTGGGCATTTGCGAACTGACGATCGTTGGAAACGGCGGAGTCAGATTTGGCAAAGGCGTCGTGACGCCGTTGCCTGAAAACCTGGAGAGAGTTCGAGACCTATCGAAAACATAGCTTATTTTTGCAGCGAAAACGCCATGAAAAAATCGGCCGGTTTCGTCCCCGGCTTTCCGCCGCCGCAAGCAGCGATCACGACATATTGCTTTCCGTTCACCGAGTAAGTTGAAGGAGTGGCATATCCGCCGGCCGGCAGTTGCGTTTCCCAAAGTACTTTGCCGGTTGATGAATCGAACGCGCGAAACTTTTCGTCCTTGGTACCGCCAATGAAGACCAGGCCCCCGGCGGTGGCGATGGTCCCGCCGAAATTTTCGGTGCCCGTAGCAGGCACTCCGCGCTTCGTTAGTTTCTTGTGCTCACCAAGCACCACCTGCCAGCGAATTTCACCGCGATTCAAGTCGAGCGCGGTAAGAACGCCCCAAGGTGGCTTGATGGCCGGATAGCCATCCTGGTCGAGAAATCGATGGTAGCCCGTAATCCCGAATGGATAGGGGAGCCCCTCAACGGGTTTCAGCGTAATGACATTGGGAACATTGTTTGAGCTTACGAAAAGCAACCCTTGTTTGGGATCGTAGGAAGCGCCGGACCAGGTGGCGCCCCCGTGAAAGCCGGGAATGCAAATCGTCCCTTGTTCGCTGGGCGGGTGAAAGGACGGACCGGTTTTCAGGTTCGAGAATTTTTCAAGAACGAACTTTCGGGATGCTTCCGATATATCCGTGATGTCACTCTCGTCAAATCGAGTCTTTGCGAAGGGAGGAGGCTTAACAGGAATGGGTTGCGTGGGCCAGGCCTTTTCTCCTTTGGCGGTCGAAGCCTCAACGGGAGTTTCCTTGACCTCGAAAAGTGGTTTTCCTGTTTCCCGATCAAACAAAAAGACGTAACCGGTTTTCGTCACTTGAGCCGCCGCATCGATCTTTTGACCGTCCTTTTCAACGGTAATCAGATTTGGATAAGTCGGTAGATCGTGATCCCAGAGATCATGATGCAACGTTTGGAAATGCCAGACACGTTTTCCGGTTTTCGCGTCCAGGCAAATCGTGCAGTTGGCAAATAGGTTTTTGCCCTTTCGGTCTCCACCATAAAAGTCAAAGGATGCGCTTCCGAGACCGGCAAAGACAAGCCCGCGCTTGGTATCCACACTGAATCCGCCCCAGGCATTTGCGGCGCCACGATTTTTCCATGAATCACCTTCCCAGGTCTCATTTCCGAAATCGCCTTTTTGGGGCACCGTATGAAAACGCCATACCTGTTTGCCCGTCCGAACATCGAAAGCGCGAATGTCGCCGGGGGCCGCGGGCCCAGGGCCTTCACCGCAGGAAAAACCAACGATCACGATATCCTTGTAGATTGCCGGTGCCGAAGTCGGACCATAGGGCATCCGCGATAGGTCTCGCTTAAGGTCCTCGCGCAAACTTTTCACACCCTGGTTCCCAAAAGCCGGATCGAGTTTTCCTGTTTTTGCGTCAATCGAAAACAGTCGACCGTCCGACGTCCCGTGCAGGATTCTTCGTTCACCTTCGGGTTTCCCATCCGTCCAGAATGCGAGTCCGCGATTGACACCGCCCGACGCCAAAGGCCATTTTTGCTTGGAAAGCTTCAATACTCCCTCATCAAAGGGATTGAAGGACCAGATTTCTTTTCCCGTTGCAGCATCCAACGCGACTGCCCTCAGCCGATTGGTCGTAATGTACATACGGCCATCGATGACGAGCGGCGTGCACTCGCAAGTCTTGGTGCCTTCTCCGGTCCGATAAGTCCAAGCCAATTTCAATTTGGCAACGTTGGTTCGATTGATCTGGTCGAGAGGTGAAAATCGCATTCCGCCTCGATCGTTTCCTACGGCAATCCAGTTTTCGTCGCGAAGCGAGTTCTCACCTGAGGTGCCGTGTTTCGCAAAGGCGTTGTTCGGTGGCGAGACGTTTTGAAAAGCGGATGACAGGCTGTTGGGCGACAAAACAAGCGAAAGAGTCACGCAAAGACCGAAGAGGCCGAATTGGGAAGATTTCGACATAATTGGTTGAATTCCGAAAATACATGCGAACCAGGTCTAGCGAAATCGTAACAAATCAAGACTTATGTCGGGGAATGGACAAGAAGACGGAATCGGATTGAGCCGATTCATCTTGCCATTTGAAACGATTTGGTAATGATTATTGTGTTCGCGCTTGCCAGCGCGATTGACTATAAGCCGGATAGCAACATTCTTTTGGCAATTTTGTTGCTTGACGGGGTCCCAATAGAAAGGAGGTGGTTTCGTGAATTATTTCTGTACATGCCAACGAGGTGGCAGTAACTAACGGTTGGCAATGCTGGCACATCGCCAGTCGAACTGTCACCCATCGTCGGAATCACCAAAGGTAATCCAGACGATATCGCAGGGCTCCGTGGTTTCCACGCGGGCCCTGTTTTTATTGGCCTCCGCTTCAAGTAGTCGAGGATCGCCGCTTTTGGCTGCTTATTTGTTGGAGCAGCTTCTCTAGAAAGCCGAAAATGTCACTTGCCCATGTGGCCACGGGTGCCGAATCCCTCAGCGTGGGATCTTCGTGGGATCTTCCTGGGATGACTGACAATCCGTTTCCGGGTGCCGATTCAGGCTTGTGCCGCCAAATTCAGACAGCGGACTTCGGTTGTGAAGTCGACAGCGGAGGGAGCCAGATCCGAGGCGTCCATCGGGTCCGCGAAGCCCTCGAATGGAACGGCTTCTCGCTTCCCGGGCTTCTCACTGTTTCTCCGACCCA
>CAYSXI010000254.1:0-5887 GCA_964434955.1 uncultured Pirellulaceae bacterium
CCGGCTTCAGAAACACGGCATCCGCGGAATCCTCGTCGGCCAATCTCTGATGGAACAGCAAGAGATAGGAAAAGCCGTTCGCGATTTGCTGGGAACGGCAAACTAAGCTGAATTCCTATTCGTCACGTTTGTCGTTGTCTCTCTCGGCGACTCCGGAATCGCGGGGCTCCAGCTTGATTGAAACCGAGTTGATGCAATAGCGCAGGTTCGTCGGCTGAGGTCCGTCTTCGAAAACATGTCCCAGATGGGCCTGGCATCGCGCACAGTGAACCTCAACCCGTTCCATGAACGGTATGCTTTTATCGACCTGTTTGCCGACATTCGCCTGCTTGACCGGATCATAAAAGCTGGGCCAACCCGATTGCGAGTCGTACTTGGTTTCCGAATCAAAAAGGGGCAGGCCACAACAAACACATTTGTAGACGCCCTGCTTCTTGCAATCCCAATACTCATTCGCAAAGGGCCGTTCCGTCCCATGTTCTCGGGTAACTCGAAACTGCTCCGGCGTAAGAATTTGCCGCCATTCCTCATCCGTTTTCACGATACGATCTTCCCGTGTCGAAGGATCCAACTCAATCTTCTTGTTTCGCGCGACAAAGTAGTACGCGACCCCAGTCGCACCAATTGCAACAATCAGAAGGAGACTGGCCGATAGCCAGCGTGCTATTGAATTGCGAAATAAGCCGGCCATTTAGCCAATCCGCTTCACCAAAGTTACTCGGCGTCCGCCGTTCTCAAAAACAACCTCATCCATAAAGGTCGTCAGGAGAACCAAACCGCGACCGTGACCATCGGTTAACGCGTTTGGATCGCCGGATTGCGGAACAACCGACAAATCGAAACCTGGGCCCTCGTCTTCGACAACGAATTGAACGATTTCTCGGTTCACCAGCACATTGACTTTGACCCGGCGAGAAGCATAGGGTCCGACTTCCGTTCTTTCTGCAACCAGGTGACTTTCGGAAAACTCACTGTCACGCGCAATTTCCAAATTTCCACGAACCATCGAATTGTGGACGGCTTGTTCCAATGCGACACCCAAGCGAACTCGGGTTGATGAATCAAAGATCCGCATGCTGGTCACGATTTGTTGAACCAGTTCCGTGAGCGGGCCGATCAAATGCGGATCGTTTTCCAGCAAGAATTCAAATTCCGTTTTGGTCGAACAACCGATCAGCTTTCGATATCGCAAGTCCGATTCCGACATCGCAAGAATGTGCGTTACCGTCTCAACCAGACTTTCAGCCAAGTCATTCTTTGCGACGTAGCTGGCGGCTCCATTGGCCAGCGCCTGAGCTGCGATCACTTCGCTACCATGGGCCGTCATCAAGACAACAGGAATGTCCGGATAGTTGGTGCCAATCGAAGTCACCAACTCAAGCCCATCAACTTCAGGCATCTGCAAATCCGTCAAAATCAAGTCCGGAAGTTCACGGTCGACCTCCGTCAACGCCTGCCTTCCGTTTTCGGCATACCGAACCTCGAGGGCGGAATTTCGCTCTAGCAACCCACCCGCCAATCGACGATCGACAGCGGTATCATCTACAACGAGTACGCTTGCCATGATATTCTCCTCGCTCACATTCAATTCAGACTCAATTCCGCTCCAGCATTCAAGTTTTTGAATTAAGCGGCTCGAGTCAAGCTCCTCAAACATTCATTCTACGAAAGCGGTGGCGAGCTTGCAAAGAACTGAAGGCAATTCGCAAATTCATCAGGGAGCAAGATTAACCGTTACTTGAAGGCGCTTCGACGGTAAAGGCTTCGAATTCCACCAAAAGCCGAAGTGTTTCAGCTTGCAATTGCGCGAGCGCCGGATTCGAATCTGAAAGATCGCCTGCTTCGCCCATTTTTTCCAAAGCAAAGGCTTTGGATGCCGTCGACGTGGCTCCAAGGTGATTCAGTGCACCTTTGAATGCGTGAGCGGCGCGCCGCAGTTCTTTTTCGTCTCCGTTTTGAATCGCTGATTCGATTTCGCCAATCATCGAATTCCAGTCATCCAAAAACAGTCTAAGAAGATCTGTTAACAATTCGCGATCTCCGCCGACGGTCTCGAGTGCAACGTCCCAATCGACAAGGTGACTTTGAGCCGAAGTGGTTTCGACTTTGTCTCGAGTTGCCGATGAGTCCTTGCCCAAGTTAATCCCCAAGGCCTGGTAAAGTTGCCGTGGGCGAATGGGTTTCGAAATATAATCGTTCATTCCGGCGTCCAGGCAAAGCTCGCGATCACCGGACATCGCTCTCGCCGTCAACGCAATAATCGGCACCGGTTTTGATCCTCGCAATTGCTCAAATTTTCGAATTTCACGAGTTGCTTCAAATCCGTCCAAGTAAGGCATCTGAATATCCATCAACACGACATCAAATGCCTGCTTGCCGAATTTTTCGACCGCCTCCCGACCATCCGCCGCCACCTCCACCTGGTGGCCCTGTTTTTCCAGCAAGCCGACCGCCAACGCCTGGTTGATCGCATTATCCTCCGCCAAAAGGATTTGGAGTGAACGATCCAAACCGGAATCCGCCGTAGCAAGCGAGTCTTCTTCATCAGTCGTTGAATAATGCTGGCCGAGTGCCATGGCGATGGCGGCAATCAACTCATTTTCTTTGACCGGTTTCAAGAGTTGAGCATCCACCTTGAAGTCGTCGCGATTCTTCGCGCTCATTCCCCGGTTGCTGCCCGCCATCACGACGATCTTGGTCTTTTGCTCTTCGTCGTTCTCCCGAATCCAGCGTGCCAGTTCGAACCCGGCAGGAGATCGCGAAGAATCAATCGGGTCCACATCGATCAGGACAATATCGACCTGCGAACCGGAATCTTCGCTCGCCAAAAGCGCCCGAGCCTGACTCTCTTTTCGAACGACGATTGGCTGCACCTGCCAATGGCGCAAAATCTTCTCGAGAATTCGGCGGCTGTTATCGTGTTCATCCACAACCAGGATCGAGACGTCATTCAAGTCCAACCCCTGATCTTTGGCAGATTCCATCGAAAGATCGTGCTCGAGCCAAATGTCGAAATAAAACCGGCTTCCTTTGCCAAATTCACTTTCGACCTTGATGCCGCCTCCCATTAGCTCAACCAATTTCGAGCCGATCGCCAGCCCCAATCCGGTTCCACCGTACTTGCGCGTTGTCGAAGTATCCGCCTGTTCAAACTGTTCGAAGATCGTTTCAATTTTGTCGGTCTCAATTCCGATCCCCGTGTCGCTGACACTGAATCGAAGCTGAATTCGGCCCGCTTCTCGCGACAAAGGAGAAATCTTGACGACGACATGTCCCGCTTGCGTGAACTTGATTGCGTTCGCAACCAGGTTGACGAGGACTTGGCGGATTCGCCCAACGTCGCCAAGCAAACTGGCCTCAATCGAAGGATCGATATCCATCGCCAGCTCCAGCCCTTTGGCATTCGCACGAAAGGCCAACGAGCGAATCGAATCGCCGATGCGATCCTTCAGATTGAATGGTTTGGTTTCCAGTTCCAGCTTGCCAGCTTCGATCTTCGAGAAGTCGAGAATGTCATTGATCAGGGCAAGCAGACTTTCACCGGACTGTTGAATCATGTTCAGGTAGTCCCGCTGCGATGGATCGACTTCGTCATCGATGAGCAAACCAGCGATTCCAAGAATCGCATTCATCGGCGTTCGAATCTCATGACTTACATTCGCCAAAAAGTCACTTTTTGCCTGATTCGCTGCTTCCGCCAATTCTTTTGCATCCTGCAGCGCGTTCTCTGCGTTCTTTCGTTCGGTGACATCCCAGAACATGCCCTGGATTCCAGCCCGCCGTCCGTTGGCATCAATGACAGGAGCCTTCAAAACCTCGACATACATCGCTTTCCCGTCGGGTCCCGGGTGTTGTTCGATATCGTGAAAGGGCAAACCCGTTTGCAAAACCCAGCGATCGTCTTTTGAATACTTTTTGGCCAAATCCGCGTCAAAAAGATCGAAGTCCGTTTTGCCGATCAACTCTTCCAAGGGCCGGTTCAACGATTTGCAATATCGCTGATTTCCGAATTCGATTTTTCCATCTCGATTCTTTCGGAAAACATTGATCGGCAAACTCTCAACCAGCGAATGGTAGATGGCCGTCGCCTTCTCAAGTTCCTTTTCGGTCGTCACGCGGCGCGTGACATCTTTGGCAACACATCCGATTTGAAACTCCTGGCCTTGTTGCCGCGTCGCATGAAAGGTTCCCTGGAGCCAGCGAACTTCGCCATTAGGCTGTTCAATCCGAAAATTCTGATGGACTGTTTGTTGACGTTTCAAAAGTTCCAGGCTTTGCAGAACCTTATCCTGGTCATCCTTGTGGATGCAATCGAACCAGAGGCTCGGGATCTCCCGAAGCTGAAGTATGGGGCGGCCAAAGATCTGTTCCGCGGCTGCGTTGACATACAGCAGCCCGTGGTCCTGTTGGCGTATCGACCAAACCAAGTCGTTGACAAGGTCCAGAAGAGAGCTCTGAACGATCCGGTCAAAATCTCGTCGCTTTTCGTGATCTTGCCGCCGCTCTGTCATATTCGCTCGTTCTTGCCTTCGAGTTCGTTTTCGAAACCGACCTTCATTTTATCGCACGCCGCGGGACCCGTTAAATGAATCCTCGCTCGAATATTCGAAACTCTATTCGCCCAAGGCACCAAGACTCTGTAGCAGTTCGCTCATTTCAGCAGCCGTATGTGCCTCTCCCTGTTGTCGAGCCTGTTCAATTCCATCCCGCAAAAGTCCTCTTGCGGTTTCGATCTCTTCCTGTCGAACCTTTTGTTGGGCAAGGCGAAAATAGGAGTCGACATGGGGAGGAGAGCCACCCATCAACTTGCGGTAGATCGGCTCGCTGGATTCCGGGTTTTGCTCACTGTCAAATTCCATGGCCAACATGTACTGAAGCATGATGTCCTCGGGGTCGCTTTTGAGCATGTCTTCGATTTGTTCACGCCGTGATTCCAAACTGAACTCTCCAATCAATTTTCCGCGAAACCGCTAAACCAATTACCGCTGCCTTTAAGCGGCTTTCCGGGTTGAGATTCAATCTTAGCGACTCACAAACTTTCGGAAAAGTGTTTACCATTCAGGGGAAAATTTGCGGCCATTGCCAGTAAGGTGTTCGATTCTTATACTCCAGAAATCAGTCGTCAAAATCAAAAACATGCCGACCTAAAGCGAGTCGGAGCATTTTGTAGGGAGAATCCTTGTCGTGGCAATCAAAGTAGCAATCAATGGTTTCGGACGAATCGGCCGTTTGACATTTCGAAATTTCGCTTCGCGTTCCAATGAGTTTGAAGTCGTTGCCGTGAACGACCTGACGGACAACAAAACGCTCGCCACCTTGTTGAAATACGATTCCGTTCACGGACGCTACCCGGGCGAAGTCAGTTATGACGATGAGAATCTGATCGTCGACGGAAAGAATGTTCGAGTTTTTGAAGAACGAAACCCGACGAACCTTCCCTGGGCAGATCTGGGGGTCGAGGTTGTTGTCGAGAGTACCGGCGTCTTCACTTCGCGAGCCAGCGGTGACAAGCCTGGTTACGATTCGCACTTGACGGCGGGCGCTCGCAAAGTTGTCATTAGCGCTCCAGCCAAAGATGGTGCGGACCTGACCTGCGTGTTGGGAGTCAATGACGATCAACTTACGGCGGACATGAATTGCGTTTCCAACGCCAGCTGCACGACGAACTGCCTGGCGCCTGTTGCCAAAGTCCTTCACGAGACATTTGGTATTGAATCGGGTTTGATGACGACGGTTCATGCCTATACGAACGACCAACAGATCCTTGATCTTCCACACAAGGATCTTTATCGGGCTCGAGCAGCAGCTCAAAACATCATTCCGACTTCGACCGGCGCTGCCAAAGCCGTCGGGCTGGTCATTCCAGAACTTAACGGCAAGCTGACCG
>CAYSXI010000255.1:0-5864 GCA_964434955.1 uncultured Pirellulaceae bacterium
CTTGTTTTGCGGTGAATAATGAGGACTGAGCGGGGGAGCAGAACGCTCAAATCCTAGGCGGCAACGCTACAATTTGCACAACTCGCACCTAGATATTTGGCCATGTGGATAAACTGTGCAAAATGGTTGCCGAATGCAGGTAGAGCGTACAATATATGTCTTCACCCAAGAGAAACAGCAGTTTTTGCACTAGAACTACACTGTCCTGGCCATCCCGAGCCCTAGCCAGGCAATCTTGATGGTGCTCCGTAGGCGTAGCAAGGTTTTCAATCGAGATCATCGTGAGAAGTTGGCTTAACAGAGCTCAAAAGTGGACGATGCAGTTGCCCAAAAGCTGGGGACTGGGCCAGGCCGAAATCCACTCCTCGCTGCTTGTTTCGCTGCTACTACTGGCCGTCTTCTTCTTCGCGCTCAGCTTTTTACGTGTCGGATTCGCCGAACTTCGTACATTGGCGGTCACACTGCCGATCGTTTGGATTGTCAGCTTGGCAGTGCGAATCGCCGCCCAGCAGCTAGCCATTGGCGAGTACTCCAATGATATGGGAATCGTCGTCGGACCGTCCGGTAATCTGCAAACCGACTACGAGTACATGCCACCTCGGATCGTTTTTTCCTACTCAGCAGCAGGACAGCTCGCTTCACTGGGTATGGTTTCGATCGGATTAATTGTTGGCGCAGCCATGATTACGCCGTCCGGCAGTGAACTGACAATTGCTGAACTACTAGATTTAAGAGGCGGACTAGGCAGTCACGCTTGGGCCACTCAGATCATGTGGGTCAACATATTCCTGTTTGCGATCCACCTTCTCCCCACCGTCCCATTCGACATGCGTGCGACATCGTTTGCACACTTTTCTAGCCGCAGCCCAAGCCCTCAAGATCCTTCAGTCTTTAGAAAAGTTGCATCCGTCGATTCTCATTTGGCCGCACTAATGACGGGCGTCGGCATTGCTTCGATTGGATTTGGCGCCGTCATGCAACAAGAAATTCTCGGTTGGTATGCGGCAGCAGCCTCGGCCGTCTATCTCTTTATCGCTGGCCAATGGGAAATGGCGCGAGCTGAAGAACTAGAAGAACAATACGCTACAATCCCGACACCATTGGCAAGGCTGGACGTAAGCTCGACCGTTCACGCTCCACACATCAATTTCGGCGCCGAGCCTTCCGGTGAGTCATCGGATGCCATCGAAGGATTGACAGCGGAAGCCTTTGATTCAGCAGATCAGATGCTTGACGAATTCGACGACAATTTTGAATCGCAAGTTGCTTTGCAAGAACCCATGGATGTCGACGAGATCCTACGCAAGGTTCACAAAGAAGGAACTGACGCACTTTCAGATCTCGAACGTCAAACACTTCTCTCAGCCAGCCAAGAAATCAAACAACGACGTGAATCTGATTCTTAGTCGTTGATTCCTTATCGCAAGACAACTTTTGGCTCTATCGATCTAATTGCGATTTGTGGCGCAAAATATGGTGATAGTGTTGAGCAAATCGGTGAGCCTCATCGCGCACATACTGCAACAATCTTAATGCAAAGGCGTGTCGACTCAATTTCAATGGCTCATTGCTGCCGGGCAAAAAGATCTCTTCTTCCTTCTTCGCTAAGGAGAGAAGCGTTGGAGGAACAATATTCTGGTCCCGAAATGCTGCCACAGCAGAGCTAAGTTGTCCTTTGCCGCCATCGATCAGAAGTAAATCGGGAAAAGACTCTTGCTGATCAGAAAGCCTTCTAAAGCGGCGACATACAACTTCGTGAATGCTGCGAAAATCATCCACCTTTTACGTTCTTGATCTTGTAGCGTCGATAGCCTGGCTTAAAAGGCAGCCCATCGATGAACTGAACCAAGCTTGCTACTGTTTCCCCACCGCCGAGATGGGCAATATCTACGCCTTCAATCACGCGTGGCGGCTCTGAGAGCTTGAGCACCTTTTGAAGACCAGTCATCCCCTTCTTGGGATCGATGTAAAACACCTCAGGCTGAACGTGCGTGTCCAGTTCACCTCGCTCGTCGAGTCGCTCGAGCATGGAAATTTCATCGCGCAACCTAGCCGCTTTTTCGAAGTTCAGATCCTTGGAAGCGTCCTTCGTTTCCTTCGTCATTTGGCTCAGTAGACGTTTCTTCCCGCCCTCAAGAAAAGTCTGCAGGCGCTTAATATCTTGACGGTATTCTTCTTTGCTTATTCTCTGATTGCAGGGTGCGGTGCACTGTCGAATGGATGCCAAGAGGCAAGGGCGAAACCAACGCCACTTCTCATCGCCTTCTTCGATGTCCAAGCTACATGTTCGAAACTTAAAAATCTTTTGCAGAACCTGAATCGCGCCACGTAGGGCTCCAGCACTCGCAAAGGGCCCATAGAGTTTGACACCTTTTTGGCTAGGAGTCCGCGTAAGCTCAACTCGCGGAAAATCTTCCCGAGTCGAAATCATAAGATACGGGAAGGTCTTGTCGTCCTTGAGTTCCTTGTTGTGCTTCGGCTGGATGTCCTTGATCAGGCGGGATTCGGCCAACAACGCGTCGACTTCGCTTTCGCATTCCAGGAATTCGATGTCGCAGATTTCATGGATCCAATTCGCAGTCCGTTCTTCTTTCTCCGCCGACTTTTGAAAGTAACTTCCGGCACGCGAGCGAAGATTTTTCGCTTTGCCGACATAGATGACCACGCCGGCGATGTCTTTCATGAGATAGACACCGGGACTTTGCGGAAACTTCTTGACCTTGGCGGCGGCGTATTCGAATCCGAGTTCCGCTTCGACTTCTTCGTTGCCGGACTCAAACTCGGACGGAGAAGCGTCGGGTTCGGACTGGTCGGGTTTTTCGGGTTCGGGATGATTAGACATGGCATTCGGCGATTTGGGTCGCCCTTATTCTGGCACATTTTGTGACGCAGGTTGAGACGGCGACCGCCGAATGCAACATCCAGTCAGCTGGCACAGGGCCTATTCAACCCCTTCGGCAAAAGTGCGCAATGCGGATTCGAAACGATCCATTCGCTGTTCGACTTCGATTTTGACATCTTCCAGACGTTGAAGCGATTCGGGTGGCTCGAATCCGAACATGTACAATTTGATTTTCGGCTCCGTGCCGGAAGGCCGAACACCGACATAATTTCCGGGCATGTTGGTTTCAAGGAAGATTAGGTTTCCTTCCGGACCGGAAATCGCCTGAACCGAACCGTCCGAGTAGTGCCGGCACATTGATTCGTAGTCGCGAATCGAGTCGATTTCAATGTCACCGAGCTGCCAGGGCGTATCGTCCCGGAGTGCATTCATCAAACGTTGCATTCGTTTCATTCCATCAGAACCTTCCATCTGAATGGTCAACAATCGTTCTGAATGGTAGCCGTGATCAAGGTAAAGCTGATCGAGTTTTTGGTGCACGGTTTTGTCTTCGGCCTTGGCCTCGGCTGCCAGTTCGGTCATCAGTAAACAGGCGATCGCACCGTCCTTGTCACGACAATATTCGCCCACCAAAAAACCGTGCGATTCTTCCGTGCCAAAAACGAACTGTTCGGGCCCCAACTCGTCCATCAAGTTGCAAATCCATTTGAAGCCAACGAGATTCTCGTTGTGGCACGTGACCCCATAAGATTTAGCAATGCGTGGGATCAGCATCGTGGTTACAAGCGTGGTGATCAAATACGAGCTGGACCGAAGCTCGCCGCGTGATTCCATTTTCCTCAATACGAAATCGGCAAGAAGCGCTCCAAGCTGGTTGCCGTTAAACGTCTTCCAGGGGCCTGTCGAGTCCAGGGTCAGTGGTGCGGCGGCACCCATCCGGTCGCAATCGGGATCGGTTGCGAGAATCAGGTTGGCGCCGGTACTTTGTGCACGCTCAATGATCGCATCAAAAACCGCCGGATTTTCCGGGTTGGAAACGTGCCCCGGGACGTTTGGGAAATCACCGTTCGGTTCCCGATGGGGTTCGAAAATTTCCAGGTCATTGAATCCGACCGCGTCGAAAAGGTTTTTGACGTTGAATTCGCCAACTCCATGGAGTGGCGAATAGATGACTTTCAAATCGCGGGAATCACCAAGGCTATGTGCGACGTGTTCTTTCAAAAGGGCTTCATCGGTTTCTTCCCGGCAAAGGATAACTTTTCCTGCCTCGACCGCTGGTTCAAAATCGTCGACCAGGAATCCTTGTACCTGTTCCACTCGATCAATCACTCCCGCGTCATGCGGTGGCACTAATTGAGCGCCGTTGGACCAGTAAACCTTGACGGCATTGTCGCTGGGTGGATTGTGGCTGGCCGTCACCATGATCCCACAATCGCAGTTCTTGTATCGGATCAAGTAGGAAAGTTCCGGCGTCGATCGATAGTCATCAATGAAATAAACCGTGAACCCTTCGTTGACGAGGATCCCAGCGCACAATTCGGCGAAATCACGTGAGCGATGCCTGGTGTCATAGCCGATTGCGCAGGACCAGGGACCGTCGGGCTTGAACTGTTTGACGTAATCCGCCAAGCCTTTGGCACTTTCTCCAATCGTTTGCCGGTTGATGGCATTCGACCCGAAAGGATACATGCGTCCGCGACGACCGCCCGTTCCAAAGGGAATCACTGTCCAAAAAACGTTGTCCAGCTCCTGCCACTTTTCCTGTTGTATGTGTTCGACAATGGCTGCAGCGTCGACGGCGTATCGCGGGCTCGTCAACCAAACTCGCATGTTTTCAGCGGCTGACTCGGTGATTTTTTCAGTCTGAACTGCGGCGTCGATTTGTTGCAAAACGGATGCGACGTCAAATTCAGTAGTGGCATCACTCATTGAATGTTTCTCGAAAAAAGCGAAACTGGCGATCGGAATTCCATCGACGATTTTGGGACAAATCCGAGACAACCGCAAGTCGAGTCGACAAGTCTTGCTGCGTTCTCTGTCACTCTGTGAAGAAATCAAAATGAAAGAACCGATTATCAGCGTCTCCGGACTTCGAGGCATCATTGGTGAAAGTCTCGATCCGGTGTTGGCGATTCGATACGTCACGGCTTTTGCTCAAGAGATTCCTGGCGGGCCCATCTTGGTGACGCGTGATGGACGTGCCACGGGCTCCATGCTTGCCGACGCGATTTGCGCGGGACTTCAGTCCGTCGGGCGGGATGTGATTTATGCGGATGTGGCTTCCACACCGACGGCTGGCATTCTGGTTCGTGAACTCGGAGCGGCAGGTGGTGTTCAAGTGTCTGCGAGTCACAATCCGCCGCCTTACAACGGGATCAAACTCTTTGCTGAATCTGGCCGAGTGATCGATGCGGCGGCCGGACAAAACGTGATCGACCGATACCATGCGAACACTCCGGCCTTGGTGGCGCACGATCAAATCGGGCAACGAACGAATTTGGAGGACACGACGTCGAAGCATCTCGAATTGGTACTCGCGACAGTCGACGTGGAAGCGATTCGAGCCAAGAAATTCAAAGTCGTTCTCGATAGTAATCATGGTGCGGGAAGCCGGCTGGGCGAAAAGCTTTTGCGGGAACTCGGCACCGAGTTTCAAATCCTCGGGGGTGAGGCAAACGGGCAGTTTGCTCATCCGCCCGAACCGACAGAAGCCAACCTGCAGTCGGTCGTTGAGAAAGCAAAGGCCTTTGGCGCGGATGTCGTTTTCTGCCAGGATCCGGATGCGGATCGATTGGCTGTCATCGACGAGCACGGAAGATACATTGGGGAAGAATACACTCTGGCGATAACGCTTCGCCATCGGCTCAAGTCAGCTGCGGGGCCGGTTGTGGTCAATTGTGCAACGAGCCGGATGTCGGCCGATTTGGCGGCGGAAAAGAATTGCGACTTTGTGCTGAGTGCCGTCGGTGAAGCCAATGTGACAAACAAGATGATTGCGTTGGACGCCGTGTACGGTGGCGAG
>CAYSXI010000256.1:0-2183 GCA_964434955.1 uncultured Pirellulaceae bacterium
GTAGGCTTGCCCAGTTGCGGGGCCGCTAAAGCCAGTGTGGATCAATTCGACTTCGCCGCGTGAATTGACAAAAATCGTCGTTGGATAAGAACGAACCTTGTCGATGATTGTAAAACGCTTTGAAGCTTCGGACTTGCTGGACGTTCCGACGAGCAAGACCGGGAAGTCCGTCTCGTTTTTCTTGAGATAGCGGCGGACTTGCTCCGCGTCTCGTTTCTGGTCGCCTGTCATTTCAAACGCGACGCCAATGACTTTGAGGCCTTTGTCCGAATACGTTCGTTTGAGTTCCGAAATGAATTGTCCAGCGTCATGACAGTTGGGACACCAGGAACCAAAGACGTAAATCAACGTTCCTTTGGAGCCGACCAGATCCTTGTCACCGAGCGAGCGAACCGTTCCATCCAAATCTGGAAACTTCATCGAAGTCATTGGGACATTGCTTTGCCAGCTTGTCATCTTGAATGCGTCGGGGAGTTTGGCATTGGCATCGAGCTTGGCGGTCCATTTTTCTTCCCAGGAGTCCCGTGACCAAAAGGTTCCGGCCAGCTCACCTTTTTCGTTGAGCTTGGCTCGAAACAGGAATGCGTGGGCGCCATCGAAACAGGAAAGTGTCAATTCGTTTTTTCGAAAGCTCCCTCCGAGGAATCGGTAGTCACCGGTGGTCGTCAAGAATGTACCGGTGGCGTTTCCCGTCTTTGGATCGACATCAAAAATCCCGACCGCGGGATCCTTGCTTGATGCAAATTTGACCTTCCAACGCCCCGAAACCTTTTCCGCGTCTTTGACGGGAGATGGCGCGAAAGTTTCGGCGGTCCTGGCTTCAAATCTCATTTCGCAATACTTGGATTTGCCGATTCGTTTTTTCCATAACCCTTTGTAAGAGTTTGAGTCTTCATCAAACTTGGCCTCGATTTTCGAATCATAATGCGGAAAGCCAAGCGTCAAAGATTCGCCGGTCAGTTGGCAACTTTGTAGTGGAATCGATTCTTCCCCGCATTGAATCCATGCTTTCTGGCGATTCGATGTCGAGTCAAAGGTCAGGCCAAACTCAAGATCGCCCCCGGGAGATTTCAATACACCCGTGAACTTCTTTTGGTCCGTCGATGAATTTTGGCCAGGAAGCTCGTGGTCCGTGGCAATCAGGAAAAGAGAACAAACCACAAGCGGGAAAATAAATTTGGTTGAACTCATGAAGAGGCGCCCTAATCGATAAAGTTTTTCAGGTGGTCGATTTTAGTTGATGGGATCCCCGTAAACAAAGGTGTCAGTGGCCTCCTGTCGATTCGCCTTGGTACCCTTTGCGGGTTGGGCAAAGTCCATTGGCTTTGTGTGACCTAACGCAAGGATAAAGTGGTCCTGCCACTCAAGCCAAATTTCTGTTTTGTCCAAGAATCACCGATAGATTCTGTACAACCTGACTTGATGGACCCCAATCGACTGGATGGCAAGGAACGCCCAATGACCAGCATTCGCTCAGTTTTTTTTCTTTCTCTCTGCGTAACCTGCCTCGCAGTATTCGCAACAGATCTATCTGCCCAAAGGCCACTCGAAAAGCTTCAAAAGCGCTGGAAGGACAACCTGCCAAAGGGCGAACTCCTGAAAAAATTCCGCGACAACATTCAGGAACAAAAGCGGAATCGGGAAAAGAAAGCTAAGGAGCGCGCCGTCGAAAAGCAACGAGAGAAACAAGCCAAATCGAATCCGGGTTCCCGATATTCCCGAAACACGCCACCGCAATCTCGCGCAAATCAACCCACTCCTGCCACACCGCAGTTTCGCCTCAGCGATCGGTTTGACCCGGCGACGGCGCGGATCTCAGATGCAAAACCGGAAATCGCCAAAGACAACTTTTTGCCTCCGTCTTCGGCTGACCAACCTCCAAAGCTTAGCAAGGAAGAAATCGCCAAATTCAAAAACTACGGTTTTCGCGTTTCAGCGACACCCAAGAATGGGATTCTTGCCAAAGCGGGAATTCGAAAAGGGGACAGGATTATTGCCGTCGGCGGTGCCGCGGTTGAATCCATGGAGGAGGTCAACGACATCCTGAATGTTCTTGGGCAGGGCGACCTGGTCATGATCGTCGTATCGCGTAACAACAAGAAGTTTTCCCTTTCGGCCATCAATGGCAACGTCGACCTCGACAAACTGGCGGCTCCACCCGCCGCGACCACTTCACGGCGCAA
>CAYSXI010000256.1:2193-5846 GCA_964434955.1 uncultured Pirellulaceae bacterium
GAGCACGTTTGCGACACCTCCAGTGAATCGAGCTCCCGTTAAGAAGCACTCGATCGGCGATCTGAATCTCGACATTGACGATCCTGCACAGTCTGTCCTTGTGCCTTCGCGCTTGCCGGCTCCGAAATCTTCAAGTAAATCCAGCGCTGACTCTTCGGCGGAGAAAAAACGAATCGATAACGATGATGTATTGCGTTTTCGCGAAAAGCTCAAGCAGCTTCAGAATCGCAATCGGAAATAGTTGGATTCAGCTCGCTAGTCCCCGATAAATCCGCCATCATCCTTCGTAATCGCAACGACGGATGGACGCGGGGGGGTATCGTCATCAAAGTCCGGCCAGCGCGTCGTCGGTTTTGAAATGCTGCTACCTTCGGCTGGATGCTGGATCGAGAGGAACATCGTCCGATTGTCCGGCGTGAAGCAGGGGCCGCAAATTTCAGCGCCCACGCAAGCGCGGAAGAACTGGCGAGTGAGAGCTCGCCCTTTGCCTTCGGTGTCACAAGCGTAAACGGCGTCGCCCACTTTGGCAGATCGAGGGGCACCGTCGGTTGAAATCCAAATTCTTCCATTGCGATCAAATGTGCAATTGTCGGGACAGCTAAGCCACCCCTGGTCGGAAACCTGTTGATGGTATTGGGCGCCGGAGTGGGGGTCTTTCGGGTCACCACCCATCAGGAATACATTCCATTTGAATTTCTCGGATCCGTGGTCAATGACTTCCTGCTGATCATTCCCTCGGACGCTTGGCGGTATCATTTCGATGATATGGCCATGAATATTGTTCGGACGTGGATTCGCAGAATCGACGGTTTCTTCCGTGCGCAAATCATTGTTAGTCAACATTAAGTAGACCTTGCCCGTCGTCGGGTTGGTTTCGGCATCTTCCGGGCGATCCATCGGAGTTGCCCCGAGAGCGTCAGCGGCAAGTCGAGTTCGAATCAGGACATCCGCTTGTGACTTGAATCCGTTTTCCGGTGTCAAAGGACCTTTGCCGAAAACGAGTGGAAGCCAGGTCAAGGTACCGTCTTTGTGGAACTTGGCAACGGACAACTCCCCGTTGTCCAGCAGATTCTTGTTGGCATCCCGATTTTCGTTGTTGCAGCGATCGCGAGAAACAAAGCGATAAAAGTACTCGCCTTTGTCATCGTCTCCCGAGTAGACGACCAATCGCCCGTCCGCTGTGAGCGCGGTCGTGGCGCCTTCGTGACGGATTCGGCCGAGCGCCGTTCGTTTGACCGGAACTGATTTTGGATCATAGGGATCGTATTCGACGATCCACCCATACAAGTTCGGGCTGTTTGGTTCTTTGCTGACGTCAAAACGTCGAAAGTGTCGGTACCAAGCGAACCTTGACTGGCCAACACCGTATTCTTTAAGTGAGTCTTTGTCGGGATGATTTGTTTGATCACCACCGAAATACATTTGAAAATTCTCTTCGGCAATCAGCACCGTTCCCCAAGGCGTTACGCCACCTGCGCAGTTGTTGAGCGTGCCGGTACATTCGCGTCCGTCCGGGCAATCCGTGGTTTTTAGTTTCTCATCACCGGCCGCTGGTCCGGAAATTCGAAACCGTGTATCCAGCGCGTTTAGCCTTCGGTTAAGTTGTCCTCGAACGGAACGCCATTTACCTTTTTGTTTCTTGATTTCAACAACGCTATGTCCGTGAGCCGCCATTTCTACCTTGGACTGATCCGCGTCCATCGTTTGCCATTTGGTTTTGTAATCGATGCCATCGAACATCAATTCGGCGTTGGTGTACTCATTGTTGACGCACAGGAGTCCGTGTTCGGAATTGCGGCTGCCAAGGGGCAATGGAAGGTAGGCGACAAAATCGCAGTTGTAGCCGAACTGTTTTGCTTGTGATTTCGCCGTCAACTTGGATGGATTGAATTGGGGCGAATCGGCAAACATTGGATCCCCCCACTTAACAATCGGGTCCGCTGAGTAACCTTTAGCAACTTCAATCTGGTCATTGATATCGTGCTCGACTTCGTCAAACCCCAACGTCGAATCTTTTTTGGCAGGTAATTTGGATTCGGCTGATAGGGCGAGACCCGGCGTGGCGGAAAGTCCGGTCGCGGCGATGGCTGTGGCTGCCGACGTTTTCTTCAACCAATCTCGGCGTGAAAGGACTTCGTCAATGAGTTCGCGGATGTGAGTGGATTCCATGATGTGGCTCAATATCGATTGGATAAATTGGCTTGCGAATGTCTTTGATTTCGTTATTCGGAGGACTCGAGTTCGTTTATCAAGTCCATGACCTGGTCAATGGCTCTCGCCTCGATTCCCAATGCCACGGCCATCTCTCGTACTGTTTCAATTTCATGAGGCGCGAAACCTGTTCGGCCGGCGGCAATCTGTTTGGCGGCCTTGAGGATCAGGATTTTTCCCTCAAGGTTGAAGTCGCCAGATTCTCGACGAACAAATTCAAGGTTGAGTTGGTTGGCCTGCTGGGCCATCAAAACCTCGTGCTCGATGACTTCCTGCGTGATGTCATAACCCAAAAGTGAAGAACACGCGCGTTGGCAAGCAAAAACATAATCCGAATCCGTTTTTCGATTCGCAACCATGAACGAAATCAGCATTCGAAAAACAGTCGTCTTCGTTTCCAGGGCATCCTGTTCGGGATCGTATGAAAGAACTTCGTCGGAATAGGTTCCGCCGCAACTCGAACATTCGACAAAGGTTCCGCGGGAACCGATGGGAATGATCGGAATGAAGTAAAGCGTGAAGAACCCGTTTGCTTTGCGATGGCGAAAATTCTGTTCGCTACTACACCGGGGACAGTGAAAAACGCCCTCGTTCATCGTCGTGTTGATGGTGGTCGTTCCGAAGATAATCATGGCAAACTCAGCGCGGAAGTTTTCTGTCAGAATCAAAGAGTTTAACAAATACTTTTGCTCTTGTATTCGGCCATTCGGGGTGAACTGATTTTGACCAGGACGGTCGATGGCTTATACTAAAGTGAGATCGCCTTTTCGGCGAATCGCCCCAAGACCCAACGAACAATTTCGGTGATGTAATCCCAAATGGTCAAATCCAAAATCAAGTTCTCTTGCTCGTCAAACGGGATTTTTGCAAAGACGACTTTTGTTTTAGCGACGGTAATCGCTTGGATGCTTCCGGCGTCTTCATCAGCTCAGGAAGACGAAAAGTTTACGGACAAACAAATCGAGTTTTTTGAATCCAAGATCCGACCTCTTTTGGTCAAGCGGTGTTACGAGTGCCACGGTCCCGAATCGGATTTTGATGGTGATCTGAGCCTTTCTTCGCGAAAGGATATTTTGGAAGGAGGGGATTCAGGGCCCGCCATCAATACGGCGGAGCCGAAAAAGAGCGTGTTTTTGCACGCGATCAATTACGGCAAGGTATTTCAAATGCCGCCGGACTCCAAGCTTCCTCAGAAAGAGATCGATCTTTTTACGAAGTGGATTGAGCAAGGAGCTCCTTGGCCAAGCGATAAAGATGAAGCACGAGCAAAGTCGAATGAGTTTGACATCGAAAAACGGGTTGAAGAGCATTGGTGCTGGCAACCCATCAAGCACCAGCCTCTGCCAACCGTCGACAATACAAGGTGGCCAATCGAGAAGCTTGACTATTTCATTTTGAAATCGCTGGAAGAGAAGGGGCTTAAGCCGCAGGGCCCAGCGGAA
>CAYSXI010000257.1:0-5841 GCA_964434955.1 uncultured Pirellulaceae bacterium
CCTTTGGCATGGCCAAGTGAAAGATACCGCTCTGTATCTGCGTGATAATTTGAATGTCACTTCCAAGCTCCCGAAGATGTTCGCGGCAAGCCAGTGCGTCGTTCTGATGACCTGGTTGCCAGAATTCTATGCCGGGTTTCAGAGCGGCGAATCAAATTTGGCGGAAGACACGCAGTTGATGCGCGACGAAGAACACTTGGCGGCGGCCTCTGCGATGGTACAGAACTTTTTGCTGCTCGCGACGGCACACGAGATGGGCACCTATTGGTCCAGTGGTGGAACCCTGCGTGGCAGCGATATGTTCCGGTTTTTTGGGATTCCAGACAATGAAAAGTTACTGGGGGCCATTTTTGTTGAATATCCTGAAATGAGAAGCGATACTTTTGATCGAAAGCCGGGGGCTCATCGTGATAGTCGCAGCGCGAAATGGATACGCGAAATTACGTTGTCGAGTTGAGCCCATCGCGCCGGTCATTTGAATGGCGCAAATCGACGAACATCTTTGCAAGTGGAAATCGCGGTGAATGTGACTTCGGCCTCCAATTCGAAAAAACGGATTTACCTGCTCTTGGGGTTCGGATTGGCATTTATCGCGGCGGGCATTTCATTTCATTTTGCTGCACGCGCGATTCCCAAAAGAAGAATCGAGCCGCCGAAACGAGTCGTAGAAAAGGAAGATATCACGATTCGCAAGGAAAGCATTTCAGAGCCCGATTTTGACAATCATTGATGGCAAAGATGTCGCGGATGAAACGAAGCGGGATATTCCGATGGCTGATTCCGCGGATCGCGCTGGCCGACTTTCCGCACTTAATGCTGATTACCTGTTTGGGTGCGGTTGCGGCAGGTGCGTATGGCATCCTGCACGATCAATGGACCTACTCAATTAGTCCCGAATACTTTGTGAAACTTAAATTCAAACAGTTTCATTATGCAGATTTTGGATGGGGCCCTCGTGTGTTTGCTGGAACGATAGGGTTTCTGGCAAGTTGGTGGGTTGGTTCGATTATCGCGTGGTTTATTGGTCGTCGATTCGTGCCTGGGCGGAGCCGTCAGCCCGCATATCGCTCAACCTTCAAGGCCTTTGGGATCGTTTTTTGTTGTGGCGCACTGGGCAGCTTTCTTGGTTTTTTGATTGGCCTGGCGTTCGGCCCTGAAGCGGATTACTCGAATTGGAACGAAGTATTTGTGCATTTGGGCATCATCGATCGTTATTCTTTTGTGCGTGTCGCCTACATTCACAACGCCAGTTACCTTGGCGGATTGGCCGGCCTGGTGGCGGCGTTACTGTTCGTTCGCCCGCCCGAATCCTCGGACGACAGCCGGAAGTAATTTCGGGTATTAAAGTGACGCGGGCGATGCCATCGGCAACCTAATAGGGATCGATATGTCAGCTCGGTGGCTGGCAAGCGGATTGTTGTTTTTGTTTTTGGGGCTCATGGTTGTTATGAAAACTCGACTGACGTTTCTTGTCATTGTTGCAATTTCTGTCGCATTGGCCGTGAGAGCGGAGGGGCAGGAAGTTGCAGATTCAACATACCTGGAGAATGAGCGGCTGATCGTCGCACCCGTTCAGGGAGAAAACAGTTATCACGCTTACTCGAAGACCAAAGGAGAATGGAGTACACAACGATTTGCTGCAGGGGTCGATGTCGTGCCGGTCGTTGGCTCAAAAGTTTGCGTGTTCAAACTGAGCAGCGGCACCGAAAAGATCACGCATTTGTTTGCGGTCGACCAAACGGGGAAATTTGTCTCGATCAAGCTGCCAAGACCCGTCAAGTTGGCCAACCCCTTTGTCTCCGGCAACTTGGCCACTTTCCTTGTTGATGGTCGAGCCTATGCATTCAGTGCGACGGCCGGTCGCTGGGATTCCATCGCATCGTCGAAAATTCCGAGCCTGCTTAATGGTGCGGCCCTGATCTCGACGCCCGATTCGATAGCGGCATTTAGCGAGAAAACGGGCAAGTGGTCGCGAGTGGCGACAAAAAAGAAAAAGGCCAAGCCGTAGATGCTTGCGGATGAATCGGTCCGTGACTGTAGGGTTCGCCGAATAACTCGAACGGCGCCTGGTTTGGTTGGAAAGTAGATCTTGAATGTGTACGATGCTTCCGGGTTTTTACAGGAGGCAACGATGGATCTATTTGATTTTTTCTTTCCGGAACAAGCTCAGGCAGCGCATCTTCGTGATATCGCCCGCAGCAAGCGATATGAACGGCGAACGCGAATCGCGAGTTCGGATCATTCGGCTGAGATTGCCGACCTGCGGGATGACGTCAATTTTCTATCCATGGTTCTGACTGCCATCCTCAAGCGATTGACGGAAACCGAAACGATGACCGTTGCCGACGTCCAGGACATCCTTGATGAAATTGACCGCTTGGACGGACGTTCTGATAGCGGATTGGATCCGTTGGTGCTTCGAGGGATGCTCGGGTCGGTCAAATCCGCAAGTGAGCCAGCCAGCGCAATTGACGAGAACAACGCCCACGACGAATTCCGGATCGATTCGATCCCCCGTTATCGAAAGACGTGAATCCAGGCTCGTCCCAACGGTTGGATCAATGGAGCCGATTCTTTTGAGGAAGAGCCATGCCAATCATTCACGTTGAGACGATCATTGACGCTCCTCAGGCAGTCGTCTTTGATTTGTCGAGGAGCATCGATTTGCATCTTGAATCGACGAAGAAGACCGACGAGAAAGCGGTCGCGGGAAAAACCGAAGGCCTAATCGGCTTGGGCGAATCCGTGACTTGGGAAGCTGTCCACTTTGGCGTTCGACAAAGATTGACTTCAAAGATCACGGAATTTGAGCGTCCTTTTCGATTTCGCGACTCCATGGTTGCTGGGGCCTTCGCTCGTTTTGATCATGACCATGAGTTCATGACACTCGGCGGCAAAACGAAAATGAGCGATCGGTTCGACTACACGGCGCCATGGGGCCCATTGGGAAAACTTGCTGATTTCCTGTTTCTTGAAAGATATATGCGGAACATGTTGGTTGAACGGAACCTGGTGATTCAAAGAATCGCCGAAACCGATCCGGGCAAGTATTTGTCGCTTTGATCTGTTAAACTATCAAGCGATTTGTTTTCTACGGCCTCGTATCGATCCGCCACTTGCGGGCTCATTTTCTGCTTCTCAACGAGGAAACCCATGTATCAGCGATATGGCATTCGAATTTTTGTATCACTTCTCGCGGTAACTTTTCTTGCCGGTGCTTCCTTCGCTCAGAAATTGACGGAGCAGCATACGACACTGAAAACGGAGGAGACTTCGGATTCGGAGCCCCGCGAAGAAGAATTGACCAGGTTTGCGGAAAACGTCACGCTTCATGTGGTCCTTCATGAATTGGCCCACGCCTTGATTCGCGAATTTGATTTGCCAATCCTGGGAAACGAAGAAACGATGGCTGACGCGTTCGCCACGCACTATTTAACGTTTCATATGCCGGATCGAGCCGAGGCGGTCATTCGCGCCCGAGTGCAATCGTTGATGTTTGAAGCGGGAGAAGTTCCGAAGAAAGATTGGGAAGTCCAGGGTGAACACAACAATGATGCGCGGCGGGCGTATCAGATTGTTGCCCTGGCAATTGCCGCCGACCCCAAGAAATACAAAAGCTTGGGCGATCTTGTAGAGATGAGCGAAAGGCAGATTGGCCAAAGTAGCGATTATGGCGCTGAGATACATCGTTCCTGGCGGCGGATCTTGAAACCGATCTGGATGACAAAAGGAATGCAGTCCAATGAAGCCAGAATCGTTTTTGACGAGGGAAGTGTTTTGGCCAGAGCGATTCGATCGGGCAGTCTAGCCGGCGAGATTCAACAGACCATCAAGCGTTTTGATTGGCATTCGCAGATCAAAGTCACCTTCGTGCAAGGAGAAGGCGGGGCGGGGTGGAGTCGGTCCAAGCGAACGATCGCGGTTCATGATGAGTACATTGATCGGTTTGTGCGGCAAGGGCGTGAAATCGAAAAGGGCAACGAAAAGAAGTAGCCTGTACGCGTCAGGATCGGTTGCAGTTTGGGCTGTTTGCACATTGGCCTCTTCACCCATTGGCATTTGTTTTGTGCCACAAAAAACCCCAGCTCGGTCGGCTGGGGATTTCGATTCGGCCAAGTTCCTTTGGCGAAGGTGGAAAGCGTTTCACCTTTGAGTTGGCCGCGGAACAAGTGATTGAGAAGCAGCAGCACCGCTTCGTCGACATTAGCTTGCCAATTCTTCTTTGACTTTTTGAGGGCTTGGAGTCGAGAGTTTGTCCGATTCGCCCGGAACGTGTCGAAGCCGATGAATTTCCTTGGCGCGGCGAAGTGCTGCGGCTCGTCCATTGTGATCAATGGAGATATCTCGTGAAGCCCAGTTGCCGCTTTCTTCGCGGTAGGTAACTCGGAAGCAGGACGTTCCGTATTTGCCGATGGTTTCAGATATGTAGCGCATGCCCGTATTGGTTCGGACGGGACGTTTTCGGCCACGGCCTTTGCTCGGTGGCCCAAGCATCTCGAGCAACTGCCGCTCGTACTCTTCGGCTTGTTTTTTTGCGCCGCGTTGATTCGCATTGAAAAACTTTGAATATTGTTTTCCATTGCGAGTCACACGCACCTGGTACCCTTTGCTGCCACCACGGTCAGCGAAAGATATCGACATGACGGACTCCTCAATTATTTCTGGTTTCAAAAGTTAGATGATATTCAGAAAGCCGCAATTCTCAACCGCAAATCGCAGTTTTATCGGCTATTTTCGCCAACTTGATAACAATACGTTGAACTGGGGAGTGGGAAACGACTATGATGGTCGATTCCATAACAAAGCATTCAGCTGGCTGTATCGAGTTTCACGATTCAAACTTTGATCGGACCTCGCCGTTAACAAACCGCTGTAATTAAGCAGGATTCACTGCGTTTTTCGGATTTCAGGCGGTCTGTTCGGAAAAAGTGGATATAAACAGCTGGGAGTTTGGCCGGCGAACTTGCGAGAACGAGCGAAGGTCGATTCTGAAATGACTCCCGAGGAATTTTGCCAGACCGCCATGGCTTTGCCGGAAACGGAAAAAGGACCAAACAAGGAACGAGTCGACTTCCAGGTGAGGGGCAAGGTTTTCGCTTCGTTATTTCCCGAAGCAAACTGGGCGGTGGCGAAAATGGATCGGCAAGCCCAGGCCGAGTTGACGGCCCGTCATCCGCGGGGGTTTCGTCCGTGCAAAGGAGCCTGGGGACTGGCTGGCGCGACCATCATTCTTTTGGGCGAAGCGGGTTCAGGGCAAGTTTTGAAGGCCCTCGCTTCCGCCTGGGAAAAGGCCGCCCCGGCGGATTTGGCCAAGCCCTGCCGGGATAATCGGCCCAACCCTGCTGAAGAAAATGAGATAAACTGAACGCTTCACAGGATTGTGTTTAGAAAAGAAGGTACCGATGACAGAAGAAATTGTTCAGGCCGAAATTGCCGAGCCCCAAATGGCCGGCGGAAAAAGTAGCATTGAGTTATCGATCGGGTTCTTTCCCCTGGCGTTTTTTCTTTTTGCCTGCAACCCCGTCGCCGAAATCAATGGAATTCGGCATCAGCTTGGATGGGGCAAGCACCTGTTTCACTTCCCACCCGGCGACTATCACGTACGAATCTATTTTCACTATTTGTTCATGCCCGAATGTGGCAAAAATGAAGTGAGTTTTCGTTTGGATCCAGGTGCCCAACGGCGGGTCTCTTTCTATATGTGGCCGCTAATGTTTGTCCCCGGACAGATGTCGGTCAGTTAATGACCCACCGGAAGGATCGGCAACGATCTCGTGCTTGATCAGCGAGCACTGGCCGCCATTTCTTGTTTGCGTGTATCGGATAACTCAATAAAATAAC
>CAYSXI010000258.1:0-5757 GCA_964434955.1 uncultured Pirellulaceae bacterium
GAAAGAGGTACTCGCGACGGGACTGGCGATTGGGAACGTGAGGGATGTTCGGGCGTTGGTGGAAGTTCCTTCCGATGCCGTGGCCCACGTATTTATCAACGACGCCGAAGCCATCGATCTTCGCTCGTTCCACAACGGCATCCCCGATCACGGAAACCGCACAGCCAGGGGTCAACGCATCGATCGCCAAGTAAAGGCTATCGAACGCACATTGAACAACGTCGATCGCTTCCTGGGTTCCGTCACCGATGATGAATGTTTCAGACTGATCACCGTGCCAACCTTCAACAATCGTCGTCAGATCCACATTGACGATATCACCGCTTTTCAACTCGTAGTCGCTGGGAATTCCGTGACAGATGACTTCGTTGATACTCGTGCATGAACTTTTTGGGTACGGTCCCGCCTCGCCCATGTACCCAAGACAAGCCGGAATGTGGCCGTGATCCATGGTGTATTCGTAAACCCATTGATCAATCTGTTCGGTCGTGACGCCTTCCTGAACGCGCGGGCGTACAAAGTCCAGCAATTCCGCATTGAACCGGCAAGCACGTCGCATCATTTCGCGTTCTTGAGTATTTAAACGGCCGTTGGGGCGCCTTCGTATCACTTCGTCACCTTTCATAAATTCGAAAAAACAAGTTTATCAGGCTGTTTTCAAATTGGCTACGCAGTAAATCTTTGTCGAATCAAATCCGCGCATTTATGAACCCGTTGACCTCCAAAGAGTCATATGGGAATAGGGCCAAATCGGCTATCATTGGGCGCTTGGCAAATTCGGCCGAAACGGCCCAATCTTAAGATTTCCAGTAAAAAACACGCCGTCCGGGCGACACTTCGCCCGAATTCTGAAAAGGATATTTGCGACTCATGCCAAAGTACAACCCTGCGGAAGTTGAACCGCGTTGGCAGCGATTCTGGGACGAGAACTCGACGTTCCAGACCCCCGAACTCAAGCCCGGGGACAAGAAGAAGTACATTCTGGACATGTTTCCCTACCCGAGCGGTGACGGGCTCCACGTCGGACACCCCGAAGGTTACACCGCCACTGATATCCTCTGTCGATACTACCGGATGCAAGGTTATTCGGTTCTGCACCCCATGGGATTTGATGCCTTTGGTTTGCCGGCCGAAGAACACGCAATCAAAACCAATACGCCTCCACGAAAATCGACTGAAAAAAACATCGCCAACTTTCGTCGCCAACTTCGACAACTCGGGTTCAGCTACGATTGGGATCGGGAAATCGCAACCACCAGCGTCAGCTATTTTCGCTGGACTCAGTGGATTTTCCTGGTCCTCTTTGACACCTGGTTTGACGAAGAAAAGCAAGTTGGGCGGCCTATTTCGGAACTCCCCATTCCCGATGACGTTCAGGCTCAAGGGGAATCCGCCGTTGCCCTATTCCGCGATGAGCACCGCCTTGCCTATCAGTCGGAAGCTCCTGTGAACTGGTGTCCAGCACTGGGTACCGTGCTTGCGAACGAGGAAGTCATCGATGGAAAGAGTGAGCGGGGCGACCATCCCGTTCAGCGCATTCCGCTTCGACAATGGATGCTGCGAATCACGTCCTACGCCGACCGACTTGAGAACGACCTCGAAAAAGTCAACTGGCCGGAAGGCGTCAAAAAGCTCCAGCGTGATTGGATCGGTCGAAGCACCGGCGCGGAAGTCGATTTTTACATAGGCGCCGACAACGAGTTTGAGTCCTGGAAAAACATACGAGCGCAAAACGGCTATCCAAGAAAACCGGAAAACGACGTCCTGAGAATTTACACAACGAGACCGGACACGCTTTTCGGGGCAACCTACATGGTGATCGCCCCCGAACACCCGCTTGTATCCCGACTGACCACCGACGAATGCCGCAGCGCGGTCGAGGCCTACTGCCAGGAAGCCAGTTTCAAGAGTGATCGCGAGCGGCAGGAGGACAAACAGAAAAAGACCGGCGTTTTCACGGGCTCATTTGCCATCAATCCTGCCAACGGTGCGAGCATTCCTATTTGGGTCGCCGACTACGTTCTTGTCAGTTACGGTACCGGCGCGATCATGGCAGTGCCCGCCCATGACACACGCGACTTTGAATTTGCCAATCAGTTCTCACTGAAAGTGGTTCCGGTCATCGATCCCTCGGCGGACCAAGATGCGGACACAGCGAAAGTCATGGCAGGCGAGGCCTGCTGGGTTGGCGAAGGTCCGGTCATCAACTCAGGTAAATACGATGGCCAGGAAACCAAGGCCATGAAAGCGAATATCGTCGAGGACTTCGCGAGTGGGGGCCTTGGTCGCGCGGCCGTCAATTACAAGCTCCGCGACTGGCTATTCAGCCGGCAGCGTTTTTGGGGCGAGCCTTTCCCGATCCTTCACGAGCTTGATGAGAATGACGAGCCGACAGGACACATTCGCGCGGTCGAAGCGTCGGCGCTTCCCGTTGACCTTCCGGAACTTGAAGACTTTAAGCCACATGGACGTCCTGAGCCGCCACTTGCCAAAGCGGACGATGAATGGCTTTATCCGGTCATTGACGGCGTTAAGTACAAACGCGAAACCAACACGATGCCTCAATGGGCTGGCTCTTGTTGGTACTACCTACGCTTCATCGATCCGGGTAATGACGAGGTGTTTGTTGATCCGGAACAAGAGAAAATGTGGATGCCGGTTGATACCTACATCGGTGGCGCTGAGCACGCGGTTCTGCACCTGCTTTACGCACGCTTCTGGCATAAGGTGCTGTTTGATCGTGGCCATGTCAGTTGTGACGAACCCTTCAAGCGTCTTATCAACCAGGGCATGATTCTCGGTGAAAACGAGTTCACCGGTTTCCGAAACTTTGATGAAAAGTGGATCACCGCAGCCGACGTCTGTGAAAACGAGGAAAAGCAAAAAATTCAAAAGTCGACCAGCAAGCCGGTTCAAATTGTCAAACTTGATCCGGACCAGGTTGAAAAGAAAGGCGACTTCTTCTTTCTCAAATCGAATCCGGAAATTCGCGTCAAATCACAAGCTGAAAAGATGTCCAAGAGCCGCGGCAACGTCGTCAATCCTGACGAAATCGTTGTTGATTTTGGCGCGGATGCGCTGAGGCTGTACGAGATGTTCATGGGACCTCTCGAAGCCGCAAAGCCGTGGAGCATGGCGGGCGTCAGTGGCGTTCGCTCTTTCCTCGACCGTGTATGGCGAATGATCGTTGACGAAAAAAGTGAAGAGAAGGTACTTCATGCCGCAATCAACGATGACGAGCCGACCGACGAGCAACTCCGTATTCTTCACAAGACGATCCGAGCCGTTTCCGATGACATCGAGTCGCTCGGTTTCAATACGGCCATCGCAAGGATGATGGAATTCGTCAACTTTTTCACGAAACAAACGAGCCGCCCCAAAGCGGTCATCAGTCCATTTGTTCTCCTGCTTTCGCCCTTCGCACCCCACCTTTCCGAAGAGCTATGGCAGCTGCTTGGGCATGAAGGGTCGCTCGCCTATGTCGATTGGCCGGCCTTTGATGCCAATCTGGCGAAAGATGAGTTTGTGGAAATTCCGGTTCAGATCAAAGGTAAAGTCCGGGCAAAGATCCAGGTCGCGCCGGGAACACCCAAAGACGAACTCGAATCACTGGCGCGGCAAGATGAGCGGATCGTCGAATTGCTCAGCGATAAGACGGTCCACAAAGTCATCGTCGTGCCAGATCGCCTGGTCAACTTTGTAGCATCCTGATGCCCGAGAAATCGCCATGCAATCACGCCGCCAAATCCAGTTTGGCGGCGTCTGATTTTTTTGATTCGCGGCGCAAATCCCAGCTTCGGCGCTCCCTCGCCAACTGGTTTGAAAAAAACAAACGTCGTTTGCCTTGGCGAACAAATTCGACCCCCTACCGGATTTGGATCAGCGAGGTCATGTTGCAACAGACTCAAGTTGCAACGGTGATCGATTACTACCGGCGTTTCATGAAACGTTTCCCGAATGTTCGGGCGCTGGCTGCGGCCGAGGAAGAAGAGGTTCTCAAGCTCTGGGAGGGACTCGGATACTATCGAAGAGCGAGACAGCTGCACGCCGCCGCCAAGCAGGTCGTCGAAAATCATCGTGGCCGGTTTCCCACTGACTTTGAAGCCGTGCTGGCCCTCCCCGGAATCGGACGTTATACAGCGGGGGCCATCCTTTCCATTGCTTTGGATCAGCAACACCCGATTCTCGAAGGCAACACGCAGCGTTTGTTCGCGCGACTTTCCGGCCACGAAGAGGACATCAGCACATCGGATTCCCAAAAGTGGCTTTGGCAGTTTTCCGAAAGCCTGTTGCCGAAATCCAAGGTCGGCGATTTCAACCAGGCGTTGATGGAACTCGGCGCGCTTGTTTGCACGCCAACTCGCCCCAATTGCGATCGATGTCCACTCAAGAGTGTTTGCATCTCTCGGATTGAGGATAAAGTCGGCCGAGTGCCCGTCAAGAAATCGAAGACGAAATACGAAGACCTGTCCGAGTCCGTGGTTCTGCTCGAGACAAATAATCGTTTTCTGGTACGTCGCTGCGCTGAAGGCGAACGTTGGGCCGGTTTATTCGATTTCCCTCGTTTCGATATCACCCACACCGAAGATGACCCGCGCGAGTTCCTGGAACAGGCAATGTTGTCGCAGTACGGAATAGAGCTGCAACTGAAGTCAACCAAGATTGAATTCAAGCATGCCGTTACGCGCTTCCGAATACGACTTTCCTGTTACCGAAATGTTTCCAAAATCGGCGAGCAAAAAAGAAATCTGCCAACCGATTCGAAATGGGTTCATCGGAATCGGCTCCGCGAGTTGGCTTTCAACGTCACCGCACGAAAGATTGCGGATCAATTGGACGATTTGAACCTGGACTAGGGCCGTGAGCGAAGAAACGACAAAGTCACCATTTTGTTCAAAGCGCGACTAGAAAGTAATGGTCTTCAAACTTCGATCCGAAGTCATTCGAACTTTGGTCCATTGAATCTTTTTGCCGTCAATCAGCGGCTCGTAGGGCAGAAAATAACGGCCAAGCTTCGCGCTCACCTCTTTATCCAAACGATCCCCCCGTCTCGTCTGAGCTTTGGATACGACCAGCACGTAATATTCGGCAGGTCCCTCAAGTTCAAATTCGAATTCGCCCGTTCGGTTTGCACGCACGACGTCGCCACCAAACTCCCGAATTTGATCCAAAGACGGGTTATCAATGGGTTCAAAATTATCAGGGTGCAACGGGTCCGCCTCCGGGCGCGGTTCTGGTTTTGCCGTGGTTGGCAAAACGATGACGACAGCGCCAGAATCGGGGACTCCGCTGGCCAACTTGACGTTGCCAGTCAGTTTGAACGACTCGGTTTCCGTTTGAACGATCTCATTTCCACCGGTTAAATTCCCGACCATCATACCGAATACAAAAAAGGTGGCAGCAACGACCCCGATCAACCCGGCCTGGAAGTAAACAATCCATCGTGGCAACAATATCGACTTGAGAACATCGCCTTCTCCCTCGTCATCCAGATCGGATGCATTTGAAGCAGACGGATCATTCGGTGACAATTCTCCCAGCGGCCGTTTGGTTTCTTCCAGGTAGTCTTCCGTGATATCAAAAATTCGTTCGTCGGAATCGGGAAGCGCCTTTTCGGCAGACGGTCGATCTGCCTCCGAAGGCAAATCGATGTCGCGTTTGTTCTCGACGACGGTTTGTGCACTGGCGCCTGCCCGAGGCAGTACCTCAACGGCAGGAAAGACTTCGGATGAACCGGATTCACTTGCCTTGGAAGTT
>CAYSXI010000259.1:0-5715 GCA_964434955.1 uncultured Pirellulaceae bacterium
TGGCGCGTACAGTACCTAGAATTCATCTTCAGCGATTTTGGGCAAAGCGTGTCACAACCGGTCCGCAACAAGCTTGGCATCCAAATCGAACGTTTGTTTGGCAAATCGAACGTTGGTTTGGTTGTAAGCAGATGGTTAGCGAACATATATCGACACGACCTAGGGAAGGTTTCGCCTGCGTGGCTCCGCGGCCGATGTATAAGAAAGATTCGTTGACGCAATTATCTAGAATTGGTTCCAGTATGGACACACAACTTGTTGCGGTTAGTTTTGCGTTTGAGCGGCCCTGGTTACTTCTGTTTCTGTTGTTAATCCCGCTGATTTGGTATTTGGGATACAGCAGCCTCGCGGGTTTGGGGCGGATTCGTCAGCTGACCGTTCTTGGTTTGCGAACGGTAGTCGCGTTGTTGCTGATTCTCGCGCTGGCACAGCTTCAATGGAAGTCTTCGACGGATCGACTGACCGTTGTTTTTGTTCTCGATCATTCCGATAGTATCCCGCCTGAAAAACGCGAGTTCATGCTGGACTACGCTTACGAAGCGGTGAAAAAACATCGCAATCATTCCAAGAAAGACATGGCGGGAGTCATCGTTTTTGGAGACGAGGCTCGGATCGAGGTCGCGCCCTATGATGGCGACTTGCCACTGGTGGGAAGTGCGGAATCGGATTTTGACGTCCGAAAAGACGCAACCAACCTCGAAAGCGCATTGAAACTTGCCAAAGCCTCTTTTCCCGAGGGGACCGCGCGAAGAATTGTGGTCATCAGTGACGGAAATCAAAACTTGGGAGACGCCTATTCGTTGGCACAGTCCATGGCGGAAGATGGTGTTGGTATCGACGTCGTTCCTGTCGAGATGCTGGTCAAAAGCGAAGTTGGCGTGGAAAAGGTGGTGCTTCCTTCGGAGATTCGCAAGGGACAGGAATTTGACGCTCGCGTGGTGATCAATTACGACTCGATTGAGGGTGATGAATCCAACGCGACCGGAAAGCTGGTGATCAAGCAGAAAACGCGAGAAGGTGATGTTGTCATCGCCGAGCCGGAAGTCGAATTGAAACCGGGTAAAAACGTTTTCAGCTTCAAGCACAAGGTCGAACAGGCGGCAGTGTTTCAATTTGATGCGACCTTTGTTCCGGATGAGCAAAGCCGCATCAAGGATTTCGTTAGCAAAAACAATACGGCGTCGGCATTCACCCACGTGCGAGGCAAAGGCCGCGTACTCTTGATCGAGGATGGAAACGAGCGAGGAAAATTCAACTACCTCACGCAGAAGCTTCAGGAGAATAACATTGAGGTGGATATCATGCCCACCACCGATTTGTTTCAATCGCCTGCGGAGTTGATTCAGTACGACTGCGTGGTCTTGGCGGATGTCCCACGATCAAGCGGCGATTCGTTTGAGCAATCGGTTGGCTTTTCGGACGCCCAAATCAAGATGTTGGTTTCCAACATGGAAGAAATGGGATGCGGCATCGTGATGATTGGTGGCGCCCATTCCTACGGGGCCGGCGGTTGGGCCAACACCGAATTGGAAAAAGCCATGCCGGTCGATTTTCAAATCAAGAACGACCGGGTCGATGCCGTCGGAGCCTTGGTGCTGATGATGCACGCATCCGAAATGGCCCAGGGAAACTACTGGCAGACACGAATTGCGATGGAGGCGATCAAGGTCCTTGGTCCGGCCGACTACTGCGGCGTGATTGAGTGGGGAGGATTTACCGGTAACCCGCGCTGGCTTTGGAAGAAGCCCAATGGAATCGACAAGGTTTACCAGAATCGAAAAATGATGATGGCCCAGGTCAAGCGAATGGTGCCTGGGGACATGCCTGAATACGAAACGCCGATGAAAACGGCATTGGCTGGATTTCAGCGTCCCGGTTTCAAACCGGCGATGAAGCACATGATTATCATCAGTGACGGCGACGCGACTCCACCTACCCAGGCGACTTTAAACGCTTACAAGAAAGCGGGAATCAAAATATCGACGGTTTCGGTTTCGTCACATGGATTCGTCGACAAGCAACGAATGCAGAAAATTGCGAATGCGACAGGCGGCAAGTTTTATGCGGTCACCAATCCCAAGGCGTTGCCACGAATTTTCCAGCGCGAAGCTCGTCGTGTTGCCAAGCCTTTGATCAAGGAGTCGGACGATGGGATCCCCGTCGGGTCGTTTGAAGGTGCTGCGAACAATGAGATCTTGAAAGGAATCGACTTGACGCAGATTCGCCCGGTTCGTGGGTTTGTCATGACGACTTTGAAAAGCAACTCACTGGTCCAGCCTTTGCTATTCGCTGATATCACACAGAAAAATGACAGTGAAGGAAACTTGATTGTCGATGAGAACACGACGGTTCTCGCGACGTGGCGTTACGGTCTCGGAAAAGCAACCGTTCTGACGACGGACGCCGGGCACAAATGGGCCGACCAATGGGCGGCTGCCAGCTACTACGAGAAACTGTTTACCCAGCTGATTCGCCACTCGATGCGACCGGTCAAGCAGTCTGCCAACTTTACGGTCAATTCGGATTTCCGGGACGGGGAAGTGACGATCGTCGTCAATGCGATGGACGACAATGATGAATTCTTGAATTACTTGAACATGAACGCTCGAGGAATTGATCCCGAAATGAAAGGGTTCGATATCAACTTCGAGCAAGATGCTTCCGGGCGTTACATTGCGAAATTCAAAGCGGATCGTTCAGGAAACTATTTGTTCAGCATTTTCCCGGGGAACGACTATCAACGCCTGACGGCGGGAGTGACGGTTCCCTATTCGTCCGAATATTCCGAGCGGGAACCCAATTATTCGCTTTTGGAATCCCTTGCGAACCTCAAGCCATCCGGTGGAAAAATCGGCCAGGTTTCTGGCAGCCTGAGCAAAAACAACCTGGATCAGCTCTTGAGTATGGATCCGTTCCGCGGCACGCTTTCGCAAACCGTTGGAATTCAAGATGTGTGGCAATTGTTGCTGGTTTTGACGGGTATCGTTTTCTTCGCGGATATTTTCATTCGCCGAGTGTCCATTTCATTTCACTGGGTCGGGCCAACGTATCAATATGTGGCCTCGAAAATCCGTGGGAAAGACCGGGGGGAACAGGTTTCCGCAAGTATGGCGCGACTGCAAAGTCGCAAAGCCAAGGTCGACCAACAAATGGAAACGCGAAAGAGTAATACTCGTTTTGAGCCAACCGAAGAAGAATTCGAGCAGGGTTCACGAGAGTTGCAGCAGGTCCTGGACAGTGAGGATCGCACCTATCGCGAGAAACCGCGGGCGACCCGGGACGCAGCAATGGCCGACGAAAACGAAGAAACTTCGCACACGTCGAGACTTCTCGAGGCCAAAAGGAAATTGCAACGGCAACGGGGCGAAGATCCAAACAAGAATAACGAATAGAGAATAATTGATTCACCGGCTGCCTTTCTTGCCGGGAAATTTAGAAGGAGACTTTATGTCAAGCGATGCGTCGTTACAGCAGCAATGCGAAGAATTTCGCGAGCGTTATCAAGCCGTCAAAGATCAAATCAACCGCGTGATCGTGGGACATGATGAAATTGTCCACGGCGTGTTGACGTGTTTGATGATCGGCGGGCATTGCTTGCTGGAAGGAGCTCCCGGACTTGGTAAAACGTTGTTGGTTCGAACGCTGGCACAGGCCTTGAGTCTCGACTTTAGCCGAATCCAGTTCACACCCGACTTGATGCCGGCCGACATTCTCGGCACCAACATGATTGTTGAAGCTCCCGACGGGTCACGTGCTTTTGAATTTCAAAAGGGCCCGATTTTTACGCAGATCTGCCTGGCGGACGAAATCAATCGTGCGACCCCCAAGACCCAGTCGGCGATGTTGGAAACGATGCAGGAAGGCACCGTAACCGCCGGTGGAACCCGTTTTGAATTACAGAAACCGTTTTTTGTTCTGGCGACGCAGAACCCGATTGAGCAGGAGGGAACCTATCCCTTGCCGGAAGCACAGTTGGACCGTTTTTTGTTCAAGCTGATCGTTGGATATTCGAGCCGTGATGAATTGGCAACGATCCTGGAGCGGACAACCCAGAAGATTCACATCGAAGCCGAAAAGGTGATGGACGGTGCCGAGATTTTGAAGTGGCAGGACCTGGTTCGCCAGGTGATTATTGCCGATCACGTTCAGGACTATCTGGTCCGCTTGACGTTGGCAACGCATCCCGGCGGCCCTTATTCGGTCGGAGCAACCAATAAGTATTTGCGCTGGGGCAGCAGTCCTCGGGGCGCGCAGACCATGGCCTTGGCTTCCAAGGTCCGGGCATTGCTCGAGGGTCGCTACAACGTGAGTTTCGAAGACGTGCGCCGAGTCTTCTTGCCGGCGATGCGGCACCGCGTCATCCTGAATTTTGAAGCCCAGGCCGAGGGAATGGATTCGGATCAAGTGCTGCACGAAATCCTTGATTCGGTACCGCAAAAAACAGAAGACGCGGTCGAAGCGACGGTTGCCAACTGATAGGCCGGTCCATCGCTACAAACCCAATGCTTCTGCCAACTTGAATAGAGAACGATTGACGGATTCTTATGTCCACGACTGAACGCCAAAAATACTTGACCCCGAAAATGCTGGCTCAGCTCGAACGTATGGAGTTGGTGAGTCGAAAGATCTTTCGTGGCCGAATGAAAGGCGAGCGTCGAAGTAAGCGGAAAGGGCAAAGCGTCGAATTTGCCGATTTCCGCAACTATGTTCCGGGCGACGATCTCCGATTCATCGATTGGAATCTTTATGCCCGTTTGGACAAGTTGTTTTTGAAGTTGTTCATGGAAGAAGAGGATTTGCACTTCTACTGCCTGTTTGACTGCAGTAAGTCGATGGGGTTCGGCGATCCTTCCAAATTCTTCTACGCAAAACAGTTGGCGGCAGCCCTGGGTTACATTGGGCTTTGTCGCTCGGACCGCGTTAAGGTCGAAGCCTTGGACGCGAGTGGGTCCTTGCAGGCACCTGTCTTAAGAGGGCGGCACAGTCTTTGGCGGCTTTATGATTATCTCGATTCCGTCGACCACAATGTCAACACGCCGCTCGACGAGAGTATCAAGAGCTTTTGTCTGCGGAATTCCGGAAAGGGAATCCTGGTTTTGATTTCTGATTTGATGGACAAGTCGGGATACGAATCGGCCTTGCGGTACCTGGTTTCGCAAAACTTGGACATCTACTTGATCCATGTCTTGAGTCAGGAAGAGATTGATCCGGACGTCAAAGGCGATTTGAAATTGGTGGATTGCGAAGATTCGGACATCGCTGAGGTCACGGTGACACGCCGATTGCTTGATAAGTACAAACAAACGCTGGCGGTGTTCATTCAAAGGGCTCGCGAATTTTGCAATCGCCGCGGCATCGTTTACATGATGACCAGCACGGAACGCCCGGTTGATCAGCTGGTTGCGAATTACTTGAGACAACGGGGGCTCGTTCGGTGAACAGTTTTTTTGTGCCCACGTTCACGGTTCTTCAATGGGTGATTCTGGGCCTGATTCCTCCCCTGGTCTTCCTGTTGTACTTTCTCAAGTTGCGTCGGCAGCCCGTGGAAGTTCCCAGCACCTATTTGTGGGCGCGGACCATTGAGGATCTTCACGTCAATTCGATTTGGCAACGATTGCGAAACAACCTTTTGCTTTGGCTGCAGTTGTTGCTGGTGTTCCTGCTCTTGCTGTGTGGGCTTCGGCCTGGCTGTCCCGGAGAGGAGTTGCAGGGGGG
>CAYSXI010000260.1:0-5645 GCA_964434955.1 uncultured Pirellulaceae bacterium
GTGACCATATCGTCGAAACGAATCCGGACGTTTTCCCAATAAGGATGCCCCACGATTTGGGAAACGAATCGATCGACATCATCGCGTGCTGTTTTCAGGCGCGTCTCGGCCATTTCCCTGAGGTCGTTCGACTTCAAGTCGACGGAAGGGTCAAATCCCATTTCCCAATAGAAACCCTCGTCGAAATGGGCGCTAAAAATGATGCCGCGGATTCGATTATCAAACATCACGGAGAGCGAACGGTTCAGCGGCTCCCACGCTCCCGCCATTAACTTCTGACCTTCTTCGTTGAACAACGCACTCTGAAGCAGGATCGCCGTGAAGTGCCGATTGCGATCAGTCCGTTTTGCGAGTGCTCCGAGACTTCCATCCAACCTTGTGATGCCTCCCGATTCGACGACCGGCATCACATGTTTTCGCGGCCCAAACAGGAATGCCTCGATTTTTTGGTCTTCGCCGCTATCCTCCGCCGGCGGAAAGAAGAAAACTTCGTCGCCGCGCTCGTAGAAAGGAACTCCGTTTTCCGTCGTTTTCAGGGCCATGTCTGACCAACGGGCAATCAGTTTTGATTCGACCATCGGGTCTTTCAAACGAACCACGCTGCAAAAGTCATATTGATTCGTATCACTATGGAACGAGACGAGCAGATGTTCCACTTCGTTCACCGTGCAGCCACATCGTTCCCCGAGTCCCTCAAGGAATTGAGGAGCCGCGGGGCCAAATGCCTGAAGCGATTTCTTGCCATCTTCCAATTCATAAATGGCCGCGGCCCGAATGGCCAGAATCATCCGCGCCGAGGGCGGAACGAGTTGATAAGCCAACGGATTTCCGGCCGTCGGTGATTGCCAGAGTCTTGTTCCATCGTCTTCGTACAATTCCTGCTTGTAGCTGATACTCTTATCAACAAGCTTGGTCGTGCCGGGCGGAGTCGCAATGGTCGCAACCGGTTTTTTTTGCTTCTCGGTGGCCTTGCGCACGGCTTCGTCAATGGCCGCCTGATTGTTGGCGTTCCGATCTCCCTGTCCGATTTGATAACCAATGATCAGAAAGGTGACGACGAGACCAAGAATGACCGCTGAGATGCCACTGGCAAACAAGAGCTGTCGACGGCGTGCGGCGGCCGCAGAATAAGCTTCCTTGGATGACGCCAGCTTGGAACTCGATTCTTCCGATTCAACAAGGTGGATCGTGTTTTTCTTTTCGTCGACCTCTTCTTCAATTTCAAAGTGCATTCCGCCCGAGTTGAGTCCCGAATCGGGCTGCCAACTAGCCATGTATTCCAAATATTTTTCAAGCGTCGGCGCGGCCGCTGGCTGAACGTCGTCAGCCTTGCCATCTTTCTTGGCGTCTTTCTTATTGAGGGCCTTGAGCCTGGATGTGATGTCGCCAAGTTCTTTCGTGCGCTTGGCCGGATCCGCCTTGAGCATTGACTCCATCAATTCGTTGAGCTCGGGTGCGTATCCCATTTTCTTGGGATCGGCCAAATCCAGCTTCGTACCTTGCTCTTTCGCACTGGACTTGACGCGCGGGTATTTGCCGGAAAGAAGCCGATGAAGCATCATCCCGATCGAATAGACGTCGGACGCGGGAAGTTTCAACTTGGAATCCGCCAGAACCTCGGGTGCCAAGGTAGCTGCGGCATCTCGACTCAAACTTTCTTTGCGGCTCGATTCTTGATCGCCCGACGGCTTTCCGTTCACCTTCGCTTTGGAATCTGATTTACCATTGGACTCCGTTTTTTCCAAAGCCATTGCCCCGAGCTTTCCCGCGAGAAACGGAGGAAGAATCCGGAGGCAGTTGTTCGTATCAAAAAGAATGCAATCCAACGTCAGCTGCCCATGAACGTATTCCTGATCATGAAATGCCTGGATCACCTCCGTCAGACGCCCCAGGTTTCGCCCGCAGCGGTCCTCGGACATTCTTGTTTTTTCCGGGACCTTTTCCTGAAGAAGGGTTCCACCGACATCATCAATCGCGATCAACCGGTACTCGGGAAGGGTCAAGACGTCGAGGACTTTTACCATCGCCGGATGATCAACGTTTTGCCAAGCATCCGCGTCCTTCGCGATATCATCCCAATCTGCAAAGCTTTGTTCCTGGTCACCGGCAAGAAAATAAAGCAGGACCTTGTGACCCGATGGGACGTGGACCGCTCGAAACAATGCCCAGTTGGCATCACCTGTCAGGCGTTCGTAGACGCTGTAATTTCCGTAGGTCAATCGCTCCGCGTATCCATGTCGAAGAACATCCGCCTGAAATCGACTGAGTACTTTTTCTTCCACCAGCCAATTTGCAATCGCTTTGGGGCCTTGGGAAGTCGGTGAGGAATTCTGGAATCTGGCCGCGAGCGAAGGGACGGTGCCATCCGGAAGCAGTTTGCTGCGCGTGAGTTCCTGCCAAAAATTTACATTGCCTGCCATAATCTTTCCTGTTCCGCACCGGGCTTTTGCCGCATATTTTTTCCGCGACAAGCTTCATTTTGGCCAAATACGCATGTACGAAAAGCGGCCATAAAGTTATCGTAACGGTGATGACGTAACAGCTTCCGGTTGTCCTTTTTATTTTACCAGATTGTTCGCAAAATTGCCGGTAACTTCGGGGCAATGAGAGAACAGTCGGTTTTGCTTTTCGCCGAGAAAACCCATGAATGATACCGCTGTCCACGAAACTCCAATGACGGCCAGTGAAGCCGTTTCCTGGTATTTTGAACGAGCAGCCGATCAAATCGACCTCGACGACAACACGCGGCGTCTATTGAAAATGCCAAAACGTGAAGTCACGGTCGAAGTTCCCGTGGAAATGGACGACGGTTCACTTCAGACGCTGGTCGGGTATCGCGTCCAGCACAACAACTCACGTGGACCCATGAAAGGCGGTTTGCGTTATCACTGGGAAGTCGATCTCGACGAGGTCCGTGCACTCGCTTCATTGATGACCTGGAAGACCGCCGTCGTCAACATTCCTTACGGCGGGGCAAAGGGAGGCATTTGTGTCGACCCTCGTAAGTTAAGTCGCAAAGAAATGCAGCGCGTCACTCGAAAGTTCATCGATCAGATTCACGAGATCATCGGTCCCGACAAAGACATTCCGGCGCCGGACATGGGAACCAACGCGGAAGTGATGGCGTGGATGCGAAACCAGTTTGAAAAATATCATGGCTTTAGTCCGGCCTGCATCACCGGGAAACCGGTTGAAGACTACGGTGCGAAAGGTCGTGAAGAAGCAACGGGCCGAGGTGTCGGTATCCTTGCCTTCAAGTTGCTCAATCGGCTTGGACGTCGCCCCCAGGATATTCGGGTTGCCATTCAGGGTTTCGGTAACGTGGGTTCCCACGCCGCCAAGTTTCTCTACGAGTCCGAATTCAAGGTCGTTGCGATTAGCGACATCAGCGGCGGTTATTACAAGGACGACGGAATCGATATTCCGGACGCGCTTCGTTACGTCATCGCCAACGGTTCGTTGGCGGACTATGACAAAGCCGACCTGATAACCAACGACGAGCTTCTCGAAATGGATGTTGAGATGTTGATTCCGGCTGCACTGGGTGGCTGCATCACGCGTCACAATGCCCATCGAATCAAAGCACAATACATCATTGAAGGTGCCAACGGCCCTGTCACGGCTGGCGCCGACCCAATTCTGGACGAGAAAGGCACCGTGGTCTTGCCAGACATTCTGGCAAATGCCGGCGGCGTGACGGTTTCTTACTTTGAGTGGGTTCAAAATCGCCAGTACTACAGTTGGGATCTTAACCGTGTCCGCCAACAGTTGGACTCGGTATTGTCCAAGGCATTTGAAGATGTCTGGCAAGAATCCAACGAGCGCAAAGTCAGCTTTCGGACAGCGGCTTTCATCATCGCGATTCAGCGCGTTGTCCGGGCAACCGAATTAGCTGGAATCTAATTGAAATCGATGGCCTATTGTTGCTTTCCCATTCCATTGATCGACCAAGCAATTGAAGGGCCAGGAAAATGAATCCATCCCAATCCGATGAATCGGGTTGTCGATATTCCAAGATTCAGCGTGAAGCCGAAACTTTGATTCGCCAACAGGGATTCCAATGGAGCCTGATGGCTTATCCGCGCGGTGCCTTGTTTTTATTGGCCATCGCTTGCGTGGTTTGTGCCTTCGCCCAGGTTGGCGGACTTTTCCAAGTCTGGTTCTGGCTGGCGGGCCTGTTGTTTGTCGGTTTTCTGGTGATTGCCGCCTATCACACCAATCTTGAACTGGCGATGGATTCGGCTCGACGACGACTTCGATACGCGAAACGTTCGATCGCTCGAAAGGAACGGGATTGGCAAAATCTGCCAAAATCCAATGTTGAACCATTCGACGGTTTTGAAAACGTTGCCAAGGACCTCGACCTGTTCGGCCAGGAGTCTTTGTTTCAATTGACAGGGACCGTCTACACCCAATTCGGTATTGAACGATTCCGCAGCTGGATATCGGAAGGTGCGTCCACGGCAGAAGTCAAACAGCGGCAGGAAGCCGTCGCGGAAATGATGGATCATGACGAATGGCGTGACCGGTTTTCGCTGGATTGCGAGTACCTTGGGGCGAGTTCCACAGGTCCGGCGGCCTTTTCCGAATGGTCTGAAAGCGAGCCTTGGCTCGCCAAACGTGGCTGGCTACTCTGGATGGCGAGAATCCTCGGAGCCGCAGTTTTGCTTTCGCTGTTCGCAACGATCTTTGGCTTGCTGCCCAAAGAGATCGGGCTACCGGCATTGTTCGGGTTCATCATCGTCAACTTCTTTATCAGCGTTTTTTTTGCAGGTCGAATTCACGAAGTCTTCAATTCCATCGCGTCAAAGAAAAAAGAAATTGACGTGTATCAAAAGCTTTTTGGTGACATCAAAGCCATGCAGGTCAACTCCACCATGTTGACCCAACTAAAAGAACAAATGACCAGCAGCCAGTCGGGGGCCATTCATCGCCTCAATAGTCTTGGCGGTCTTGTTTGGATGGCCAACTTGAGACGCAATGGCATTCTGTTTCTCGCTTATTTGTTCTTGCAGTTCTTTTTCAATTGGGATGTCCACGTCCTTGATTTGCTTGAGCGATGGCAAAAACGTAACGGAAGATATGTCCGCGATTGGTTTGTTGCCTTGGGCGCCTGGGAGTGCATCAACAGCCTCGCCAAGCTTGCCAGCGACCAACCGGATTGGCAATTCCCGGAAGTCGTCGATTTTGAACCCGACGAAATACAAATTGAAGGAGAAGAGATTGGGCATCCGCTTTTGCCGGATGGGATTCGAGTTTGCAACAACGTTTCCGTTGGACCTCCCGGATCCGTTCTTCTCGTGACAGGTTCCAATATGTCCGGCAAGAGCACGCTGCTACGCAGTCTCGGTGTGAATCTTGTGCTGGCCCAGATGGGTTCGGTCGTTTGTGCCAAACGCCTGAAATGCACCCCCATGCGAATTGAAACGAGCATGCGGATTCACGACGACCTCGCCAGCGGCGTGTCATTCTTCATGGCCGAATTGAAACGCCTGAAAATGGTTGTTGATATCGCCAATTCAAGGGAACGCAACAAGCCGTTACTTTTCTTGCTTGACGAAATCCTGCAAGGCACGAATTCCGGAGAAAGGCATATTGCGGTAACTCAGGTCGTCCATTCGCTGATTCGACGTGGGGCCATCGGG
>CAYSXI010000261.1:0-5618 GCA_964434955.1 uncultured Pirellulaceae bacterium
GAAACCGGCAAACCCGCGACGTCACCTCCATACAAGCACGAAGCGCAAGCGAGTGGTTTCACACGCATGAAACCGGCAAACCCGCGACGTCACCGCCATACAAGCACGAAGCGCAAGCGAGTGGTTTCTACACGCTTGAAACCGGCAAACCCGCGACGTCACCTCCATACAAGCACGAAGCGCAAGCGAGTGAATCGTTTGTTCAAAGTTGCACGTATACTCGTTTTTTCGCTCAGACAAAATGGAAACGGAGGGACGCGCTCTAGTCCATCGAGTTGCCCCTTTGGAACGGAAAAGCGGACTTTGCATTTGGGACTGGACCGAGTTAGCGGCAAGCTGGACTGGGTTAGTGGCTTGAACCGAGTTAACAGCAGCTTGGACCGAGTCAACAGCAGCCTGAACCCAGTTAGCAGCAGCCTGGGCCGCAGGCCCCGCCCGATGACTCTTGACGGACCACCTGGTTACCGCCTTTGGTTACGCTGGCTTCGCGAACCTGATCGACATTGCAATCGAATTCTTGAGCTGATTCCAACGGTACGGCCTCTTTGGGTTCCAAGCGAATGAAGGCGTCTGCGTAGGGTTTTCGGCTCAACAACTGGAACGTCTTGTTGCAAACGGCCGTTCGCTGCCCACGACGATAGGTGCTTCCGTCGTCATCGACGACTTGCGAAAAAGGACCGGCGTAAATCACGGCCTGATTGGCTTCGAGGCACGACCCTTCTTTGCCCTTGTGGGCGACAACGGTCATCGAGCGGAATTCAATCCCGTTGATGACCTGCCAGGGCTCCTCGGACCAATTGGCAATCTCGATTCCGTAAAATCCGATTTTCTGAAACTCATCGACGAATCGGTCGTCCCGCCATGCCCCGGAAATGCAACCGGACCAAAGCTCACCATCGTTTTGCATGGATTCGGGAACGTCCTCATCGGAAACAATGTCGCTGATTGCCGCGCGCCCGCCGTCGCGAAGCACTCGGTAAATTTCTGAGAATAGCTGGACTCGATCCTCAGGCCGCACCAGGTTCAAGACGCAGTTCGAGATCACACAGTCGACCGAGTTGTCAGGTATCATGCGGAATTGGTCACGCAATGTTTGTTCGATGCGTCGCTGTTCGAGAAGGCCATCAACACTTGCCCGGTCGACATCGGAAAGTCTTTCCGTGAGCAACTCCAGATCCAGTTGCAAGTCCTGAATCATTCCGCAACGAAACTCGACATTTTCAAAGCCAACGGTTTCGGCAAAAATTTCATTGTTCCTGCGGGCGACTTCCAGCATGTCCGAATTGCAGTCCACCCCAATAACTTGACCTTGAGGTCCGGTGAGCTGGGCCGAGATAAAGCACAATTTGCCTGCGCCGGAGCCCAGGTCCAGAACCGTATCCCCGGGGCGGACAAAGGGAGTCGGATCGCCGCAGCCGTAGTCCTTTTCAATGACCTCCTGCGGAATCGCTTCCAGCAATTCTGTCGGATAACTGATGGGACAACAGAGTTCATCTTTTCGTTCTTGGGACGCGGCCGAATAGCGTTCGCGGACAGCTTGTTCCTTGGTGGAAATGGTATCCCCATTTGGTGAAACAGGGACGTCACAGCAGCCAGAATCGGACGCAGCATTGTTGCCCCCACAGCATTCGCTTCCAGCAAGCGGCAAGTTGATCTTTTTGGGTTCCATTTCCAGCTCTCTGAACAATCGTTTCTCGATGAAGGACGCCGTGGCTGTTTTGAGCTTACGTGATTTGCGTTTATTTTTCGCAAGTTGATGAAAAGCTCAAGGGCCATAAAACCTGGGCAATATCAACCAAACCGGCCTCGCCCCACCAGTTTGCGGGAAGTTGCCCGCTCTTGGAGTATTCTTCGGTGTACGGCCACTTACTTTAAGGTGCAAATTCACTTGTTAATCCTCGTTTGTCGGTTGGTTGGGGATTGAACAAGCTATGGTTGATAAGCATTATGAAATGCGAAAATTCTGGCTGCCGCGACGTTTCGGCGCAACTAGCCCTACCTGATAAACCGATTTGATCTTTGCCTCGAGAGAAGGTAACGGGAGTACCCATGAAAAAACTCACAATGCTGATTTTGCTTTTGCTGATTGGCTCAGTCACAAACGCCCAGGACAAGTTGGACTCCGGCAAATTGTCGGGGCTTCGGTTCCGTTCGATCGGGCCCGCTTTGATGTCCGGTCGAATTTCGGATATCGCCGTCGACCAGGTCAAACCAAACACCTGGTATGTCGCCGCAGGTTCGGGAAACCTTTGGAAGACCGAAAACGCAGGAACAACCTGGAAGCCAATCTTTGAAAACTACGGAAGCTATTCGATTGGTTGTGTTACGATCGACCCGCGAGACCGAAACACGGTCTGGGTTGGGACCGGTGAAAACGTTGCCGGGCGACACGTTGGTTTCGGAGACGGAGTCTACGTAAGTTACAATGGTGGCCGAAGTTTCAAAAATATGGGGCTCAAGAAAAGTGAGCATATCTCCAAGATTGTCATTAGCCCCTACAACTCGAACATCATCTATGTCGCTTCGCAGGGACCTGCCTGGTCGGCTGGTGGCGAACGCGGTCTCTTCAAATCGGTAGACGGTGGAAAGACCTGGAAGAACGTGTTGGCCAAGGGACCTTACACGGGCGTGACGGACGTCGTGATGGATCCAAAAAATCCAAACGTTCTCTACGCGGCCACCTACCACAAGCATCGAACGGTCTGGGCACTTCTTGGCGGTGGACCTGAGAGTGGGATCTTCAAAACCGTTGACGGTGGAAAGACCTGGAAGGAGTTGAAGAGTGGAATCCCCGGAGGAGACAAGGGAAAGATCTGCCTTGCCATTTCTCCGCAGAAGAATCATGTCGTCTATGCCGGAATTGAATTGCCCGGTCGCGTCGGCGGCTTTTATCGAAGTGAAGACTCTGGCGTAAGCTTTACCAAAATGAGCGACTACGTCGGTGGCGGCACAGGACCGCATTACTACCAGGAAATCTGGTGCGATCCGCATCGGTTTGATTCCATCTATCACGCAAATGTTCGACTTGGTCGAAGCGATGACGGGGGAAAAACTTTCTCCTCGGTCGAAACCGGAACCAAACACGTCGACAATCACGCCGTTGCGTTTCATCCGACGGATCCGGATTTTGTTGTCGCCGGTTGCGATGGCGGCGTCTATCGAACTTATGACCGCTGCAATACCTGGCTGTTTGTCCACAATTTGCCGCTAACCCAGTTCTATAAACTCGCCGTCGACTACGACTATCCGTTTTACAACGTGGTTGGTGGGACCCAGGACAATAATACTCAGTATGGCCCCACATCAACGAATCGTGCCCAAGGAATCGCAAACCGCGATTGGCGGGTCGTGATCGGTGGAGACGGCCATGACTGTGCCATCGATCCCAAGAACCCGGACATCATTTACGGTGAAAGCCAGCAAGGCTATTTGCGTCGTTATGACCGGAAAACCGGTGAAACGATGGATATCCGTCCGCAGCCAGCCAAAGGTGAACACGACTTGCGTTTCAATTGGGACTCTCCGATTGAAATCAGCTTTCATGACAACAAGCGTTTGTACTTCGGTTCGCGGAAACTATTCCGTAGCAACGATCGCGGCGATAGCTGGACGGCGATTTCGCCCGATTTGTCTCGCGATCAGAACCGTCTCGCACTTCCGATGATGGGACGGGTTTGGTCGGTGGACGCGGCCTGGGATTTGTTCGCGATGAGCGAATACAACAACATCACTTCGATCGGTGAATCGCCGGTTGATGAAAACCTGATTTATGTCGGTACCGATGATGGGCTGATTCAAGTAACCGAAGATGGAGGAAAAAACTGGCGAAAAATCGACCTGATCGATGGTTTGCCGAAAATGGCCTTCGTCAATGACATCAAGGCGGACCGCTTTGACAAAGACACGGTCTACGTTTGCCTCGACAATCATAAGTACGGCGATTACAAACCCTACGTGATCAAAAGCACCGACCGAGGAAAAACTTGGTCGCATATCACCCAGGGAATTCCGGCTCGCCACCTGGTTTGGCGAATCATTCAGGATCACGAGAAAGCCGGGCTGCTCTTCCTGGCAACGGAATTCGGAGTCTACGCTTCGATCGACGCCGGTGATAACTGGTTCAAGTTTTCCAGCGGGCTTCCCGTGATTTCCGTTCGCGACCTGGAAATTCAGCGCCGCGAAAACGACCTGGTGGTGGCCACCTTTGGGCGAAGTTTTTACGTGCTTGATGACTATTCGGCACTACGTGAGTTGACGCCGAAAACGTTCAAGGAAAAAGCTTTCCACGTCTTCAAGATCAAGGACGCCAAACAGTTTCCGAGGGCAGATTTCCTCGGCGGACGCAAGGGTTTTCAGGGTGACAGTTTTTACACGGCCTCGAACCCGGCCTATGGTGCGACTTTTACGTTCTACAATCGTGATGGTCATACCAGCCTGAAAGCAAAACGAAAAGCAGCGGAAGCCAAGGCCCGTTCAGCTGGGAAAGACGTACCTGTCCCGACAGCGGAACAGCTGGAGAAGGAAGCCAACGAACGAATGCCAAGTTTGGTTTTCTCCGTTCGAGATCAGAGTGGAAACCTGGTTCGGCAGATCACTTCGGGAGTCGGGGCTGGCGTTCAGCGGGTCAATTGGGATTTGCGGAACGCGAATTTTGCGTATGTGGCTCCGGGAACCTACACCCTTTCGGTGGATCGAGTCGTCGGGACCGAATCCAAGCCCGTGGCGGCTGCGATGAAGTTCAAAGTCGTGGCTTGCATCGACCCGGCAATTCCTTACGAGAGTCGCCAGAAAGTCTTGGCTTACTACGAGGAACTCAATGACATGCAGCGACGGGTTCGCGGGGCGTCCGCAGCACTTTCCAATGCAAACGATCTGCTTGCTGAATATGAGCAAGCGATTGCTCGCAGCGGCAAGCCTCATCCGAAACTGTCTGCCGAATTGAATGCTTTAAAAGCCGACTATCGGGAAATCATGAAAAAGGTGAATAACGGTTCACCCTATGATGGAACGGTCGGCAATCGGGCACGTCCTTCGATTCAGACGCGCCTACGGAACGCTGGGGGAAGCCTGTTCTCACTTGCGGGTCCAACCAAGACGCATCGTCAGTCATTGGAAATCGCAAAAGAGCTTTACAAAGAGCTTTATCCGTCCGTCAAGAAGTTCGTTGACGGGGATGTCCAGCAGTTCAGCAAAAAGATTCAGAAGGCTGGATTGGGTTGGACGACCGGGCAACCGGTTCCCAAGCCGGTCGGCAAGTAGTGGTGACATCCAGTTCGAATTCCGAATTCGAATTCAAAGTCGGGCCGCCTTCGGGCGGCTTTTTTTTGGGCCCAAGCCGATTTGAGATTCAACGGGAAGTACCATGGTATGGGTTCACGGCACGGGTTGAACGGAAAATATCCTGGGCGGTTGCGATCGTTTGGAAATGGATATCGACAATGTCGTCAATTTTTGGTGCGTAGCCACCGGCCATTGAGATTGCCACGGGCAAATCGTCTTGAAGGCAGCGATTCAAAACCAGTTCGTCCCGTTTTCGCAAACCGGCTTTGGTCAATCGTAGATGCCCCAGCCGATCGCCTTCGTAAGGGTCAGCATCGGAGACATAGAAAACGAGATCG
>CAYSXI010000262.1:0-5615 GCA_964434955.1 uncultured Pirellulaceae bacterium
TCAGCAGTCTTCTGATCCATCGACGTTGGCTAAGGAAGAGGATCCCGAAAATATGTGGCTGTCACATTACTCGCGTCGCCGGCTCCCTGCGGAAGCCATTCGCGACAATGTGTTGGCAATAAGCGGTCTATTGACAGAGGCCATGGGGGGAGCTCCGGCGAGGCCCTACGAAGTCACTCAGTCGTTTAAACCGGTTGGCCGCCATAAAGGTGCCAATCTTTATCGCCGAAGTTTGTATACCTATTGGAAACGAACAGGACCGGCGCCGGTCATGATGACGTTGGACGCATCGAAGCGAGATGTTTGCCGTGTCAAACGCCAGCGTACCAACACGCCTTTGACCGCTTTGGTTTTGCTCAACGATCCACAGATTCTGGAAGCCAGCCGCGCGATGGCCGACCAACTTTTGGGGAACCCCCAGGAAACCGTCGACCACCGGATTGGAATCGCTTTTCAGAAAACGACTGCCAGGAAAGCGAACGACAAAGAACTCGCGATTTTGAGACGGCTCTTCGAAAGAATGAGAGCCGTTTTCGAGGCCAATCCGAATTTGGCGAAAGAGTACTTGGCCCACGGTGACTATGTGGCAAAAGCCAAAACGGATCCGGCACACTTGGCGGCGCTTGCGGTGGTTGTCAACACGCTATTCAATCACGACGAGTGCGTTCGCAAGTACTAACGTTGGAAATCGCTTGAAAAGAAAAAAGCCCGGGAGCTTCCCGGGCTTTTTTGATCGTCATCGATGGGCGTGACCATCGGTTTATTTGTCGTTTTTCTTGGGGCTCTTTTGAGCCTTGGGGTTCTTCTTCTTTTTCGGCTGCTTTTTCTGTTTGGTTTTTTGTTCATTAGCCGATTCGTTTTCCGAACCCTCTTTGTTTTTTTTCGCCGCTTTGGCTTTTGCTTTTTCTGCCTTAGCTTTTGCGGCTTTGGCTTTCGCTGCCTTTTGTTTTGCAGCGCGCTCTTTCGCGGCTTTCTCCCGTCTGGTCCGACGTTCAGCCGCCGCCTTTTTCTTCGCTTCGCTTCTCTTTTTCTTTAGCGCTCCCTGCTTCTCTTTCTTGGCTTTCGCGGCGGCGCGTTTTTTGGCCTCAGCTTCTTTTTTCTTGCTGGAATCCGACTTCTTTTGCGGCTTGGCGGATTTCTTTGGAGCTTTCTTGGGTGGGTTTTTCGATTCAGGTTTTTGGGACTTCTTGGGCTTTACCTTGGCCTTTTCTTTTTTTGCTTTGGCGGCTTTGTCTTGCGCCGCTTTTTCGCGAGCCTTTTGCTTCTTCAAAGCCTCAGCCCGTTTTTTTGCAGCCGCTTCTTTTGCCTTGCGAGCTGCTGCCGCCCTCTTCTGGGCTTCTGCTTTCTTCGCGGCGGCAAGCTTTTTCTGCTGTTCGATTCGTTTCTTTTGTTCCGCCCGTTTTTTTGCGGATTCTGAAGACCGGTTGCGGTTCGTTTTGGCGGAAGAAATCGCCAGGCTCTGGCTCAAGAATTCTTTCTGCGAAAGTGAGCCGTTGTTGTCGCGGTCCAGTTTCTTGAACAGGGCAAGCTGGGCCCGATTGCCACTTTGTTTCTTTTTGTCCTGTTTTTGTGCGTCGACGTCATTTGCCAGCAAAGTTGCCACCAGGGCGACCGCCAGCACAGTCCAAAGCTTCATTTCTAAACTCCAAAGGGTAGGCGAGGGTTGAACCGAAGTTCATGAAAATTCGTGAAGTTCCAGATTAATGCGCCTGAATGAATGAATATTTTGGAGATCAGGTTTTTTTCTCGAAATTGGCCCAGTGAACGAAAAAAGGCGTCGCTCGGATGCGACGCCTTTTCAATCACCGTATTTCGGTTGGTTACTTCTTGAACCCGTGATTGAACTTGTGATTCTGCTTGAAGAAATGTTGGTCATGCCACTGTTTGAAGGCTGGATACCTTTGGGTCATGTATCGATAGGGCATCCATTGGTTTCCATAGTAGACCCAGTACTGACCCTCTTTCCAGCAAACCCGATACGGGAAGTTGTCGAATCCGACATACTCGACTTTTGTGAAGCCGTAATGATGTGGGTTTACGTAGTGGTGTTTCTTGAATTGTGGTTGCTTTTTGCCGTTGTAGTAATACTTGTTTCCGTTGTGATAGTACTTGTTTCCATTGTGGTAAAATTTCTGGCCGCCGTTGCCGGATTTGGTTTTGAACTTGTGTTGGCCATTGCTGTAGCCGGCTTTGAAGTTTCCGCCTTTGTACTGGACCCGGAACTTGGAGCCGCCGCCTGATTTTTTCTTGCTTTGGGCGTCTGCCGAGCCAGTCAATGCAACGGCGGTCATGGTGAGTGCAACAAGGACGAGTAGTGAGTTTTTCATTGTTCGGTCTCCCGCAAAAATTGTGTTTGTGTAAAAGGTGTTGAGCTTTTTTAAGCTGTAAGTTGCTTGGATAGTTAAAGCAGCGGGAGACCCTGGAAAGTGTTACAGCCGTATCCAAAAAAAGAAGTTCGCTTCGTTTCGCCCGGAAATCGCAGGGTTGTCGGAAATCGCAGGGTTGTCGGAAATCGCAGGGGTGCCGGAAATAGCAGGGTGCCGGAGATAGCAGGGTGCCAGGGGTGATTGAGTGGCAACTGTCCCGATCGTGGTGGCGGCCGCCGGCGACGAGCCGTTAGCAACTGCCGGTAATCCGAGGTCTTGGCCGTCGGATACGGGATCGGAACAGCTAGTCCTGAACGCCAATAGGAAGGCAGGAGAAGTCGACCCGAAGCTGGAATTTGAGAAGTCGGAAAAAAAGATGTGGGCGCCGCTCGAGTCAACTTTCGCGGGCGGCTTTGCCAACCAGCTCAAGAGATGTGAGGTCAACTAGCTCATCGGAGTTGGCGGTTGCGTCGGCATGTCAACGGAGGGATTCGGCCCAATCCCGGGAGCGACGTTCTGGGTATTCGGAACCGCGATCGGTTGATCTTTGGACAAATGTTCCGAGAGATAAATTAGCCGCTGGCAGTCAGCGGAAGGGCAGCGTACGAGCTCTGCTGAAATCTTGTCCGAATCGGTGAAGACGCTTTTGCAATGGGGACAGGTATAAGGAACGAATTCCGGTTCTCGACCCGGGGCTTCCGGTTCGTTCGCGGACTGGGTCGCTTCCATTTCGGCTTTTCGGATGAACTCTTCAGCGAGCTCTTCATTTCCCACCAATCGTAACTCACCGTTTCCATCGTCGACAAGCTTGGCTTCGGTTTCATTTCGGCAAATGTACGCGACAAGTGCACCCGCGGCGAAACCACCAATGTGTGCCCACCAGGCAACACCGCCCGAAACCTCATCGGTGGAACTGGAGGCGTTCAAAATCTGGAGCACGATCCATCCAATTCCAAAAACCAGGGCTGGAATTTGAAAGAAGAAAGGGCGAAAGAAAAAGATGAACATCATCTTGATTTTGCTCATCGGTCCGTAGATCACCGTGTAGGCGCCGATGAGCCCGGCGATCGCGCCACTTGCACCGACCATCGGGATCATTGATTCGTAGTTGAAGGCGACATGAGCCAATCCGCCGGCGATTCCAAACAAGCCGTAGAAGCCAAGGAGTGTCCAGCGGCCAAGTCCAAATTCAAGAGCCGGCGCAAATGCCCAAAGCACAATCATATTGCCAATCAAGTGCATCCAGCCGCCATGAAGAAACATGTAGGTGATTAAACCGACAATGCCTTTTCCACCGACAAATTCACCCGGTACCAATCCCCAACTGGTGAAAAAATTCCACTCCGCTTCCATTTGTGCTTCGATGGTCTCGCCGCCGATGCCTTGCTGCAATATGAAAATCACCGTGTTAACGGCGATCAGGGCGATTGCGATTGCGGGGAGTCCAGTTTTTTGGATGTTGTCGCCAACGGGCAGAAGCATGGGAATCACCGTGAAAAGAATCAGGGTCTTTGAAGATATTTAGCTTTCCCATACAAACGAGGGGTGAATTCATTCGCGGGCAAGAATCGTTTCGAACGGTTTAAGGCCCGAACATTTGGAACATTCCGCGTAAACCGTTAACGGTTTCAAGCCGTCATTTATGGTCTTTGGAAGATATAGGCGGTGGACAAAGTCCCAATCGATATGCATATTCAAAAAGAGCTTGGCGAAAAGCGTTGGATTGCCCAAAGCCTGGAAAATGAAAATGAAGTCTCTGGTCGGCACGAAAGCGAAACCCTATTCCCTGAAGGACCAAAACGGCAAGCTGCACGTCTATCCCAATGATTCCGAGAATTGGCAGTTGATGGTTTTTCATCGCCATCTTGGCTGACTGCCTTGTCGAGAACATGTCGCGCAGTTGCGCGCATCCTTTGACAAGCTCTCCTCCCTGGGTGTCGAGATTCAAATCATCACCTTCGATTCAGTCTTTCTTGCCCATGACTATGTCAAATACACCGAGGTGACCTGGCCGCTTTTGCGAGACGAAAGCAAAGAGCTTTACGTCGAGTATGGGATGATGATAGGAAGTTGGTGGAGCATCGTTGGGCCGGTCGCGATTTGGAAGTACCTGAAGTTGATTTTTGCAGGGCGGAAACTACAGAAATCCGGCAAAGACTATCGGCAACTCGGTGGTGATGTTCTGGTCGACCCAGATGGAATCATTCGCCTTCACCACGTAAGTACCTCGCCTCATGATCGACCGGAGGTTGAGTCGATAATCGAAGTGGTCGAGTCACATCACTCGGAAAGCCAATAAAAAGGGCACCGCCGATTGCGATGCCCTGAGAGTGTGGAGCCGGCGATTCGGCCGCGCTCATTTGCCATGGCCGTCTCGGTTCATTTCTTTTTGATCGATTGAATCTGTTTACTCAAGTCTTCAATCTTCTGGTTGATTTCCTGCAGCTGTTTTTGCAACTCGTTGTTCGGATTCTCTTCAACCAGGTCGGAGCCCAAGTCTCCGCGTTCGATTACGCCGAGAAGGCTATCGACGTGTTGCAACCGGGAGTTGGTTCTCGACAAACGCTTGTCCATGAGCTCAACCGCGGTTCGAAGGTAGAGATCCGAAGCGAGCGAGTTGCTGTTTTCGTCAATCTGCATCGGGGTTAGCTCAACAGTCATTCGGTTTCCCGCGCGGAGCAATTTCACTTTCACCTGTTTTCCGCCGGACTCGGCAAGTGCTTTTCGAAGGTCATCGGAACTTTCAATCGGCTTTTCATTCAGGTTCGTGATGATGTCGTTCTCCTTGAGGCCCATCTTTTCGGCAGGTCCTCCCGCGCGCAACGAGTTAATGACAACTCCTTTGACCTTCAAATGCAGTTTTAACAATTCGCCCATTTCATCGATTCCGACGCCGAGGATCCATCGTTTTTTCGCCTGAACCTGGACGTTGGAAATGACAAAATCAAATTCCTGTTTTTTCCCGTCGCGCCGCACAACGGTTTTTGTTTTTTTGCCACGGTTTTTGGTGACTTGAATGACGAACTCGTATTGGGTGGCGACCGGTTTGTCTTGGACTTTTAACACCAGGTCTCCAGCTAGAAATCCGCATTCATTTCCAAGTTTGTCGGAAACCACGTCGGTGATGAGGATTCCCTCGTCTTGTCCGATTTGCAGCTGGGTCCGCATCGCGTCGGAATCAATGTATTGATAGCTCAGCCCAAGATCATGGTACGTCTGCAACTCTTCACGCGTTTGAGCGAGGTAGTG
>CAYSXI010000263.1:0-5611 GCA_964434955.1 uncultured Pirellulaceae bacterium
AAACGCGCCTGATTCTCCAACGAAAGCAAAAACAACGCGGGAATCGGAATCTTGTACCAGAAGCCACGCGAAACCGAGAGCATGAAAATCGACGAGCTGACTTTCTTGATCTCATGGATTCGGATTTCACGTGAAATCAATCGAGGGACCGGGCTCCATCGAATCCCATCACAGTCAATCGAAAAACGGAATTGCCAAACCGCGTAGGCAGCCCCAAGCGGTGCGTAAAGAAAGTAGCAGACCAAAGTAACGAGGGCAAAACCCGCAATCGAATCCGGTCCATATCCCAAAAAACCAAACGCGATACCCCAACAAATCGCGAAATAGGGAATCAGGATAACGAAGTTCAAAATCAGGCAGCGATAAAAACTTGGGGCAATCGTCATGATTACTCTCGATGCATTTTCAAATGCCAGTTGTTTCGGGTTGCCGAAAAATCGATATGGTCTGACTACATTTTAGAAAATCGTGATTCGATTGGCGAAGCAATTCTGGCCAATTACGCCTACTTTTGTTACGAATATTAAAGGCAGTAAATCGACCATTGGAAATTTGAGCGGCCATCGTGGACAAAAAAGCAAAGAAGAAGCTGGAAGTACTCAGGAAAAAAACACAGACTTTGCAGCAGCAGATTGCTGGTGCGAAACAACAAATGGACGATCCCGACGAGGTCAGTCGACTTGAGGCCGAACTTGCATCGGTCAAAGAGCAAATCGAGGAGCTTAAGAAAAGCTAGTCAACGCGCTTGTTCAAGAATTGACCCTTGGGTGAACCTCCGTCTCCCGCTTGCCTCTATTCATTTGGCGTTCCCTCGTGATTCAAAGTTGATGTTCTGTGTTTGGCTTTATCAATCTCAACAAGCCTGAAGAAATGACCTCGCGAGAGGCCGTGGATTGCGCCAAGCGATTCGTTCGGCGGCAGGCGCGAGCAGCCGGCAAGAAAATCAAGCTTGGACATGCCGGTACGTTGGACCCCTTGGCGACTGGGGTTTTGGTCATTGCAATTGGGCCCGCCACACGGTTGATTCCCTACGTTCAGAATCGTTCGAAGACTTATACTGCTTCTTTTCAGTTGGGAGTGTCCAGCGAGTCGCTCGATCTGGAAACGGCACTTACCAGGATTCCGTCCTGTTCGCGTCCCAGCCAATCCGATATCGAAAAAGCGATTCCAGATTTCATTGGTGACATTGAGCAAGTACCGCCTGTCTACTCCGCGGCCAAGATCAATGGGCGGCGAGCCTATCGGCTGGCGCGGGAGGGTCGAGAAGTTCAGTTGGATCCGCGGCCAATCAAAATTCACAAGATTGACGTTCTGTCGTACAAGTATCCAAACCTTAAACTTGCGATCGAATGCGGTACCGGTACCTATATTCGCAGCCTCGGAGTTGATCTCGCCAAACAGGTTGGCAGTTCAGCGGTAATGACCGAGCTTTGTCGTGATTCGATCGGGGGCTTTGCCCTGGATCGTGCTTGCTCGCCGGATTCTTTGGAAGACAAGTGTTTGGACGATCTTTTGACGGATCCGCAGGTTTGTTTGGCAAGCCTGGAAAAATTCGAGCTTGGTGCTTCGGAACAGGAACAGGTTCGCAACGGTATCCTGATTGCCCTGCCGACGGAAAGTGACGAATGTGTCGCAACCGACAATCGGGGTCACCTTTTGGCGGTGATGAAGCGGACAAGCGACGGGCAATATCGACCTTATTTGAACTTCAGCGGCTACTGGGAATCCCGGTTGTCCACTACCGTTTCGACGGATGATTTGAGAAATTGATTCTCAATGAATTCCTACCCCCGATTTGTCGCCTGAGATTCTCAATTGATATTTGGTCAGCTAAAGCCACCGCAGGGCGCCTACTTTCAGGCTTGGCTGGAATTTCATCTGCAATGGATCGTTGAAAATTTTGGTCCCCAGGTTTTCAAGGACTCCGTTGTCGAGTCGATTCCCTGGAACGCAGGCCTGGATCGTTCACTTGATGAAAGTCAATTCCGTGCGCTGGCGGATTTCATGGCCGAGTTGCACGAGGTGCCAACAACCGATTTGATCTATGACTTTGTTGATGAACAGGAGTACTACTTGTTTCATGCGCGTCATGCGGAATCGGTTTTGGAGGAGTTGGACGGTCAACACGAGCAACTAAAAGAAGAGTTGCGTAGTCAGACGGATTGGATGATTCGCACGGGCGATCCCGTTGTCGATGTGGCCAACTGGATGGCTCAACTCTCGTATTGGGACCAGGAATTTGAGTATTTTTCGTTTCACCAAATGGAGCGACTTCTCGATTTGATACTCTGCGTTTGTCGTGGACTGGGGCCCGTTTTCGCGGAACGACTTCAACTGGCGGGTGAGAGTTTCGATTCCAGTCGTGACCTGACCACCATGGACCTGGGTTCGATCCTCGGTGCGATTTATCAGGTTCAAGGGCAGACGCGCCCTTACTGGCTCGGGCAGTTGCGGTTGGACGCTCGTTCACACTTTAAGAAGATGACACAGTACCTCGACTCCGTGGACGGTTTTTTCGCGCCGCAAAGTTTATCCGACAAGAAAACGATTGCCAGCAAACCACAGGTCAATGATCTTCTTCACGCGTCTCGAGATGTTGAGCCAATCATTGCCTGTGAGTTTTTATTGGATCAGATTCCACCCGACGAACGCGACTCGCGGCAGCTGTTGCAGCTTACCTTTTCCAAGTCTGCGGACGTGCGAAAATCCGCCGCCTACGCTTTGGGGCAGGTCATCCGATTCACGAAAAGAGAGCTCGAGCCAGGCGTCAGGGATCGCATGGTTGCACTTACGAATGACGCAAATAGCGATGTGCGAAATGCTGCCGTATTTGCGATGCGGTATTGGAAGCTGGAAAAGTCAGATGTCGATCGGTTGTGCAGTTTGCTTGCCGAAACCGATGAACAAATTCTCGAATCCGTCGCCGCAGCACTGTCGCGAGCAAAAAGTTACGAAAGCCTGGTGATTCCGCAGATTTGTAAGGCACTGGCTTTTGGGATGCGACGTGGAATGCAGGGCGTTGTGCAAATGTTGATTTATGCACTCGATGAGGTGACCGATTCGGCGGAAGATTTTCTGGTCAAAGAGTTTGCTGAGAACGACGAAGATTTCCTTTTCGCAATCACCGATATGTTGCGAGAAATTCGAATCGGCAAGGCTGATACCAACCAAGTTTCGGATGAAGAAGCTTTTGGCGGTGAGCCGAGTTGAGGACGACTGGAGAGTCAGAACTCTGGATATGAATACGGCGGACAAGAATCGATGGTTGATACTCGGGCTCGTTTCCTTGGCGGAGATGTTGGCGATCTCATGCTGGTTGGTTTCCAGCGCCATCTCCAGCCAACTGGAGGAGCGTTGGGAGTTGGTCGATTGGCAGACGGCCGCATTGGTGACCTCGGTCCAACTTGGGTTTGTTGCCGGAACTCTGTTAGCAGCTTTTTTCAATCTCGCGGACTTATTGCCGAGCCGATGGTACTTTGCAGCTGCCGCTTTGCTGACCGGACTCGCCAATCTTGGCCTTTTGGTTAGCGAGGGTTTTTCGACGGCCGTTTTGTTTCGCTTTCTCGTTGGCTTTTTTTTGGCGGGTGTTTATCCACCGGCCATGAAGATGATCGCAACCTGGTTTCAGCAGCATCGGGGTCTCGCCATCGGGACGTTGATCGGCGCACTGGTGATGGGTAAGGCCACCCCGTTTCTGCTCAAGACCTTTCACGTAACGGACTGGCAACTCATTGTTTCCGTGTCGACTTTGGGAGCGGTCGTTGCGGCGATTCTTGTCGGCGTTGGATATCGCGATGGCCCCTATTCCTTTCAAAGAAAACCCTTCAGTCTCAAGCTGATCGGTGAAGTCGTGGCACACCAAAAAACTCGCCTGGCGATCGGAGGGTACCTTGGTCATATGTGGGAGCTTTATGCGATGTGGACTTGGGTTGGAATTTTCATGTCCGCGGCGGCGGTTCGTCACGGCGTGACCGATCCCTGGTTGGTTTCGGCAGCAACATTCGCCATCATCGCCGTCGGGGCAATCGGTTGTGTTTTGGGGGGCCGGTGGTCGGATCGATTTGGACGAGAAAAATTCGTCAACCTGGCGATGGCGGTGAGCGGAATCTGCTGTGTTGCAATCGGATTCGGCTACGCGTTTGGTTTCTGGATTTGCGTGGCGATCGCGTTGATCTGGGGGTTCTTTGTCGTTGCCGACTCGGCGCAATTCAGCACGATGGTTACCGAGGACTGTCCGCCCCATGCCGTTGGCACGGCATTGACACTTCAAACCTCGATTGGGTTTCTATTGACGACTTTGACGATCCAGTTGGTCCCCTGGTTGCAAGCTTCGATGATTGGTTGGTACGGAGCTTTCGCCGTCCTTGCATTGGGGCCAGTTTTTGGCGTGGTTGCCATCCTTCGATTGGCGAGAATAAGGCGAAACGAATTGGAGTACCGGAATCCATGACCGACATTCCTGCGGGCGACCAGCCGCAAGACCAGATTGGGCAGATCGTCGACGAACTAAGTACCGCGAATCGATTGTTGTTCATTACGGGGGCCGGTATGAGTGCCGACTCCGGGCTGCCAACCTACCGCGGCGTTGGTGGACTTTACAATCACGAAGAAACGGTGGACGGGCTTACCATTGAAGAGTGTCTCTCCAAGGCCGTTTTCGAGTCACGCCCGGAATTGACCTGGAAATACCTGGGCGAGATTGAAAAGTCGGCGAGGGACGCTTCTTTTAATCGAGGGCATCGCGTGATTGCCGAGATGGAGTCGAAATTCAACGTTTGGGTTCTGACCCAGAATGTCGATGGTTTCCATCTGTTGGCCGGCAGTACCCAAGTGATTGAAATCCATGGCACGATGAGGCGTTTGCGATGTACCGGTTGTCATCGCCAATTGGAGACGGATAGTTATGAAGGACTATTGTTTCCTCCGAAGTGTGGAAGCTGCCAAGGAATGTTGCGGCCGGACGTTGTGTTATTTGACGAGATGTTGCCTCCTGCTGCGATACAGCAGTACGAGATCGCCTTGCAAAAGCCCTTTGACATGATTTTTTCCGTTGGAACAACAAGTGCATTCCCTTACATCGCCAGCCCGGTTATTGCCGCGCGACGCGACGGCGTGACCAGTGTCGAAATCAATCCAAGTCAGACCACGGTGACGGACTACGTTGATTTTAAACTTGAGATGGGTGCGGCGACGGCGCTGGATTCGATATGGACACGATTCCAGGCAACGAACGCGTAGATTGCAGGCGGTTTTCACCCGGGAACGCAATAATTCCGAAACTGGGATTGGAAAAGCTCAGTAAGGCCAAGGGCGTTGGAACGGGATAGGAGCGGAGATGAAAATTGGAATTGTTGGAAGCGGCATCGCCGGACTCGCCGCGGCCAACTTGCTAAGCCGACAGGGGAATCAGGTTTTGTTGTTTGAAAAACAAAACCGCCTGGGAATGGATGCGCAGGCCTGTGAGATTGATACGCCCTACGGTCGGGTTCATGCCGATGTTCCTTCCCGGATGTTTAACTCACGGCAATGGCAAAATCTGACGTCTCTTTACCAATCGATCGGGGTCGAGTGGGAAGCGGTCGATGTGACCCAGTCCTTTCTTGAGTTGGGG
>CAYSXI010000264.1:0-5595 GCA_964434955.1 uncultured Pirellulaceae bacterium
TGTTTTGATGTCGAAGCTCAAGACACAACATCCGTCGGCAGCACCAAGTTGAATGATAACGGAATCCTCAAAGATGATTGGCGACGTCGAAATGCCCCAGATTGGCATCCTGCGTGAACCGGCAATGTCATATTCTTTGTTGAGGTTTATTTTCCATTCCACGTTTCCTGTCGAAGCGTCCAGGCAATGCAGATGGCCCATCGTGCCCAACGAAAAGGCTTTTCCGTCATGTATCGTGACGCATGACCGTGGTCCGGCCTGGTATCCCACGCGCGCGTATTGAGCGTCGTATTCGTGAATCCACACCTTCTTGCCGGTTTTCTCATCCAAGCAAATCACGCGTTCGGTTTGCTTCGGATCCGTTTGACGATCCATCACATATACCCGCCCCTGTGAAACGGTTGGCCCCGAGTACCCGCCGCCAATCTTGAATCGCCAGGAAACTTTCAGGGAATCCTTATCGAATTTTTCGACGATATTTTTATCTTGCCAGACGCCGTCCCGATTGTTGCCACGCCATTGCGTCCAATCATCCGCCTGTATAATTGCTGGGAAGGTACAAACGGCGAGTCCCGTAAATACAAAAAGGGTCAACAGCCGAAATGAAGTATGCATCTGAATCTCTCTGTCTGGTTTGATTTACTCTAGTATTTACGCTTTGAGCTGAAAAAGCGATTCGATTGCCTCGTGTATTGTAGCGCATTCAACACACTTCTCGAAATCAGTTGCCCGTTTAACGGCACAAGTGAAAAAAGGCTCGTAATTAAGGAAGCTTTCGCCATGCCGTTTAAACAACTTATTCGCGAAGGGTTATCCCAGGTCCGTCCTGCCTGCTTGCTACTGTGCGCATTTTGGCTCGTTGCGTGGCCCGTCGAACCGATTTTCGCCCAGAAAAAAATTGCGCAAGAACAAACCTCGACGGAAGAGAAAATTATTCTCCCGGATACGGCCAAATGGACCTCGGTCAAACGAGATGAAGAAGTCGTCGCTTACCTTTCAAGCCTTGAATTGACCAAGCCGCGACCGGTTAAGCTCGTCGTTTTACGAGTCAGGCTCGATCGCGCCTTTGAGTTGGTAATTACACCGGATAACGGTGAACAGAAACTGGAAACCAATGGCTTGAAGACGTCGACATTCCTGGCCAAGCACCATGTCGATTTTGCCATCAATGCCGCGCCTTTTCATCCGGTTTCGCTGTTCGAAAACCAGCCGCACGATATTCGAGGCCTGCAAATTTCCGACGGGAACCTTGTGTCGAAACCGGATCCGAGCACGCCGGTCCTTCTTTTTGACGAGAGCCATCAGCCAACCATCGAAGGCAAACCGCCAGCTGAGCTTGGCAAAATAAAACACGCGGTTGCCGGTTTTCACGTCGTCTTGAAATCCGGCAAACCGATGGGGAACAAACAACCGCTTCACCCGCGCACCGCAGTAGGAATTTCGAAAGCCAAAAATGAAATGATATGGCTCGTTGTGGATGGTCGGCAGAAGGGCAAATCGGAAGGTGTTTCCACGATGGAGCTGGGCCATATGCTGAAACAGCTGGGCTGCGAAAGCGGCATCAATCTTGACGGCGGCGGCACGTCAACATTGGTCCAACGTGGCAAGGATGGCAAGCCGGCGGTGCTCAATACCCCGATTCATGCTGGCGTTCCTGGCTTGGAACGATCGTCTGCCAGCCATCTCGGTATTCGCTTCTCAAAGTCCAAATAGCCTAAACGCTCGGCATGCCCTGAATGCGTCGCCAAGCCGAAACCTGTCCGAGGTGCAAGTTTTCATGGAAGACCATTAAATAAGGCAGCGCCATCCCCAGGTTCGGCAGGGGACCTTGCCAGCGCTCCAGGCTCATGGGCGTTTCAAAAATCGAATCGTCGCAATTGGCCAGCGAAGCGGCGACCGTTTCATGCCCGTTGCTGAATTCCGTCAGGAGATCATCTCGAGAAGCATAAATCGACGAGTCCGACTCGGGTTTGGAGAGCATTCCGAACGGGTGGTTTTTGGGATCGTCAAATTCGCGGCCATTCAATAGTCCATCGATGACCGGGAGATAGGCGTTCAAATGGCTGAATACCCAAGCTGGGTGATTCGATGGAGCTTTGCCCTCGGGCGCGGGCTGCAAAACCATCTGTTCGTCACTCAAGTCCGCGACCAAACGCTGACCATATTCCAAATTTTTTGCCCAACAATTCTGCAGGCCGTCGATTATCGCTGACATGATTCCTCCCAGGTTTCCCTCGAGTTTTCAATTTTTACGAAGCTTTGTCTAGCCCCGTGTTCCATCTCAAGCTTTACGCCGGAGTAATTGAACTCCGGAAAATCGACAAAAACCGAAAAAACAAAAGTGATTCCGGCGGCAGGTTGGTGCCTTTGATTTCCGTCCATGGAAGCCATCCCAACCCGGGGATTCTCGACTATCATGAACTGTTCGCCCATTTTGCTTCAAAATTGTCCCAGTCGATCCCAATGAACTTTTCAACGATGGCAAACCGCGCTTCTCTATTTGTATTTGCCCTATGCTTCCTGGCAGGACCTGCGGCCAACGCCCAGGTCGAAACCAAGTACATTCTCGATTTGACGGATTCCAAGAATCACTACTTTGAAGTCACCGTTGAAACCGAATCGACGGGCGATACAACGGAGTTGATGTTGCCGGTCTGGACTCCCGGTTCCTACCTGGTTCGCGAATACTCTCGAAACCTCGAGTCGATCAAAGCCACGACCACACGCGGACGATCTTTAGGCATCAAGAAGTCACGAAAGAATCGATGGGTTGTCGAAACCAAGGGAAACAAAAAATTCCGAGTGAATTACCGTGTCTACGCCAATGAACTTTCTGTTCGGACGAATTGGGTCGGACGGGAGTACGCCATCGTAAACGGTGCACCAAGTTTTATGACCGTGCCCGAATATCGCGACCAGAAACATACGGTTCGCATCGTATTTCCCAAAGGCTGGTCGAAATCGGCGACCAGTTTGACGCCCAGTAAAGACGACGCTCATACCTACACTGCCGAAAATTTCGACGAGCTAGTTGATAGTCCGATCGTCGCGGGCAACTTGCACTTCTACCCTTTTGAAGTTGCCGGGATTCCCCACGTGCTCGTCAACGTTGGTGAAAAGGGCTATTGGAATGGTGCGCAGGCAGCAAGCGACCTGAAGAAGTTGGTCGAGGCCCATCACAAGATGTGGCAAACCATTCCTTACAAACGATACTTTTTCTTGAATGTGATTTGTGAAGCCGGGGGCGGACTCGAGCACGACAATAGCTGCCTGATGATGACCAGCCGTTGGACTTTTCGGCAGCCGGGGCGATACCAAAGTTGGTTGAGTCTTGCCAGCCACGAGTTTTTTCACACCTGGAATGTGAGACGCTTGCGGCCGCAAGCCTTGTACAACTATGACTACGACAACGAAAACTACACCCCCAGCCTCTGGATCGCGGAAGGCGTAACGAGCTATTACGAGGATTTACTTCTCGCTCGTGCCAAACTGATTTCACCGTCGGAGTTTCTTGGCAGGTTTTCCTCGAATATTCAGAGCACGCAATCCCGTCACGGCCGCAAGCTGCAAAGTCTTTCGCAGTCCTCTTATGATTCCTGGATCAAGTTCTATCGACCTGACGAGAACTCATCCAACACTTCAATTAGTTATTATTCAAAGGGAGCCGTCGCGGCTTTCCTGCTTGACGGAAAAATCCGGACGGAGTCGAATCACCAAAAAAGCCTCGATGACGTCATGCGAATTCTTTACCAGCGCTGTGCCGGCAAAAAAGGCTATTCACCCAAGGAATTCCGGGATGTTTGCAACGAGGTCGCTGGAACCGACCTATCGGACTGGTTTGCAAGGTCGATCGATTCAACCCAGGAGCTTGATTACCGCGACGGGCTGGAAGCGTTTGGACTTTCCATTCCCGGATACAAATCGCCAGAAGAGACGCCGGACACCGCGGCACGCAAGCGCCCCTGGGTCGGCTTCTCGCTGGATTCAGACAACAAGGTCGTTCGGGTCGAACACAGTTCGCCAGCCACCAAAGCCGGGATTAACAAAGACGACGAGATCATCGCAGTCAATGATTATCGTGTCAGCAGCTTTTCGGCCCAGCTTGCCCAGTACTCGATCGGCGACCGTATCAAGGTGCTGTACGCGCGCCGCGGCGAAATCAAAACGCTGGATCTCGAGGTTGGCGGTAAGGGTTCTGGGTTTTGGCGATTGAGGAAAAGTGTGCGGCAATCAAGCAAGCAAAAGGAAGCTTACAAAACCTGGTTCTCCCCCAAAGAATCCACTCCGAAAACCAAACCCGAAGCTGCTGCCAAGCCAAAGGCAGGCTCGGCATCGGAACCCGGTGACAGCAAAGCCAACGTTGGTGGCCGCACCGGGAAAGTTGAAGCTGCGGGCGAACGGGCTAATGGCCAAGCCAGCGACGGTGCTCGCGACAACGTGAGCGAAAAAGACAAACAAAACAAACCGCCTGCAAAAGCCCTGCCTTCCAAAGTGAAGGACAAAAAGACCGACGGCTCACAATCTCCTGCGATTCGCGGCTCTGGCATTCGAATCTAGGCAGGTCGAATCGCGACCGACATTCGCCACCGCAAGAAGTGGCGGGTATTCTCTGCAACGTCACTCAGGGCGCAAGCACTTTTTGCGTGCGTCGCAAATCAAAACGAGATCGCGACAAAATTTTCCACTGCTTTGGAAATTATCCGCATCAAATCCTGGTCGCTGATATCGGCCAGATTAAGAATTTGGTGAAACGGAAGATTTTTCTGTGTTAGGCGTCAGAACGCGCAATCTGCTGGCCGAAAAATTTTGTATCGAGCTGCGAGTTGTTTTGCTGGGCACTAATTCGGCAACTGCCTGCCGAACCAAGGACTGGGAAAGAAGGGGATTCTTTCGCTTGAAGTGGGGCACCGTGGCAAAGGGCAATTTAGTAATCCACGGAGTGGGAAATGTCGTCGCAAGAAAAAGGATTTTCGAAAAACCAAGTCTCTTCCAAGTCTTCCAAAGAGCGCGAGCTTAATCGCAGAAAATTTGTTCAAAAGATCATGGCTTCGCTACCTGCCGTCGGGCTTGCCTGTGCAGTACCGGCGATAGCGGCAGGAGGCGAAGGAAAGGCAGACGAGTGGATTTGTCGAACGCATGAGTTGTTTTCGGTCGACGGTTTCTCACTTTATGTTTGGACAGATTGCCAGAACCAAGAGATTTTTATGCGGGTAGAGCCATCAGGCCAAGCATTTGGCGATTGCGGCGATCCATCTGAGCCGGATTGCGAAAAACTAGTTCAGTTCAAAGCCAGCGAACAGTCGCAGGACGCTTTAAAAGTTTTTTACTCACCCGAATTAACTTTGCAACAAAAACAAAAATTTGATTCCATAAAAGAAGTGCTCTTGTATAGCATCAATTTCGGCTAGTTGCTTTTTTCGCCCGATGCCAGCGGGCGAAAACTTTACATTCCATATGGAAGTTTGCTGCGAATTGCCCGGAAGCCAATGTCAAAGGATGGGGCCGGTCCGGGCTGGGCGGATTCGTGATCGACATTAAAGAGAAAAAACATATCGATTTTCTTGTTTCCGACGATCACTTTCCGTGACTTTTCAA
>CAYSXI010000265.1:0-5583 GCA_964434955.1 uncultured Pirellulaceae bacterium
GTCACCCAGTTGATCACCAACGGCACTTCGAAACTTCGCAGTTACAATTTGGACAACGGCGAAGTGATCTGGCAAACTCGCGGGACGACGCTCAACGCGATCCCCTGCCCGATCCTTTTTGAAGACAAGGTGATTTGCATGGCCGGTTACCGTGGCAATCGCGCGATTTCGGTAAGCCTCGGATCCAAGGGAGATGTTTCCGATGACCAGGTCCATTGGGAAATCCGCCGTGGAACGCCCTATGTTCCATCGCCTTGCCTGTCTGGCGAACGCCTTTATTACTCGACGGGGCTATCGGCCGTTTTGAATTGCGTCAATGCAAAAACGGGAGAAACAATCTATGGCCCCCAGCGTCTGCCCGGCCAACGAGGCCTGTATGCCTCACCCATCGTGGCTGACGGCAAGGTCTACCTGCCGGGGCGTGGGGGAACGACCCTGGTGTTCAAGGATGCCGATTCGTTTGAGTTGATCGCGACCAATGAATTACCTGACAAGATTGACGCGTCGCCTGTCGCCGTTGGAAACAAGTTGCTGATTCGCGGCCACAAATTTCTTTATTGCATTGGCGAAAAGTAGTTCGCAAAACGGCTTTTACCGCTCGATTCCTGAAACCCAATCAAGCAGAAAACACCATGAGATTTCCATCAATCCCATTTGCGGCAATCGCCGTTTTTACCTCGCTTTTTGCAACGGTGGTCCCAGCACAGAAGTTCGATGAAAAATTCGAGCATTGGCCGGTCGATCTTACCATCAAAGGAACGTTGATCGTTGATTGCGGTATGGACGACGATGATAAGTGGCAGCAGTTGCTGGCGAGAACTCGTGGCAAGAAGGCACTGGTTGCGGCAGCCGGATCCGCCGAGGCCGGTTTGGTCCAGGGTTGGTTGGCGCGAATTCAAGGTGCAGAGATTGAGGACTTGTCCATCGCGACGTTTCCCGCGCTATCCAAGGCGAGCATGGATTTGAAGAAACACGATCTTGTCATCCTGATCGCCGGCAAAGAAATCCCCAAGGAAAACGAGCTATCCGCGGCGACCAAAAAGATTCGCGAGTATCTGGCCAATGGTAAAACGTTGATCGTCGACAAAAACTTTGGGAAGGTTCTCGCCAAGACACATCTTTCAGCCTCGGACCTAAAAACAACCGGCAATGGCACAGGCCTGATCCCGGATTGCGTCATGATGACGGATTTCACAGGCGCCAAACAGCAAAAACGAACTTTGCTTTCCAAGCTTGCGGCAAACCCGCGAATGGTTGGAATCGGTGTTGAAGACGAAACGGCGATGGTTCTCAGCGGAAGAAAAATTCGCGTACTGGGCAAAGGCAGTGCGACCTTCATGTTGATGGCCAATGACAAGATGCCGATTCGCACGCAAACAATTTCCGAGCCGACTTCGCGACGCCAAGCGCCCGAAGAGTGGCTGGTTGATCTTACGGAATGGAGACGCGATGCCATCGACCGAACCATCGCCCCATTCCCTCCTGCCAGTCCGCCGACGCCCAATGTCGAGAACGGAACCCTGGTGATTGTCGGTGGTGGCGGCATGCCACGCGGGTTGTTCAGCCAATTTGTCGAATTGGCCGGAGGAAAAGACAAGGCCAAAATCGTTTACGTGCCTTGTAGCGAACGCGATGACGTGGGAGAGCAACAACGCACCGTCGAAATGTTCAAACGACTTGGCGTAAAACATGCGACCTTTATTCACACCAAGGATCGCAACCAAGCCAATACGGATGAAGAATTCCTGGAGCCATTGAAAGACGCAACGGGCATATGGTTTGGCGGAGGAAGGCAATGGAATTTTGCCGATTCCTATTACGGCACCAAGGCCCACAAGCTAATGAAGGACGTGCTGAAACGTGGCGGTGTTGTCGGAGGATCTTCTGCGGGCGCTTCGATCCAGGCTCGCTACCTCGCCCGTGCGACGCCCATTGGCAACTTCCGAATCATGGCACCGGGATACGAGCGCGGTGGCCTCGGATTCATCGGTGGCGTCGCAATCGACCAGCACTTTTCCCAGCGGGGGCGTCAGAAAGACATGACGCAACTCGTCAATCGCTACCCGCAAATGCTGGGCATTGGACTCGATGAAGCGACCGCGATCATCGTTCAAAAGTCGAGCGCCAAAGTGGTCGGGCGCGGTCGCGTATTCTTTTATGATCGCAACTTGCCCGTTTACCCCAACAAGCCCGACTACGTTGCTCTTCCCGCGGGTTCAGAATATGACTTGGCGAAACGAAAAGTGGTCAAGGACACGTCTGAAAACAAGAGTTCGAGCGAATCGAAATCAAAACAAAACGATGGCGAGCAACCTTAACACTTGGGTGCGTCGGATCGTCTTTCAAATATCGGATTCAATCGAAGGGAAACTGGTGGAAGCAAAACCGATTGATCACCCTGGAATCTGGGTTGGCGATGAGCTTTTGACTCGAAGTGACTGGGAGATCCGGTTGGACGAGAATGAAGTCACTCAGTTGGTTCAAGCGGCCCAGGTTTGCAAATCCACGAGTACGGAGGAGATGACCGCCGAGTCGTTTCCCTTGGGCGGCTTGGCGAATCGCCTGGCGGATATTCGGACGTCTTTGGAGGAACACTCGGGGGCGGTCGTCATCCGGGGCCTCCCGCTTGACCAGGTTGGCGACGAATTAGCATCCAGGATTTACTTTGGAATCTGCTGCTACCTCGGGACGCCGATTTCACAAAGTGCCAAAGGGGAAAGGATCTTTCATGTTCGCGATGCCGGCTTCAAGGACTCGGATCCACGGGCTCGTGGGCCGAACACCAAGAAGCGGCTGAGTTTTCACACGGATCGCTGCGACGTGATTGGTTTCCTGTGCTTGAAAAAAGCTCAGTCAGGTGGCGAGAACTTCTTGGTTCATTCGATGGCGGCGTTCAACTTTATCCTGGAAACACGCCCCGATTTGTTGTCGGAGTTGATGAAGCCTTTCTATTACATGCGGCATACCGTCGATACTGGCAATGATCAGCCTTTCTGTCGACAACCGATTTTTTCATTTACCGATGGTTATTTCGCTTGCAGCTTTCTTCGGGTGTTGATTGATCGCGCCCACCAGTCGGACGACGTCCCTGCCATGTCAGCCACTCAGGTCGAGGCCCTCGATTACCTGGAATCCGTATGCGAACGTCCGGAAATGCACGTTCGCTTTTACCAGGAGCCGGGCGACATGATGTTTCTCAACAATTGGATTACTTTGCATCGGCGCAGCGAGTTTATCGATCACGAAGAGCCTGAGCTCAAGCGACACTTGTTGCGGGTTTGGCTTTCCATGCCCAACAGTCGACCGATTGACCCGCTTTTCATTGACAACTTTGGGGCGGTAGAAGCGGGTGCGATTCGCGGCGGAATGCGCGCAGCCAGCGCATCGAGTTGACCATGGGGTGGATTGCGATCACGATCTGGACGGCGCTTTTCTTTTTCCTGTCGAGCGCCGGAACGCGTGGATTGCAGCGAAAGCAAAATGAAAAACCGCTGAGGTGGGCCCGATTGCTTTGGACATTCGGGATGGTCGCTTACGTCGCGCATGTGCTGTTGGCGTTTCACCTGGTGCACGCATGGAGCCACGCAGCGGCGATTGAGCATGTGGCGGAACAAAGCGAACAAGTGGTTGGCTGGCGATTTGGCGCCGGCATCTGGTTCAACCACTTGTTCACGCTCCTGGTCATTTCAGAAACGGTATGGTGGTGGGCCAACGCCCACCACTACCAAACCCGCAAGCTCTGGATCAATCTTTTGATCTTCGGCTACCTCGGATTCATCGCGTTTAATGGAGCGGTGGTTTTTTAGCAGTCTGATGGAGGCCAGTTAAACGGACCTTGAGTCGCTGTATACCCTCCTTCGTCCCTCAAACGATATTCATACTTTTGCACTTCGCCCACGTTTGAGGCGGTTTGAATTGAAAATTCAAGATGACTTGCCCCCGAACTGCCTTGTGCCCGGGGCTCTTGATCCTCAACTCTTACTTCCCCAAAAAAGTCGGTAGAGACGGTGAAGTCAACCAAACCATCCGCAAAATTTGTCGCATTGGTATAGTACGTTCTAAGGTAAGTGCCATCGGTACAGTCACGAGTCGGATCGAGATTAATCAATGGCGGAAAAAGTGCGCCAGCATCCGACTGGGCTTCACTGTCGGATTTGCCGCTAAAATCCCAAGTCGCCCGATCACCCTCCATTACTCTCACTTCTTCTGCGCAACGAGGAACCAGCTTTGAATCCAAAACGTGGTCGATAATTGGAGTCGCAATTAATGCAACCTTGCTCTCGGTTGTTGGGCATGAAGGGCCTACAGGCACCAAAAAATATTGGACGGAGCCAGGATTACTACGGCAGGGAATTCGGATCCTTGTTGGCCTTGAGGAGTCAGGGTAATAGACAAGGTCGAAGTCATGATGAATTTCCGAACGATTGGCAATTTGCACCACGGCAAAATACAAATTTCCCTTTGGCGTGCGAGCATAGGCCACACTCATAATTTCAAACTCACAATTTTTTCTTCGGCTGTTACTCAAAACTAATTCCCTCACCGTTAAATAAAAAATCTTTTATGCGACAAGATGTGTCATTGAGATATATCCCGAACACACCTTTGACCGGTACGTGATGAGCCTTTTCGCTTTCATTGACCGGCATAATTGAACAAGAATTGAATTTACCGACAACGAGACGCCCGAGTTTGTATGCCAAGAACAAAGAAACCTTCTTGTTCTTCGAAAGGCTACCTACCGGTGCCGCGCCGGCAAAATCTGAAAATCGATACCCGTACTTTTTATCAAATCGAGCGACATACCGATTCAATGCGAAACCTGTTTCATCTGGATTTGGAAATGGCATGAAAAGCTGAAGCATTTCGTCTTGCAATCCCAAGAAAAAACCGACTCTTTCCCAATCTGATGTCTCGATATCGATCGATATTCTAAAATCGTCCGACTCGTTGTACCCAATTCCCAACAACGCGCTTTTGCTTGACGAGACGAATACTTCACCGTCAGATATTTCATAATTGGTCCCATTAGCTTCAGCATCTGTTATCACCCTTAATGATCCAGTTACCTGCTCTTCTTTGTACCCATATTTTCGCTCTGGAAATGCGAGTTTATATCCCACATATCCGACGGAAACCAAACTCGCCGCAAGTGCTGAGCCAATAAAAACTCTCCGTGAACTGATTCCGCGCCGATCCCTCGGCTCGGAATCGGAATATTCCTCTAGGATCCTCCCAACAGCCAGAGCTGATGCTGGCCTCTTGTTGATGTCTTTCGAGAGGCATTCTCCTACTATTGTGACAATTGCCTTTGGAATTTTGTCAACTTGCTGATCGATTGGGCGTTCATGTCGATTACAGATTTCATCCAAGATCGCCGATTGGGTCGGACCAGTAAAAGGCAGTTCATTCGTTAGGCCTTGATAAAGAATTACGCCGATAGCCCAAATGTCGGTCCTTCCATCGAGATCCCTAGTTTCTCCCTTTGCTTGCTCAGGCGACATATACGATATCGTACCTGCAATTTGGCCTTGCAAATCGTGTCGCATTGAGTCGTGGACCGCTAAGCCAAAGTCGCAAACA
>CAYSXI010000266.1:0-5568 GCA_964434955.1 uncultured Pirellulaceae bacterium
TTGTGTTTTATTCTGAGCTTCGGCGGATGCACTCCGTGAGACCGGCTCTTTTGACCTGAACGGAGCAATGGTCGCTTCTCCGTTTTGTTCTTATTCCAGGAGCGATTCAAACGAGCTCGGGTGGTACGGAAGTATTCCGTTTCACGAAACAGCAAGTTCCGGTAACAGTGCTTCGCCAATGCGTTGCGAACCGCTTTCCAGGGCCTTAATATCAATCGATCCATTTCTTCTTTGAAAAATAGGTTGCGAAGATGGTCCGATGGAATTCTCTGGTTTTGTTTTCTGCCGTTTTGATCGGTTCCGCGACGGCAAGCATTGTCGTCGCCCAAGATCCGGTTCGAAGCAAAGTTGACGATTATTTGAAACGGAAGGGAGCGACGGTTTTGCAGCAGCTGAAAACACTGGTTGAGCTGCCGAACGTAAGTCGTGAGCAAAAAGACGTCCGCAAGAATGCTCAATACCTCGTCAAGGAATTCGAAAAGCGGGGCGCGAAAATGGAACTGCTCGAAGTTACCGGTGCCAATCCAGCGATTTACGGCGAGATCAGGACACCCAATGCCAAACGAACGATCTTGATTTACATCCACTACGATGGACAGCCAGTCGACCCTGCCCGGTGGAAGTCGACGCGTCCATTCGAGCCGAAGTTATATAGTCGAGCGATGGAACAAGGTGGTCGCCCCAGGGATTGGCCGAAAAATGGCGAAGCGATTGATGAGGAATGGCGTGTTTACGGACGTAGTACCTCGGACGATAAGGCGCCTTTGATTGCACTTCTGAATGCCCTGGACTGTTTGAAAGAGAGCGAAGTCGCTCTAACTTCCAACATCAAATTTTTCTTTGACGGTGAAGAAGAAATTGGTTCGCCAAACATGAAGAAAACCCTGGATGCGTATGCGGAAAAATTTCGCGATGTCGATCTCTGGCTATTCTGTGACGGACCGCTTCATCAAAGTCGCAAACCGACCGTTTACTTTGGCGTTCGTGGAATTTGCGGATTTGAACTGACCGTGTATGGGGCCACGCGTAACCTGCATTCGGGGCACTATGGGAATTGGGCCCCGAATCCAGGACTCAGGCTTTCGAAGCTGTTGGCGAGTATGAAAGATGCCAAAGGCAATGTCGTCGTAATGGGTTTTCATGATTCGATGACACCCTTGACCGAGGAAGAGAAAAAAGAGCTTGCGGCGGTGCCCGCGATCGACGATTCCTTGCGGCGTGAACTTGGGTTGAAAGAATCAGATAACGAAAACGAAAGCTATCTGGCCCGGATGCAAATTCCCTCTTTGAATGTGAAAGGCATTCGCTGTGGGACCGTGGGGCCGACCGCGCGAAATATCGTCCCCAATACGGCGACGGCTTCGCTGGATATACGCTTGGTCAAAGGGAATCGGCCCCGAGCCATGATCGAATTGATTCGCAAGCATATGGAATCGCAAGGATATCTGGTCGTCGACAAGGAACCCTCGATGAAGCAGCGTCGAGAAAACAAGAAAATCGTCAAGCTTGTTACGACATTCAAAGGGTATCCGGCGGCTCGAACGCCCATGAATCACGCTCAGATCAGGCCGGTCGTTAGGAGGCTTGAGGAATGCGTTGGCGACGAGAAGCTTTTGAAAGTCCCGGGCCTCGGTGGATCTTTGCCACTGTACTTAATCTCAGACTATTTGGAGCAGCCAATCATGATTGTTCCCATGGCCAATCATGACAACAATCAGCACAGCCCCGATGAAAACCTTCGAGTTGGAAACTTGTTTTATGGTGTTCGGATGATGGCAGCTTTGTTGACTGCCGATCCGCTGCAAAAAAGCAACTGACGCTCGGATATCGGCGCTGGCTTAGTCGTCGAAAAATCGCTCATTGTTTTTTCGGCGACGCTTGGCTTGGCCGAGAATCGCTCGCGATTGCTGGAGTAACTCCTTGCGGATCCTGGCGACCGCATACTTCAAGTCGGCATGGGACCAATTCAGTTCTTTGCAGACGTTGAGCAGGATTTGCTGTTCATGCCTTGTGATGCGTCCGTCAATCAGCGATGCCCGGATGAGCTGGTCCATAAAATATCGCCACTGATCTTCGTTCTTTGGCATCTGGATGGCTTCACTGTCGGAAGCTGCGGTCGCAAGAATCAACTCAAGTTTTTCCGGGCCGACGCCACGTGACCTGGCCATGTTCGTAATGAAACGTCGTTCGCGATCATCCAATTGGCCATCCGACATGACCATTTTGACCATGGCCGCAAGAAGTTCGGGTTCATTGGAAAACCGCTCGCGTTCGAGTCGGTGCACATCATCGAAATAGGCTTCTTTGACCGCGTCATAACTTTCAACGGACTCCAGGATCCAATCGAGCTTTCCGTCATTTAGTTCGGTCGAACAAAACTCGCAGGTTCCCGATTTGCCAACGTTGATGGGTGCGCCGCAGTTGTAGCAACTGGAAGAAGCAAAGGTGAAATCGATCTTGCTTTTGACATTCTTCGACCGCTTCAAAACGAGAACGTGCGAGTAAATTCGTTGATGATCGAGAAGCCGCGGGTGCTTTCGGTCACCTTCCGCGCGGGTCGCGGACCAGCGAATCCGAACGTGAATTCGATCAAACTCGTCGTTCATGGCAGGCGTAGCGCGAATGATTTCAACAACGCCAACGGCAGGCGTTTTCCAAAACCCGTTTTCGCCGAGATACCAACGTCGGGGAACTTGTTTCAGGTTTTGGTCCAGGATCGGGAAGGCATAGCCGAAATCTTGAAAGTACACCGCCATCATGCATCGCCAGTAAATGCAGCTCGCGCGGTCCTCGATGTGTTGGAAATTCAATCCTGGATCCGCGGCAGAGACTTCTTGCCAGCCGGGGACATGATGCGATGCTGGTGGAACCACCCATTCTTCGTCCTGGGTGATTTCTGCCAAAACCCAGTCAAACTTGCCTGAGTTGACAATGGAGTCGCATTGAGGGCATTGGGCGCGATCCACAATCGCGACCGGGCCGCCACAATTTGGACAGTTCCCATCGAGCAACGAAGCCTTCGTGTTTGTCTTCACCCCCGGTCGACGAGAAAATGACCAGATTTCTGTAAATTGAAGCGGGACCGTGTTACTCCCGGATTCGCATTTTCCGGTGGTCAAACTTTCGTTGTAGCTGATCGCGGATGCGACCACGCGAACGTGAATCGTGTCAAATCCAGGGTCGCTGGTAACACAAACGATCTGTTGGCTCAGGATTTGAACATTTTTCATGCGATTTCGAATGTTCTCGGCCTTCTGCATCGCGATGTAGAGATCGAATCTTTCGTGAACACCATCCGATATGAAGGCGCGGCAAGCATTCAGGTTTTGATCGCTCCATGCGTATTGCGTCGTGACAAATGCGTTTGCGGTTCGTTGCAAGAACGTGGCAACGTCGAAGTCAGGATCGGCCTGCTTGATTCGGGAAAGTGCGTCGCTTCGCATCATTTCTTCCTGGACCTTGCGGCCCTTGCGAATGGTGCGGCGAATTCGAACGCTTCGTTCTTTCTGTTGCGCGATCACGATGATGATCACGATGACAATGATGAGCGGCACGGAGCACGTCGCTGGTAAGGCCAACAATCCGCCTCCACCACCGCCTCCACTTCCGCTGTAGCCACCGCCTCCAAAGCCGCCGCCGCCGAAACCACCGCCGCCACCTCCGAAGCCTCCACCGCCACCACCAAATCCTCCTCCGCCACCGCCGCCTCCACCGAAGTTACCTCCGCCACCGGCTTGAGCCAGCAGTTCAGGCAATTCGAAGAGGAAGGATGGATCGAGTGAAAAGAGAAGATCAATCATGAAGGCTTCGCCGGCCGAGGGAAAATTTCAAAAGGTCAAACGGATTTTCGTATACGTATTTTAACGAGCCAGTGCAGTACTGAGTGCTTGCCAATCGCCGAAGGCAGTATCAAAAGGGAGTTGGCAATTTCAACTTGCCGGTTTGTCAACTTTAATCCATTCCGGCAGCGACCCATCGCCGGTTTCTGTTCCCTGGAGAATCCATTTGAGATCGAAAACGGCGACCGATGATGAGGTTCCCTTTTCCCCCCCTTCAAAATGCAAGAATACCTTGCCCTCCGATTTCGTTCCCGGGCGGCCGGCGGTCATTGATGAGTAGGCAAACCGACCTTCGAAAACCTGGCGTTTTAGCGGCCAAGATTTCCCGCCATCGAAACTGGCCCAGACGGTTCCCTTGACCCTTCCACGTTCACTGTCGCAATTGCTATACAAAAGAATGTCTCGGTCTTTGATTGGCAGTCGTACGAGGCCGGCCATGCAGCCATAGTTGGAATCTTGCGGACCGTCTGGCAATGCTTGGCAGAATTTCAAATCCTTCCACGTTTGTCCACCGTCCTGACTGATCGCTGTCCACCGTCTGCGAGGGTTTTTGCCTTCGTCTGCCCAATGACGGCGTGAGTTGTAGTAAATGGTTCCATTGGACAGTTCGGCCAATGTGGCTTCACCCGTTCCGTTTTCAGGAAATGGATCGCTCGTTTTCCACGACTTGCCATGGTCGTCACTGTAAATGGCGTTGGTGTAATGCTTGGGCCAGAGTTTCCGATCGTTCTTGCCGGCATACCATCGAGAGGGTCGGATTAGCCGTCCCTTGTGTTTCCCGTGACGCAACGTAATTCCGTGTTCATTCATGTGCATCGACGGCAGGTTGCCATTTTTATCCTTGCCAATCGAAGTCGAAATGGCACGCCATGACTCTCCCTGGTCGTCGGAACGGTAAACCATAATCTTGGCGGGCGGATGATTTTTCTCGGCAAAGACGAAAACGGCCCCGGTCGATTCGTCCACCGTCATGCCTCCGCCCTGAAATCCCGGCTTCGCGATTTCGATTTCCTTGCTCCAGGTTGCTCCACCATCGGTGCTGCGTCGACATCGAATCGTTGAACTGCCGTAGGTCGCAATCACCGTTCCGTCCGTCCCGCAGACGATATTCGGAAAACGTTCGCTGGGGAAAAGTTTGTGGATCGTCAACTTACCCGAAGCAAAGAAAACGTCGATGCTGCCTTCGAACTTGGAGGATCGTTCTTGAGCTATCAGCGAGCCATGAAAGTTCCCAAGCGAAAAAACAAAAACAGTGATCGCAAAGCAGCAGGTTCGAAACATGAAGACTCCGGGTTAGTATGGCAATTCCGCCATTCTAAGCATTGGGAGGCCTGATTGTACCGGTCGCTTGTAGGCAAAAAAAAGGCGTTGCCAAAGACAACGCCATTACCTGCTGAATCATTCGAGGTTTAGTATCGCACATTCACGCCGAAGGTCCCGATGTGCGAGTCCATGCTCGTCGTCACAGAACTTCCTGGAATGGCACCGCCGGGCAAAACAGAGGGCCCGGAAGAATTCCACTCAAACAGATAATTGTAAGCAAAGCTAACCGACGCGTTGGGCGTCAGGTGGTAGGTGGCACCAAATGAGGGTGCGTGCCGATAGCTCAGGTCCGATGCGATATTGAAAAAGGTGTCGGTGTCGTCGAAGAGCTGAGACGTGTAAAGATAGCCCGAGCGAACGATCAAACGTTCAGATAACTGGATTTGCGTCCCAATTGCGAACGCGA
>CAYSXI010000267.1:0-5564 GCA_964434955.1 uncultured Pirellulaceae bacterium
CTCGCCGACATTTGAAATCAAACATCGACACGTCCACTACCGAATGAACTCTGAGAATGTTCGGGTGCGCCTGATTGTCGATGGTTTCACGATGGATATCTATAACTCGCTTTTATACAACGGGCTTACCTTTAATTTCAGCAGTGGCGGTGACTACAAGTGGAAAACCCAAGGGGGGGATCTGAGGAACCACATTGGCAAAAAGGCTCATCTGGAAATCATTGACCATGGTCAGGGTTTTGTCGCCCTGGACGAAATCTATTTTTCGGATGGTGGCCATCCTGCCGACTATCCGTCCTCGGCAGCCGAGAATGCGCTAACGAAGGGCATGGACCTGGATTCCTTTTGCGAGCGTATGACACGCGAGATGCTCAAGTTGTTGAGCGACGCAAACGCAAAATCAAAACGGGACTCCAGCTACGTCCTGGCTGCCATGGTCAAACATGAGTTGTTGGGGGCCGATGCCTCAAACGTTTCCGTGGAAGCGATGTCAGCAACCCATTCGCGAAATTCACTGTTCGAAACCTGGGATTCGCACTTCAAGTCCCTTGCCGAGATTAATCGTAAAACGCCTGCCCCGTTTTTTGCGGTTGGAATCACCGACGGAACGGGTGAGAACGAAAATGTGTTTATTCGTGGCAATCATAAAAACCTGGGCCCGCCCGTGGCACGAGGGATGATTACAGCCTTGGATCCGGAGCGACGATTGTTGAAGCCCCAGGATGGCAGTGGGCGATTGGCATTGGCGGAAAAAATGGTCACCGAATCACCGTTAACGCGGCGCGTTATCGTCAATCGTCTATGGCATCATTTGTTTGGCCGGGGGATCGTTGCCTCAGTCGATAATTTTGGAGTCCTCGGCGCCAAGCCTTCTCATCCCCAGCTACTTGATTTCCTGGCCGTTCAATTGGCGGAAGACAATTGGTCAATCAAAAAGACAATTAGGCGAATGGTTCTTAGCCAAACCTATCGAATGGGAAGCACGCCCAGCTCGAAGTCAAGGGAGATTGATCCAGACAATCAATTGCTCCAGCACATGAATCGACGACGATTGCAGGGTGAGGCGATTCGAGACGCGATGTTGGAGATTTCTGGTGAACTTGACAGAACCATGTACGGGAAATCCGTTCCGATTCACCTTACCGAATTCATGCAGGGACGTGGGCGCCCGGGCCGCAGCGGTCCCCTTGATGGCGGGCGTCGTCGAAGCATCTACATTGAAACGCGACGGAACTTTTTGAATCCGATGATGCTCGCGTTTGATACCCCGGTACCATTCAATACGATTGGCCGACGAACGGTGTCCAACGTACCGGCGCAGGCGTTGATTTTGATGAATGACCCATTCGTGATCCTGCAGTCTGAGAAATGGGCCGCCAAATTGGTTGCCGTTGAACAGGAAACGATGGAGAAACGAATCGATCGCGTTTATTTGGCCGCCTTTTCTCGAATGCCCTCCGTTTTCGAGAAGGCAAAATCGAAAGAGTTTATTCGCCAGCAGGCCAAGGCTCATTCGGTTTCGGAAGACAAAATCATGTCCAATCAAAAGGTTTGGGCCGACTATTGTCACGTGATCTTTAACGTAAAAGAATTTATCTACGTTCGTTAGACAGCGATTTGATTCGCGAGTTGATATGCCATGAGTACGAAACGTTTTCACTGTCGTCGCTTCCAGGATTCGCCAATGTCGCGGCGTCAGATGCTGCAGCAAGCGGCCATGGGTTTTGGCGCCGTTGCGGCAACGGCCCTGATGTCTCAGCCCGAATACGGGGCTTTGCTGGCCGATGACAAAAAGAAGAAAGGCCCCTTCGATCCGAAGGAAACGCACTACGAAGCCAAGGTGAAAAACGTCATCTACCTTTACATGGACGGCGGTCCATCCCAGGTCGATACTTTTGATCCCAAGCCTATGTTGGCCAAAGAGAATGGCAAACCCTTCAAAATGAAGATTGAGCCAACTCAGTTCAACAACATCGGAAAAACGTTACAGAGCCCGTGGAAGTTCAAGCAGCACGGCAAATCAGGCACGCCCGTCAGCGAGCTATTTCCCTATGTTGCGGCACATGTCGACGATATGGCCGTCATCCGGTCCATGACCAGTAACTTCTCGGAACATACCAACGCGAATTACTTTTTGCATACCGGCAATGGATTTCAAGGCCGCCCCAGCATGGGAGCCTGGATGGGTTACGGGCTTGGCAGTGAATGCAAGGACTTGCCGGGATTCGTTGTCTTGAATGGTGGCTTGATTCCACCCGGTGGTTTGGATTGCTTTAACAGCGGCTTCCTCCCAGCCGCCTATCAGGGTTCGATTTTCAATTCGAGCGTCAACCCGGTTGCCAATATTCGGCGAAGGGAGAAAAACGATAAGCTTCAACGCAATAAGTTGAATTTCTTGAATCAGCTTGATCAACGATCGCTTGAGCAGAATGGATCGGATGATCAAATCGAGTCTGCAATTTCAAATTATGAACTGGCTTATCGAATGCAGTCGGTGGTTCCTGAACTGACAAGTTTGCGGGGTGAAACGGTCGCGACCCGAAAGCTGTACGGATTGGATGCAAAGTCCAAAGGGACCGCGACGTTTGGGCGTCAATGTTTGTTGGCCCGGCGGCTTGTCGAAAAAGGGGTTCGCTTTATTGAGTTGACGTGTCCCGCGGTTGGACACGATCGTTGGGATCAGCACGGGAACTTGAAACGCGGGCATCACGACAATGCAACGGCCGTCGATCAGGGAATTGGCGCTTTACTCACGGATCTTAAGCAACGAGGATTGTTTGAATCCACGCTCGTCGTCTGGTCAGGCGAGTTTGGGCGAACGCCTTTTGCTCAAGGCTCAAATGGTCGCGATCACAATCCTTTCGGTTTTAGCCTTTGGATGGCCGGCGGAGGAATCAAAGGCGGAACCATTTACGGTGCTACCGATGAATTCGGATACAAGGCAGTGGAAAATAAATTGCAAATCCACGACCTTCACGCCACGATGCTTCATTTGCTAGGCATTGATCACACCAAATTGATTTATCGTTGGAGTGGACGTGACATGCGACTGACCGATGTTCACGGCAAACTGATCAAGCCCATCCTCTCCTGATATTCGGCGTCAAACGCCTGTTTCATTTGAATTTGCGACCAGGCGAATGAGTTCGTGCCTTTGGAAAGGTTTGCGAATCAGCTTGGCACTTGGGTCAATTCGGACAACCTTTTCGATCTCGGAATTAGCGGCGAATCCCGTCATGAAGCATACGGGCGTTTCCTGGTCAAATTCACGAATCAAGCGATAGGTTCCCAGTCCGCTCAAGCCTGGCATAATCAAATCGAGTAGGACATAGTCGAATTTTTCCTGGCGGATCATCTCAATCGCTGACTGTCCGCTTTCGGCAATTGCCACTTCGCAACCCTCGGACTCGAAGTTCTTGCGGATGGACTGACGCACAAAATTGTGATCGTCGACAACCAGGATTCGCTGTCCACAAGGAATGGAACTTGGGATCGTCGTCGAATCACGCGGTGATCCGTTTTGTTGGATTTCTGCCTGCGGGAAATAAAGTGTGAAACAGGTGCCGTGTCCCGGCACGGAATCGACATCAATGGCACCGCCATGTTGTTCCACGATTCCCAGGACCGTCGCCAAGCCCAATCCGCGCCCCGTTTGTTTGGTCGTAAAAAATGGGTCGAACACTTTTGTACTGATCGATGGATCGAAGCCGGGGCCGTTGTCTGAAACCGACGCGAAAACATAAGGGCCTGGAGACAACTGATTGCCAAGCATCAATTCATCCAGTTGCGATTGGTCAAGCTCTCCGGTTCCCGCCGTTACGAAGATCTGCCCGTTACTTTCCGGAATGGCATCCACCGCATTGGTCAGCAAATTCATGAATACCTGTGACAAGGCGCTGGCATCGCCAATGATCGCGGGAAGCTCGTCGTCACACTCAACCGTTATCTGAATGGTGTGCGTGGTCGCGGAACGAACCAGCGTGGTGATTTCGGACAGGACTTCGTTCAAGTGGATGGCCGCACGTGTCGACTCGGCCTTTCCGGCGTAGGCGAGCATCTGACGGCAAATATTGGCCGCAACTGACGAGGCGCGAATGATCTCATCGGCACACTTGACCGTTTCCGGATGATCACTCGCCTGAAGTTCAATCAGTTCCGCATTGCAAATGATTGAGAGCAGAAGATTGTTGAAGTCATGTGCGATACCACCCGCCATCTGGCCGAGGCTTTCAAATTTTTGGCGATTTTGAGCCTGCGTTTGAAGTTGAGATTGGCGTTCAATCTGCTTTTCTTTTTCATAAATGAGCGCAAGTGATCGCGAGATCCGTTCCAGCCCGAGCAGTTCCAATTCGGATTTATCCAACTCGGTGCGCGAATAAAGGCACATCGTCCCGATCGGACTTTCGTTGCTGCTCAAAATGGGAATCGATGAGCATCCGCAAATTCCAAATGACTTGAACGCTTGCGCAACAATCTCGAAAGCCTCATCCTTTGAAAAATCGGGAACGATTTCAATCTTTCGCTTTTTGACAGCCCGTTGGCACGCGCTGGCCGTATTGAGCACATCAAATCCAATGGCAACTTTCTTGTAATCGTCGCCGAGCGTCGGGGCTGCGCAGTATTCGATAAACTGCCCGGCATCATCAAGGACATGAATGGCGACTCGGAAGTCCGGGTAAACTTCTTCAATTCGATTGGCCACGGTGTTGAAGATGGTCAGTATCGGTATGCCGGATGTCGATGACTGAAATATCAGTCTTTCGATTTTCAGGAATTCACGATTGTGAACCTCTGAGTTAATCTCGCACATCGTACCGACGGCCCGGATGGGTTTCCCGTCATGGGAGTGTTCACAGACTCGGCCATGGGAACGAATCCAGAGGTAAGACCCGTTCTTTTTCCGCATCCGGTGGACATTGAAATATTCGTTTCGCTTGCCGCGGATTACCTCGTCCACGAGTGCTTCCGTTTGCAATTTGTCATCGGGATGCACGGACTCGACAATGATCTCCGGGTTGTTATTCAATTCATCCGAAGAATACCCCAGGATCCTTCCATACTCGCAATCAAACACCAGTTTGTTTTCAGTGAGGTTCCACTCCCAAACGCCCATCTCGGTTTCCCGAAGGGCCACCTCGTAGCGTGACTGCAATTGGGAAAGTGTTTGTTCGACATTTACACGATCCGATACCTCGGTAACCGTGCAAACTTTCATCAGGTTTTCGCCGCAGCGAAAAAATCGGGCTTGAATGGAAATCGTGATTTGCCGCCCGGCAAGCGTGACGTGTTTGCTCTCCGTACCGAATCGCCTCGCTCCCTGAAAAACCGCAGCCAGGAAATCCGAAAAGGGGCCTGCCGTTTCAGGAATCAATGTTTCGGCGAATCGTGCAATCAACTCATCCCGGTCGGAAGCGTCAAACGTTTCCGCGGCTTTTTCGTTTCGGTAGATCGGTTCAATCAACGCAAAATGTTCGAGCGCTTTTTCGGGGCTCGACTTCAGGTATTCGTGAAGATCTGTAACACCTTCAGCTCGCAACTTGTCGTAGCAAGCTTCAAGTTACGTT
>CAYSXI010000268.1:0-5550 GCA_964434955.1 uncultured Pirellulaceae bacterium
CTTCCAGCTCTTTGCGCTGGCTCTTGGAAAGAACACCCAAAACCTCTTCCTGGGCTTCCTTTTGAATTCGCTCAATCTTTTTGCGAACTTCCTCGGCAACCTCTTCCGACTTCTTCTGCATGTCTTCGATCTGCTCTTCCGTGATGCCAAGTTTTTCGACCAATTCTTTGTTTTGCAACAAAGCCAAAGCACCGTTACCACGGCCACGTGTGCTGCTCATGGTTCGCTGCAAATTGATTTGAGAAAGCCGCTTGGACTGGTGTGGAAGGAGAATGCGATTGACTTCTGATTTGTAGTCATCCATGTATTCCTGGATTTTTTCTACGCGCTCTTCTTCGTTCAATTCACGAAGGTCACGGAACATGTCCCGCATGGATGAACGCATATCCTGCTGAAGATCATCAAACTTTTGCAGTTGCTCGTCAGTAAGCTCGAGATCTTTGGCGACGTCTTCGTTGCGGAGCAAACCCATCATTTGGAATTGCTGTCCCATGGCTCCCCAGCCACCACGACCGCCACCGAAACCACCTCTTCCTTGCGCCTGGACACTGTCTGCCGCGACCAAAACGACTGCGATAAGGCAAATACCGCCCAGCAAGAAAATTCGATCCAGTTTCATTTCAAACTCCCTGTGTATTTCTTTTAATGGTCACAACGACCGAATGAGAACCCGTTGGAATTGCTTCCTCGCGACAAATGGGCGAAAAACGCGTCACCTTGAGGATTGCGGGTTTACCGAAAGCCCAGCCACTTGTCGCCAAATAAAACCAGACAAGTTTCAGAAAGTTCTCAACTTTTTGGAGTTTTTTTTGCAAGAAATGGGCCGGCGCTCAATATCGGCCCCAATTTGTTTCAAATGGGGCAGATCCGATAAAATCTGCCCCGGTTATCTACAAAGCCCACACCTTATCGAGGGGATTGAGCTCGATACTGCTGATTCCGCTGAGGGCGGATTCCACTTACGTCCGGCATGTCCTGAGGGCGAGTTGCGATTCGCTCGTTCGGATTCAATCGGGATTCCGCCGCCAAGGTTTGCAACAGGCGTTGGGAAGGAGCGGGAATGGTGAATGTTTCACCCGTTTTGCGAGAACGGACGGTGACTTCCCATTCTTCCCGAGTGTTCGCTACCTGGCGTAGGGAAGCTCCCCGAGCTGGATTGACGGATCGCGTGTTTCGATTTGACGCAACGAGGGTTTGCTGCTGACTTTCTGCAATGATCCGGTCCAGCTTGAGCTCCTTCAATTGCCAAAAGACGTTCTCCAATGAACTGTAGATACCCTCGTCAAGTTCTTCTGCCATTGCATTGCAAACGCCAATCAATCGGCCTTGATCATCAAAAAGCCCACCGCCGCTTCGACCGTCAGTCGGTTTGTTCGTGGTATCGATCTTCATCGCCATGAACGGATCATTTCCAAGACCGTAGCGGGCGGTCCGTTTCACTCGGCAATCCATCACGGTGGGTGCTCGCCCTCGGCTGCATCCAACGGAAAATGCCGCATCGCCTTGGCGAGGAAGGAAATTCGCACTGGCCAATTCCACTGGCTCGATCTCCGAATCGAGCTGCATCGTCACCAACGCGACATCCCGCGAATTCCAATCACAGGCCAATAACTTGCCATCCGAAGTTTGCAATTTTCCGTCGGCGAACCCGTAGTCAACCTTGATCGTGCCCTTTCCGCGCGACTCTCGGAAAATATGACCGCAGGTCAAAATCAATGCGTGCTTTCCTTTGACGTGAACAATCGTCCCCGTCCCGTGCGAAATACCTTCCGGGTCCTCGACGCTTAAACGAACGGTCGCACGGTGGGCCTTTTGCTTGGGCGAAAGGCCTGATGATACGTAGACTTCGCGCTCGTTATTCCGTGAAACGGGAACGCTTAAAGGCTGAACATCGTTTTGCCTCGGAGAAGTTCGTGAAGGTTGATTCGCAGCCACCTGGTCCAACATTTGGGTGCCGGATGCTTGCGCGATCGATCGACGGTTTTGAGTATTCGCAGCCGCCAACTGACTGGCTTTCGACAGCGCCTGTTCGAGGCGATTCGCTTCGATGATCCCGGTTTGCCGTCCATAGACAACATTATCCGACACGATGACGCTGGTCGGAGTTTGGGTCACGCCAAAATGCTTGGCCCAACTCGGCTGAGCCTGAATGTCGATCACGTAAACCTGGTGTCCGCGCTTGTGCAACCACTGGATGGTGGGCTCCATTCGTTTGCAGGGCGCACAGTGCTTGGACGTAAAGTAATAGAGGACCGTCTTTTGAGCCTGGCAATTCGATAAGCCAACCACGGAAAAAAGAGTCGCAACGCTCAGCGCCAACAGCAAACTTCTGCCTCGAATATTCATCCCAATCCCTCCTTGGATTTGGTCCCGCGTCTTCGGCATCCCGTTTTGACGCGGGTCAGTTGTCCGGCGTAAAATGCCGGTAACAATTACAATTCGGTTTGCAAAAAGTGACTTGGCCGAGATTCCGAATTCCGTTTCAGGATCTTCAACCCTTTTCGCAAACGACTTTTCCGCCGCGATTTATGCGGCAATTTGAAACTCGCACTTTTCAAAATTTGAATTCATCCGATTCGCGTTTTGATCGTGAGAACTATTTGAATCAAACAGCACCTTTTGTGCCAAAATAGTTCAAGTTTCAAACGTTGGTTTCCGAGTGTGCGCAATTTGAATCCAGAGAGTTGATATTTGCAATGTCAATCGATGCTCTTTCCAAAGTGATGGCATTTCGCGGGGCAATTCTGCTGTCAGTTTGCCTGATATCGTTGGTCGCTCATTGCTCGATCGCTTATCCGCAACAGCAAAACGAAGATCCGCCACGAATCCCAAACGTCAAGAAAGACCGTAAAGACGGATACCAGAAAGCGGTCTTGATCGAGTTCAAAGGCGAGATCAACCAAAAGCTTCTCAAGTATTTCCGCAATCGATTCAATTGGGCGAAAAGGCAGAAAGCCGACATCCTGATCATTGAAATCGACAGTCCTGGCGGTTACCTCGTTGAGAGCATGGAGATCGCCAACATGCTCAAGGACTGCAACTGGGCCCACACGGTCGCTTACATCAAAGAAGACGCCTACAGCGGCGCGGCAATGGTGAGTTTTGGTTGCGACGAAACCATCATGTCGCTTGAAGGCCGTATCGGCGACATCGGGGTTATCCAGTTCGACCCGACGCTCTGGGCATTTCGCTATGCCGAAGCAAAAGCGAAATCCGTGTTCATCCGCCAGGCGCGGGATTTGGCGGAAGCCAAAGGGCGTTCTCCCGATTTGGTCGAAGCGATGATTAATCAGGACGTCGCGATCTACATGAAGACGAAAGAGGATGGCTCAATTGAGTACAAAAAAAGGGACATCCTGGAAAACGAGGAACTGCCGGTTGAAGATGGCGATTGGAAGCTGGTTGAAGAATCGGGCAAGAACAAGTTTTTGACGATCAATGGTGCTCGCGCTGTCGAACTCGGCGTGGCGACGGACCATGCGGAAAGTCGCGAAGGTTTGAAAGGGACTCTCAACATTGACGGATCGCTCCGGGAACAGAGCTATAACTTTTCGGACGGGATGGCTCATTTTCTGGCCAACCCCTTCATCACGGCGATCCTGATTATCGTTGGCCTGATTGCGCTTTATATCGAGCTTTCTGCTCCGGGCATCAGTGCCGGCGGCTTAATTGCCGGCCTTTGCGCTTTGCTGTTCTTCTGGAGCCGCTTCATGGGGGGGACTTCCGGTTGGCTCGAAGTCGTTTTGTTTGTCGCCGGAATCGTATTCCTGTTGATGGAGATTTTCGTGATTCCCGGCTGGGGCATTTCGGGCATCATGGGACTTTTGCTGCTTTTTGTCAGTGTGATGATGGCGATCCAGGGATTTGTCTGGCCTGAAACCTCGTTCCAATGGAGCGAGACATTCAAAACGCTGTTGCTGATTGCCGGATCGATGCTGGTCGTCTTGATTGTGGCTGGCGTGATAACCAGGCGGATGGGCAGCATTCCGATCTTTAACCGGCTGATGTTGCAGCCGGTCGCGGATGCCGATGAGGACGAGGCAACGGACGGGGAATCGCACTCCAAGAAACCCACACCGAAGCCACATCCCGATGTATCGATCGGGGACTGGGGGACCGCCGAATCGGTGCTTCGCCCCGCGGGACGGGCTAAATTTGGAAGTGTTTCCATGGACGTCGTCAGCGAGGGGTCATACATCGAACCCGGTCAAGCGATTCGTGTCCTCCACATCGAAGGCAATCGAATTGTGGTGGAATTGGCGGCCGAAGACGAAACTGTCTACAAAAAAACTTGATAAGTTTTTCGGGCGGTGGTCGGGACCAGCGACTGGTTTTTTGAAGCGGATTCGTCGCCAAAACCTGGTGAATCCCTGATCGACGCCGACATTTTTCGTGTTGGCCCATAGCCCGGTAATGGCGGCGATTCAACCGACGGCGGGCAATTACGTTTCACTATCCGGGATCAATGGGACCATAATTCGCGTTGCTATCACCGAACGCAGGCGGCCCCAAAATGAGCCCAAACTCGAAACGGAATCGGGGCGTTTGATGAGGGTCAGAAACTAAAGGCCGTTGCCGTTGACAACCGATGATTGAAAGGAAGGATTGCGCGGCCGGGACCTTTATTTTTTCGGGGATTCCGGCCCAATTGCTCTTTCCCACGAGGGCAAAACAACTATTATGAGATGCGGTGAATCATCGCGAATGTTCAAAGCATTTCCTCAGTGGGTTTGAATGATTGCCGTCATAGGATGATGACGGGATTCGAGTCGGAAATGCCGAATCGAACCTGCTTGATCTTTTCCCCCTCGATTGCCTAGGCCCGGTAACTCACGATCCAATTTTGCGATCCCGGTTCGCCGAGCCCAAGTAATCGCGACAACACGGAGCGTATGTCGTCGACGATTCAATGGAAGCCTCATTCGAGGGTTCGATACCTCACGGCAAAAGTGAAAGAACAGAACTGCCGTCAGCGTCTGTTCGGCCACTCAATATAAATCGTATTACACAACTTTTTTACGACTTTTTGTAAGTTGAATTTGGTGTCCAAATGAATTTGGCTAAGTATCGAAACATCGGAATTTCTGCACACATTGACTCTGGTAAAACGACCTTGAGTGAACGGATCTTGTTCTACACAGGTCGGATTCACAAAATTGAGGAGGTTCGCGGTGGCGGTGACGGAGCCACGATGGACCACATGGAGTTGGAGCGGGAACGCGGGATTACGATCACCAGCGCTGCGACCAGCGTCAAATGGAACGACTACAACGTCAACTTGATTGACACGCCTGGCCACGTTGACTTCACGGTGGAAGTCGAGCGTTCGCTGCGTGTTCTCGATGGCGCGATTCTGGTCTTGTGTGCCGTCGGTGGAGTCCAGGCTCAATCGCTGACCGTTGACCGCCAAATGAAGCGATACCACGTTCCCCGCTTGGCATTCATCAACAAGATGGACCGAACCGGCGCGGACCCGTTCAAAGTCGTTGAGCAAATGAAAGAAAAGCTCGGCGCTGATGCGTTCCTGATGCAATTGCCGATCGGCGAAGG
>CAYSXI010000269.1:0-5508 GCA_964434955.1 uncultured Pirellulaceae bacterium
CCCAATGCGTAAGTTCAAGCTTTTCGCGCAAATTGTCGCGAAATGCTTCGACGCCATGCATCTTGAATGGAAGCCAAACTCGCAGGCCGCGGAAATCCCGCGACAGTTCCGGCGAAATATCCGCGAAGTTGACACCGGCGTCTGTTGGATGTTCCAAATCCTGCATGTAGTCTGCGGTCGACTGATGAGCTCGGCGAAGCTCCTCGGGATCGCGCATCAACAGGCAGCCTGTTCCATAGGGAAGAAACAAACCTTTATGAGGATCAAGGACGACAGAGTCCGCTAACTCCATCCCTGGCAACAATTCTTCTCCGCCCTCCACCATTCGAAAGAAGCCGCCATAAGCCGCGTCGACATGCATCCACATCTCATGGTCTTTGCAAATTCGCGAAATCTCTGGCATCGGATCAACCGCGCCGGTGTTGGTCGAACCTGCATTCGCCACGACCATGAACGGACACAAACCTGCTGCGGCGTCAGCCTCGACGGCCGCGCGTAACGCATCGACATCCATTCGCAATCGCTTGTCCGTCTGAATAAATCGAATCCGCGACTCGGGAAAACCCGCCAGCAAGATCGATTTGGGGATGCAGTGATGTGATTCCTTGGAAAGGTAAATGACACCGTCGAGGAAATTTTCCGGAAGCCTTGTTCGCCTTGCTGTGATGATCGCAATCAAACTGGAAATCGAGCCACCGCTGGTAAAGAGCCCGCCAAAGTTCTCGGGCAACTGAATCAACTCCCGGATCCAATTCAATGCGGCGAGCTCAATCTGGATGAGCGCCGGCGAAGCATTCCACATTCCGGTGTAGCGATTGACCGACATCGAAAGGTAGTCTGCCAACGTCGCCGCATAGACACCGCCCCCAGGGATAAAAGCGATGTAGCCAGGCGCCGCAGTGTTGAAAGTCTTTTCGACGCCTTCACCAAATCGTGAAATCAACTCATCGATCGATTGCGGTTCCAAAGGTAGCGGCTCATCAAATGTCGCGGCGAGTTCGACTGCGCCGTCCATATCGACAATCGGTTGATCACGAAGCGTGTGAATGTGATCGATTGCGTATCGCATGCAGGCGTCCGTAATACGCGCCATCTCATCGCGGTCAAAATCCAAGTCGGCAGCGTCTTCGGGCAACGGATTTTGAAAAGCTTTCTCTAAACGGGTGGACATTTCCGACATGATTCAAAGCTTGTATTTTTTTAAAAGGGGAACACCAATTTTTCTCAACAACTGATTGAGCGATTTCCAGACCATTTGCTTGCCGGTAGACAAATGTTTTACGCAAACGGCCGAGTATTCGATATGGGGCTCTCCACCGCGAACCCGCTTGAAGTCGGCTGCGCCGCTACTCAAGTTAAGTCGAAGCTGTCGTTCTCGAGCCATCCTCAAAACAATCGCCATTAACATCCGATACAAACCCGCGGACTGCGGTTCCTGCATTTCGTAACCAACGACCGGAGCAGAAACGATGTCACCCACCTGAAACAGTCCGACAATTCCGTTGAGTCGACCCGCGGGATCTCGAAGCCCAAAAAATTCGAGCAGTTTTGTTTCGCGCCAAAGCCGCACCATCGATTCCGTGTATACAGGATTCCACTTCGAGTATTTTTGAATGTAAAGTTGACGATAGAGTTCGGCGATCCGGGAATCATCTCGCTCATCGAGCTCGTCATGAAAAACGATCTCGTAGTTGGATTTCCGCAGTAAATTCTGATCGCGTCGCGCATTGACCTTTTGCCAGTACTTCGATGCCATCTCGAAAAGGTACACCTGCCGACTAGGTATCATGAGATATCCTTCGGCCTCGAATTTTTTGATCCACTCGGAATTGGTGGCTCGATTCAGGGAACGAAACATCACGACGTGGTTTGGAAACCGCTCAATAACGAACCGCGTGACCGCCGCAACGTTCACCGGATCTTCTGAATACAGATTCGTTGAAAACAACCAATTGTTGATCGCGACCACCCGGTTAATCTGTCCCCATCGCAAGATCGGCGACAACCCACCCAGCAAACCGCGAATCAAAATTCGGGTCAGCCCACGATCGAGATGATGTAATTCATCTATTGGATAGGTGATGGCTCCCGTATAAGGCGAGCAGACGTAGGAATTGGTCCATTGTTCGTCGTTGATCGTTGCCGGCATTTGCCATTGGTCGTTGCAAAGCAGCTCGACCCGAGTTTCGATATTCGACACCAAACTCTGACTTCTCTGGCCTATCAAACGCTGTAGAAATTCGTGATGCCTCCCAAACGCCGACCGATCATTGGCGGGCCTTTCATTACCTTCGCTGCTCCAACTTAATCCTGACATGACAGCTCACCCTTGCTCGGATGCCGAGTTGCCTCGCTTCAGATCGATCGCCTGCCCGTTGAATTCAAAGTCGACGGTCGAAGCGTGCTGCGGACTGATTCCACGCCGAAAGCTGATCCAAAACAACTCGCCCATGCCAATGGCCGCTCCTGCCAAGGCGGGCATCGGATCTCGCCAGCGAAAGACGACGTCCCGAGCACGAAAACAATCTGGCACCAATTGCAGAAGCCTGCCTTTTCGCAACGCACTTTGAAGTCCCCAAATCGGCATGGCAAAAGCGACCATTCGCTTGATTCCGGAAGGAACCTCAAGCAAACCGGAATTTGGAATCGGTCGATCAGTTCGAGTCAGCAAGTTTTCGACACCCGGTTGTTCGGCGAGAAAGTGCCAACCGCTGGTTGCTCGCGGATTGCATTCAATCGCCCACAGTCGACCGTCGTCGCCTTCAATGAAATCAAAGCCGAACTGCCCCTGCAAACCAAGATGACGACCAAGTTCAGCCACGTAGTTTCGAACCGGTTCGTGCTCGACCGATTCCAGGTAGATACCGGCGCCAATCCCGGCACGGTATTTGGAAAAGTAACACACGTGCGCTTTGATTTGACCATCGTGAAATACCGAGAAACTGGAAAATTCTTTTCCCCTTATTCGTCGCTGGGCAATCCAGGGAGCACTCAAAGAAGGTTCGATCGACTCAAGCGTTTTGCGGGTCGGCCCAATCAATGTCTTGTCCGCGAATCGAGAAAAAACGGGCTTCAATACCCATTCATCGAGTTCGCCCTCCAGTTTGTCGACTTCCTCCTTCTGTGAGATTTCGATTGACTCAGGCACCGTTGCAAAAGTATTGGCAGCAATCGACGCGAAAGTCCGCTTATTATGAAGAGCGCTAAGCGTGTCAAAATTTCCACCAAAAAAATCGCACCCCAATTCCGATTCCATCTTGGCGAGAAAGAAAATCTCTTCGCAAGTCGGAATCAGCAAGTCGATTTTGTTTTGGCGGATAATACTTTGAATACTCAAGCGAAAAGCGTTGAAGTCTTCGTTTGGTGAAGCAAAACGATGGTACTTGTCAAATCGGTTTGAAAACCTGCAAACCGGAAACCGGACGCAATCGCTTAGTTGAATCGAATTGACGGACGGCTTCAAAAGCCTCCCGAGCTCCAGGCAAATGGGGGCTCGCCCACCGGTAACCAATACATTCATTGATTGCCTTCCCGGGAATCCAACGTTTCGTGAATCTGGGCGTCAAAACCGAATCGCTGGGCAAGCTCCGGACAATGAGTCGGCGCAATTAATACGTCTTCCTCACTTTGAAATACCTCGACAAGCCGACGCCGGGTAAACTCACTTTCCCCTTTGTTCGCCGCAAGTTGATTGAAGGCAAAGGTTAATGGTAAGTCGTGGGCCAACGTTTTTGACGTCCATACGGCGTCCGCCGCCAGCAGGATTTTGGGGGTCGCGTGGATAAGAGCACCGATTTGCCCAATTGCATGCCCGGGCAATTCGACCAAACGAATGGTGCCATCGCGAAACAAATCATGCGTCTTTGCGAACGGCCCCCAACCTGGCGAAGTATACTCGCGAATCAAATGAAGGCGTTGTCGAATGTCCTTGGGCAATAGCTGAGGCAAGAAGGCACGTTTCAATGCCGAGAAACCGGTACGGTTTTTGACGTCTTTCCAGCACGTTTCGCTCGCGATTATCTCCGCCTCAGGAAAATCCCGTAGCCCGCAACAATGATCCCCGTGAAAATGAGAGATGATAATACGGTCGATTTGCTGAGGTTCGATTTGCAACTTGCGTAGTGCGTTTGCCGCGTCCCAGCGATCATGCGCGGTGACAGGCGTTATCGTTGCATACAGCGAATAGGGAAATCGAGCGGTGGCTTCAAAATACCTTGGCGAATAGCCCGTATCGAAAAGCGTCAATCCGTACCTGGGATGTTTGATGAGTGCAATTGACGCATGCAGCCGAACGACCTCGGCGTTTGCACCTTTTTCGACGACGCTGTGTTTTGCCGTGGTATAGCCGGTCGTCAAGAACTGAATATCGACTGTCTGACTCGACGATAGGGGTTTCTTGTCCAATCGGTTTTCAACCGTAAGGTCGAGTGCTTCCTTCATCGCCACCAAAGGCCGGTATCCGAGTACTTGTTTCGCCGAACGAATATCAAAGGTCTGATTGGCTGAAAGCAACCCAACTGAGTAACGAGTGAACTCGGGCTCCCGGTCGCGGTCAAATAGCCATTGTTTCCATTCCAGAATTCTGGCCGCCTGGTTTGCTACGGCCGCCGGCAATCGTTTTGCGATTTTTTTGTGACCCAAGCGCTCCAGCAATTTGTTGATGGTTTCCCAAATGGCGACCGGCTCGTCATTGGTCACCGTATAAGCGTCGCCGCTCTTGCCTTTTTTGAGTGCAAGTAACAGAGCCCAGACCAGGTTATCGATATAGGTTAAGTCGACGCGGTTTTTGCCGCTCCCGATTTGTCTTAGCTTTCCTTTTTCCGCTTTCTCGATGAGGCGCGGGAGCAGGCTGAGGTCACCTGGTCCGAACACAGCTCGTGCCCGAATTGAAACAGCGTCGATCACACCTTCTCGCGCGGTATCCAAAACCAGTTGCTCTGCTTCGGCCTTCGTCTGAGCGTAATGATTGCAAAAGCGGCTGGCCAGGCGATCGTTGTCGGTTACATTTTCCCGATCACGAAACTCAAAAAAAATGGCCGTGGTCGAGACGAAAACCAACCGCTGAATCTCATTCTCTCGGCAGGCTTCGATTACATTCTCCGTCGCGTCGACATTCGCTGCTTTGAATCGATCGATGGGGCCCCAAGGCGCCGCAAGTGACGCGCAGTGAATGACAAAATCACAATCTTCCAACGCCTGCTTCGTCGGCTTGAGTTCGCAAAGATCAAATGAGCAAAACTCAATCTCGGGATGGTCAAAGAAGTTTTGATAACGATTTCTCCCGCAGGCAATGACCGTGCACCCCAACTTGGTCAGCAATTCTACAACCCGTCCACCTACAAAACCTGAGGCACCGGTCACCGCGATTTTGGGAAGCCGATTCTCAAAAAATAATTGGAAGAATTGTTGACCGGATTCTACGAGCTTGGGGTGAATAGGGCGGGAACAACTGGACATGTTTTCGTCTGGATTCGTCGGAATGTCGTAATCGCAACTTACCAACGCCAA
>CAYSXI010000270.1:0-1814 GCA_964434955.1 uncultured Pirellulaceae bacterium
ATCTGGCGATAGCGAGAACGACGATGAAGTGCACCCGCCAATGCCAGAAGCGTCTTACCCGTGCCCGCTTTTCCCGCAAGCGTCATCAGCTTGATGGAATCGTCTGTAAGTGCTTTGAGCGCGAACGATTGTTCGGCATTTCTCGGCGAGATACCGTAGCATTTCGATTTCTCAACGCGGATATAGGAATCGATATCGGATCGGTAGGTTGCCAGCGCGCTTTTGGAGCCGTTTCTCAGAATGAAATTTTCGTTGGGCTTGGGGTCCAACTCTTCCGGGACTTTCTCGGACGAAATGACCTCGCCGTTCTGGTAAATCGCGTCGACAACGTCGTCGTTGGTTTCAACGACGCGGCGGCCGGTATAAAGCTTGTCGACGCTTTTGATTTTGTCGTTGGTGTAGTCTTGGGCTTTGACGCCGATCGCCTTGGCCTTCATTCGAAGGTTTGAATCTTTGGTGACCAGGATGACTTCAAACTCCGGCTCGCCCGAGTGAAGCCGCAAAGCGGTGAACAGGATTCGATGGTCGGGGCTGTCGCTGAGGAAGATTTCCTTGAGGTCCGGAGTGACTTCGCGCCGAAAAACCACGCGAATGGATCCTAGCCCCTCCCCAAGACTGGCGCCTTTGGGCGACAAAAGATCGCCGGTGAGGCCGTCGAGGGACCGGACAAACTGGCGAGCCTGGAAATTGATATCGCTGTGGCCCTTTTTGAATTTGTCGATTTCTTCGAGGACGGTTATCGGGATTGCGATATCGTGTTCTTGAAACTTGCGAATGCAGTTCGCATCATGAAGACAAACGTTGGTGTCGAGAACAAAGAGCTTCCGTTTGAGATTGGTCATGTCGAAAGGTGGCGACCTCGTTACCACGCCGACCAGGAACGTGCTGGATCGGGCCTTTCCGATCAGCCCTACGAGTCCACTTTACGGTCATCCCTGCGTAACGATCGTGGGTTGTTTAAAGTAAACTCAGGATTGTTTTGTGCGTCAAGTTCGGTTTGGTAATCTGCCTTCGTCGGCGTGCAACATAAATGGTTCATGAAGTTTTTGTGGGAATGCCATGTCGATTTGGTTCGATGAATTTTCAGTCGAAGAAGCCAACAAGAAACGGGCCGGTTGCCTGCTGGAAACCATGGATATTGAATTGGTTGAACGAGGCGACGATTACCTGGTTGCTCGAATGCCGGTAACGGCTCGTGTTTGTCAGCCAGCAGGAGTCCTCCACGGGGGTGCTTCGGTCGTGCTGGCAGAAACGGCCGGCACCTGGGCGGCAACCATGGTCGTCGATCGCGCCAAGCACCATTGTGTTGGGCTTGAGATCAACGCCAATCATGTTCGCCCGGTTTCTGAAGGTTTCGTTACGGCAACCGCCACCCCTCTTCACCTGGGCCGAACCACTCACGTTTGGCAAATCGTGCTCAAGAACGACGAAGAAAAAACGACTTGCGTCTCACGAATGACGGTCGCGGTACTGGACATGCCTTCACAGTATTGATTGGTGTGTGCCTTTGATCGATTGTTTCGATGGCTGGCATTGACAGGTGGGAAGTGCGTCGTGGGCAGTGTCGAACCACTCGCTGGCGCGTCGTGCTTGTAGGGGCGGATGTCCGTGTTAAATCAATCGCCAGTGGCGAACCTTCAAGGGCCGAACACCATCCGAAAGATTCTTTCGCTTGCGCGTTGGTTGTATCTGCGCGGTCGATTCACTCGCTGGCGCGTCGTGCTTGTATTGTTTGGGAGGTCGGTGCAATTGGTGGCGCGTCGTGCGTGCAGGTGCGCGGACAAACCACTCGCTGGCGCGTCGTGCTTGTAGGG
>CAYSXI010000270.1:1914-5487 GCA_964434955.1 uncultured Pirellulaceae bacterium
GTCGTGCGTGCAGGTGCGCGGACAAACCACTCGCTGGCGCGTCGTGCTTGTAGGGGCGGATGACCGCGTTGAATCAATCGCCAGTGGCGAACCTTCAAGGGCCGAACACCAGCCGAAAGATTCTTTTGCTTGCGCGTTGGTTGTATCTGCGCGGTCGATTCACTCGCTGGCGCGTCGTGCTTGTATTGTTTGGGAGGTCGGTGCAATTGGTGGCGCGTCGTGCGTGCAGGTGCGCGGACAAACCACTCGCTGGCGCGTCGTGCTTGTAGGGATTCGGTTGCGCGGAAAAACCACTCGCTGGCGCTTCGTGCTTGTAGAAGATGTGAGGTCGGTGCACTTGATGGCGCATTGTGCCTAGCGTCGGCGAGCTTTGATACGAACGTAGGGCGCCACGTAAGAACTGTGGTGAGCAAAGCTTCCCGGCCGCGGGTTTGGTTTGGCGTGGACAGGTTCGATCAGGTCTTCGATCACGAATCCGCAACGGCACATCCAGCCAATCAGCTGTTCCCAACGATGCAAAAATTCCTGGGTTCCCGGTTCGCGGATCAATGATCCGACCACTCCAGTCGGTAACGGGCCTTCGCGATAGTAGGTCTGTTCCAGGAAAAACTTATCGCCTTCAAGCGTCTGGTTAAGTTGCAAGCTAACCGGCTGCTTGTGTTGGCTAATGTAAACACCGCCGTCTCGTATTACTCTTGCAACTTCCCGATAAACGGGTTCAAGGTCGGCGACGTAGCAAGTGCTCACCGGGTGAACGACCAGGTCGAATTCATCGTCTTTAAACATCGACAGGTCTTCCATCGTTGTCATCACCGTTTTGAGCTGCAAATTCCTTTGCTGCGCGACATCCCGGTCGATGGCCAGCATTGCCGGACTGATATCGACCACGGTGACTTGGCCGCCCGCTGCTGCGTAGAGTGGTCCCTGCCTTCCTCCTCCCGCTGCCAGGCACAAAACGCTTTGGCCACGGATATCGCCGTTGAGCCAGTTACAACCATCGACGACCGACAGGGGATTGTTAAAATCTTCGTCACTCGCCGGTTTGGTAAATCGGTTGTTCTGAAAAACCAACCGATCCCAAGCTTGTTGATTTGCGGCCGCGGCTTCGTTGCCTGGCTGATCCGGTCCCAAGTAAAGATTCGACCTTTTGTCTTTTTCCGCCATTGGCGTCGCTGCGTTTAATCAATGAACCAAAACCCGATTTTTGAAAAGACGCGTCGCGTCGAGTGGTGCGAAACGGATGAATCGGGGACGCTTCATTTTGCAAACTACGTACGGTTCATGGAAGAGACGGAATATGCCTTTCTTCGAAGCATCGGATTAAGTGTCGTATTGCAGGACGAAAAGGGTTCGATCGGATTCCCGAGGCGGAAGTGTGAATTCGACATATTGCAACCGGCTCGCTTTGAGCAGAACCTGACGACGCGCATCGCCGGACTTAAAGTCGATGGTGTCGTCGTCGAATATCGATTCGAGGTCGTAAGCGACGAAGGACTTGTCGCGCGCGGTTTTTTCCAAGCCGCCTGTTGTCGATTTCCGGCCGACAAACCTCCCTATGCCATCCTGATTCCCGAATCCGTGATGGAAAGAATGACCCCGCACGCTCGTTAACAGCGAGCCTTGATCGATTTTCTCCTGACAGTCACCCGGCGATAATCTGGGCACTCAATGATTTGCCCCATACAAGCACGAAGCGCAAGCAAATTTCTCAACCGCGCAGCCAAATCCATACAAGCACGAAGCGCAAGCGAGTGAATCGACCGCGCAGATACAAGCCCAACGCCCAAACGAAAGAAAATTTCGGCTGGTGCTTGGCCTTTGAAGGTTTGTCATTTTGACGCGGTCATCCGCCCATACAAGCACGAAGCGCAAGCGAGTGGTTCGACCGCGCAGATACAAGCCCGACGCACAAGCGAAAGAAACTTTCGGCTGGTGCTTGGCCTTTGAAGGTTTGTCATTGGGGCGCGGTCATCCGCCCATACAAGCACGAAGCGCAAGCGAGTGGTTCGACCGCGCAACCCAATCCATACAAGCACGAAGCGCAAGCGAGTGAATCGACCGCGCAGCCAAATCCATACAAGCACGAAGCGCAAGCGAGTGGTTCAACACCCAATTCCCCAACACCTTTCCCGCTTCAACTCACGCCTCCCCCTTTTGCTAGCAATTCATCACCTTGGCCCAATCATCTATAGGGCTTTTCATCAACTTGTTGAATAATGGTGCTCGAAGTGCGCCCCGATTTTGAAAAATGGAGTTTTCAAATGCGCTCGATCGCGATCATCAATCAAAAAGGTGGTGTCGGTAAGACGACCACGGCCGTCAATTTGAGCGCTGCGCTTGCGCGAGCCGGCAAGAAGGTTTGGCTTCTGGATTTGGACCCGCAGGCTCACGCTTCGCTTCATCTTGGCCTGGCGCTGGAAGAGAATGATCCATCGATGTATCAGGTGTTGACCGAAAACCTGCCGATTGAACGGGCTCGCTATTCGGTTGACGACAATCTCTGGGTTTCGCCCTCGCATATTGATTTGGCTGCGGCAGAGATGGAACTGTCGGGCGAAGTCGGGCGAGAAATTATTTTGCGTGAGTGCTTGGAACGAGACTCTCAGGACTTTGACTACTTGATCATTGACTGCCCGCCATCACTTGGTGTGTTGACCCTCAATGCACTGACCACGGTCGACGAGGTCTTTCTGCCTCTTCAACCTCATTTTCTTGCCCTGCATGGATTGAGCAAGTTATTGCAAACGATCCAGTTGGTTGCCAAGCGATTGAATCCTGGCCTTTGTCTTTCGCGGGTGATTTACTGCATGGCGGATACGGCTACCCGGCTGGCGGGCGAAGTTATCAGCGATGTCGAAGCCTTTTTGAAGCAGGAGTCCCATTCCGACTCGCCATGGTCCAATGCAAAAAGTTTCCAGACGCGAATTCGCCGGAACATTCGATTGGCGGAAGCTCCAAGTTTCGGCAAGTCCATTTTCGATTACGCGCCAAATTGTAACGGCTCTTCGGATTACTTCGAACTTTGCGAAGAGTTGATTCGTTCTTCAGAAGCGATCAACATACGACGCGCCGCAGCCTAGGCGAAAATGGGCGCGGTTTCGTCATCAAAGCGACACGGGCGCGATCAAATTGACGTCGAAGTTTGCCACATTCCCTAGCGCGCCGTTCAAAACCGGAAGGCTCAAAAAACCGCGATTTTCCAGTCGATTTTGAGGAGCTTCTGGTTTCTTTTCTTTTTTGGTCCGGCCTTTGCGTTTGTTGTCCTGCATGCCAGAGACGGCAAACAAAACGAAAACTCGTTTTTGCAAAGGACCCTGAAATGTTCAAAAAAAGAATTGTACCGATCGCAGTTTTAGCTGCCTCGTTTTTGCTCGGCATGATCGCGTCGGCGAATGCTCAATATCCCGGATCCACTTGTACCAACGTTCCCGTTCGCTATGTTTCGGCGGAACATGCGGTCGTCGGAGCCAAATCCGAAGACGTTCTTGATATTGCGGATCGCTCGGAGCGAGATGTGTATCGACAGTTCAGTCGAAGGCGAAACTTCGCTGAGAGTGTTCTGCCGCATCGCCG
>CAYSXI010000271.1:0-5441 GCA_964434955.1 uncultured Pirellulaceae bacterium
CGAAAAGCAAAACCAGCAAATCCAACCAAAACCTGCACCACGAAACCAGGGAACGATTCGCTTGCACTCTTCGATTCTTGGAAAATCGAAAAACCAACTCCCCAAGAACACGAAGCGAACGCCAACATCGAAACCGCTGTTCGCTGAGTCCCCGTTCTCGACATCCAACCAAAAACAACCGACTCGCCTTTTAAGATCGGCATTGGTGCCTGTACGAAATTCCAGCCGCAAGTAGCAAACCAAGTTGCAGCCACTCAACTGACGTGTTAGCTCGACGGGCTAACACGTTTTTTTGCTTCCGTTTTGATCTCGCCAGCATTCCCGCAGTAATAGTGGGACGTGTTGCTGAGCAGCTTGCCGGGGCGGCTTGCCGGGGCGGCTTGCTTGGGCGAATTACTCGGCGGCTTACTCGTCCTTGCCGGCCGAGATGCCTTGCTCCGTTTTCTTTGGTTTTGCGTTCCGCGACAAATGCTTTTTGCTTTCGTCCAAAGATTCGCCAGGGACGACCAATGGGTACGATTTCCACGCCACTTCAAAACGGGGATGAGGCAAAGAACTGGCGACGCGAGGATTCGTGTCAATCAACCCCGTCGCATTCGATAAGATCTCATTGATGATGCACTGTTTGTAATCCGTTGGAAACTTGTATTGTTGAATTTTGAGTCCATCGCGAACAACGGTCTTGTCGAAAAAACTGCTTCGCTTCCCGGCAAACTCACCGATCGCCTGGTATCGGGAAATCACGTCACCTTCCGAATTCACAAACGCCACGTCGTAAATGACTTCGGGCAATGGCAATAACTTGCCATCCCGTTCGACGGAGTTGGTTTGGCGTTCTTTCTGAATCGTCAATCGATAACCGGCGGTAATGATCATGGTATTTCCCCCCGGCCCGACAAAGCAGCCTTCAAGGTCTTTGAGCGCGGCCATCCGAAATCCCACTCTCAGACTCGATCTTTCGTCGGGAAACCCGACTCGTATTGCCAACGGACTTTGCCGAATTTCGAATTCGGCCAGTTGTTCCGCCGTAATTGATTCGATCGTGGACAAATCACCTGAATGCTCGGAAATGACAATGCCATGCTTCAAATTGATTGCGATGGCACTTTCACTTTCTCGCCGGCAAAGGACATCTTCGGAGAGCCAGCGAAGTTGAAATGCGTTCGAGCCAGACGAGAATATCAACTTCTTTTTCGAGTCGTTTTTCGCAGACGTCGGAATTTCGACAACTTTTCCCGAATCAAACCGATAGACCCACAATCGTTCCTTGGCACTGCCGTCGCGAAACTCCAGGGCCAGGCGTTGCTGCGATCCGGACAGCGCCAATCCCGTGATTTCCTGAATACGCGGGTCCTCGATTCGAAACACGCATTCCAGAGTTTTCGCGTTTAACACATCGACGCTTTGCCCCCTCGACGCAAAAATCCAGTTTCCATCGTGAGAGATTTCGATTGGATCGCGGTAGGGACCTTGGATTTCTGACAGAGCTTTGCGTTTCACTGGATCGATAAGCATTAACTTACCACCGGCCATGGTGAGCAACCGATCTTCCGATATCCATCTCACTCCTTCCACAAGAATATCCATTGCGAAAGGCACCAAGCTGGAAACTCGCTTCCAACTCTCACCATCTCGCACGTAATGGTCGATTTGCGCGTGACGTGAATACGGACTCGTGATTGCCAACTTCTGTCCGTCGTTGGAAAGAGCGAAACGAAGCGACTGCAAACTTTTGTCTTCGCCACGCGGGATTGGCATGGATTCGATAACGCTCGTTTTGGTTTTTGTGCTTTCCCCATCGACCGTCTGCTCCTCAAGCACCAATTGCTCGACCGGGAATTGGTGCGCGCGGCTCAAGACGCGGATTTCAACTTTTGCGATCTTCGACTCGCCATCATTCCAATGCGTCGAATTGTACGGCCGGGTCGCTCCGCTGCCCGCTATCGGCACCAGGTTTAGATCTCCTGTCGGCTTGGGTTCGCGAATCTCCAATTCGCTTCGATCCGTTTCGGCATATACCTGCCCAACGGCGACCGCAACTTTTTTAACCAGCTGATCGGGATCGATTTCAGGTTGCTCTAAGTTCTTCGTCCGAAAAGCAACCAAGGGCGGATCGCCTTCAACGTGAAGCGACTCCGTTGAAACGGCGACCACCGAATTGCCAGACGGATTCCAGCGGCAGATGGTGGGAAGTTGAATGAAAGCGGGTTCGGGCGCTTCGTAGACGAACGTCGAAGCGATCAGCTTCCCGCCTGTCCGGCCGCCCGTTAACAAGACTTTACCATCGCCCAAGTCGTGGATCCGATCGGCGCCTTGAAGACTGCAGCGAATTCGGGTGGCCCTGGTTTCATTTCCCGTCGCGATGTCGGAACCAACTCGGCATCCGTTCCTTCGTGAGACTCGTTCAACTTCTCGTTCATTCCTCGCAACAAAACGAGTTCTTTTCCGTCCCGACTAAAATCCAGGGAATTTGCAAGCGCAGTTCCGAATTGCCCGACGACCTTCGCTTCTTTCAAATCGATCAGGAAGGGCGCTGGCACGGTTTTGATGGCCGTCTTGCCACTCAACTTTGGAATCTGCAACGCCAGGTATTTTCCATTGGCGCTCAGTCGAAAAATCCCAAGTTGTGCATTGGCATCTGGCGTCGCTCGCTTCGCCGCATGCAAGTTTTCGACAAAACCGTTCTGGGTGTGAACAATGATCTGCCCCTTGGGCTTGCCGTTGGTCACGTTGTACGTCACCAAAACCCAAACGACCGGCTTACGATTGGTGGGCCCCGGATCACTGGGGTCCAGTGCGGCAAAGAGTACCATGTATTCGCGACGGCTTAGAAACTTGCCCCCAGCAAAAACACACGAAGTCGTGGGGAACGGTGTGGCCCAGTGTGGGCCACTCAGCTTGCCTTTTTTCCAGGCGAACAAACCCCGGGGTCTCGCACTTTTTCCACGCGGTTTTGAATCGAGCCCGATCACATATTCGCCGCCGGGACTCAAACAGGTCCCGCCAATCGAAACGGGAATTCGAGCATCGAATTCACCCAGCACTTGATTCGATGCGAGATCAATCAGTTCAAACCCGGAGCGTTTCTTGAATTCTTTGTCATACAAGTCTTCTCCCTCAGCTTCCAGTTGCTCTTTGCTGTAGACTGGCTCCTCTTTCAAACCCGACTTGGCAACGACCGCGTACATGCCATTTCCATCTGCCAGCAATGGAGTGGCGTTTCGAAAACGGTCCTTCTCGATTTGAATCTGCCTCCCGACCAGGTCCAAGTCTTCGTGGTACTCGAACGAATCAGCGACATTCGATCCCTTGGGGGGGGGATCCGGGATCACTTGCCATTTGGGTTCGGGCGGTTCCAACGGGCGGATCTTCTTCGAGCGCATTGCAACCTTTTGAAACTCCATCGCAATGACGCCGGTCCAGTTGGAAACTTTTTTGGCCGGCTCGATTTGGTAGATCGAGTCCGAAGGCAAAGGGGGTTTTTTTCTTTTTTGCTCCCGGCCTTGCTCCACCAGCGAGTATTTTCGCGGCAAAGGACGAACGTTTTTGTATTCGCCAAAATCCGGCGACAAATTTGGAATCCTTTGTTCACCACCCCCACTCGTTGCGTTATCGGATTCACTTGAAACTTTTGGATTGGGCTCGGCAGGATTTGATTGCCTTGCGGTATCAACATTGACAACGGCCTGGTCGTTTCCATTGATCACCACGTAGCCGACAGCCGCGCCGCCAAGAATCAAGACGGCGGCAAATGACGCGACCAATACGTGCATCACGAACCGTCCCTTGTCGTTCGTCGTGACTGGTGTCCCTTCGTCGTCAATTGGCGTCAGGGGAGATTCGCTGACCGGAGTTGGATGCGGCTTGTCGGCAATCGTTGGAGCTTCAAATTCGAAACTGGGAAATGCCTGATTTGACTCGAGCGAGTCTTTCATCAAATCCACTCCACCGAGGCCAGACGAGCCGGAATCCACTTTGGCCTTTGCTGTGGTGTTCGCTGATTTTTTTAGAGAATAGGCTTTGCCACATTCATCGCATGTGGCGACTCCTTGAGCCTTTTCAATCTTCAGGGTTGCCGCGCAGGTCGGGCATGAAAGCAACTTCATCAGAGTGCCATTTTTCTTGTTTCAACATCGGTGACGAATCACGATATGGGATTCAAGAAAAATGAAGTTGAGATGAAGGCCAAATGAAGTTCAGATGCCATCACCGCTCAAAACCTAGGCTGCCTTTCTGAGCCTGGGAAATTCAATTCCGCCGCTGTCTTTCCCTTGAGGCTCGACGCCTCCTTTACGATGAAACATCAGCTTGCGGGATTCGCGTTTGAAGTCGGCCGCTGATTCATTGAGCAAACATTCGCCGCTGTCGGCCCAGTTCTCTGCTACCGTGGTAAGGTCCGTCGTCAGTTTCTCAATTTGAAGGCAGATGTCATCTATTTTTTCGCGGTCCATCCTCGGTTCAATACGAATTTTTGGTCCCATCACAATCCGCGCACGACTGAATGGCTTTGGGACGGCAAACTTGTCCCAAGTATTCAATCGCCATGGCCTTTGATAACCAAAACCAACGGGCACGATTGGCATCTTCAACAACGAAGCCATGAACACGGGCCCGGGCGCCATCTTTCGACGGGGACCTCGCGGGCCATCGGGCGTGATCCCGATGCTGCGCGTCTTGGAACGTTTTTTGAGCTCGCGAATCGCTTTGGTTCCGCCGCGTGTGGTGCTGCCGCGGACATAGTTGAAACCGAGATACTCGGCGGATTGAGTTAGCCAATCAGCATCGCGATGTTGGCTGACCAACATCGTTACCGGCGTGTTTGCCCAGTGCCCGACCGCCATCACAATGTATTCGTGCCAAAAAACGAAAATGATGTGCTGGCCGCGATGGCGGCGGGAGTTCCTGTCGTGGCCAGTCGAGGCAGCGCACTCGCGAGCGTCGTCGAGGACGGACTGGACGGAATCCTGATCCGGACCGCGGATCCGGAGGACCTGGCTTCGGCGCTGGCGCAGTTGGCCGAAAACCCAGAACTGCGGCGCGAACTGGGCGAGCGGGCCAGGCAACGCTTCTTGTCCGAGTACGCACCTGACGTCTCGACGGCGGACTTCAGCCGGCTAATCTCCCAGCTTCTCGGTCGCTGAGACCCCCGCCGAGAACCGCCGCACTCGCACCGCCAGCAGTCATGCAAGTCCGCCTGATCTACAACCACATCGAGCACCACGCCCGCCATTCGGGCTACGACCAGCTCGCGAAGTACGTCGACGCCAAGGCCTACGAGGCCGGCGGACTCTCGCATCGAGTGGTCAACAAGATCGGCATCAAGCGACTGCGCGAGTTCTCGTACTACAAGTCGAACTGGTACGGCGGTCCGGCGCTCCGGCGCGAGCTGGAGATCTGCCTTCGGATGCTGAAGCCGACGGGGACGATCTACCACTTCTTCT
>CAYSXI010000272.1:0-5389 GCA_964434955.1 uncultured Pirellulaceae bacterium
CTTCCCGGCAGGCTTCCATGCCACCACTGATCATCCGCAAGCCATGAATGCCTTTTGATTCAAGAAAACCAATCACTTTTTGACTTCGTCGCCCGGTGCGGCAAACAAAGATGATACTCGCCGCATCGGGAAGCTTTGGCGATTCGACCAACAAGTCGGGCATCGGGATCGAGACAGCACCCGGCAAATGTCCGTGTTCGAATTCGGAAAATTCACGAATGTCGACGACTTTCGTTTCTGAGTTTTCACGGTTCAATTCTTCCCAGGCATCATTCGCATTCACCAAATGTTTATCCGCCAGGTTGAAATGGACATTGGGGAATTCGATGTTTACGAGTCGGTCGCTTTTCGGCAACGCCTGGCATTCGGCCCATACTTTATTCTTACATGAATAAATGCAAACGGCCGGGTCGAGTGTATTGGCAAATATTTTTTCAACGGCACGATCTTCCGACAAAAAGTGATCGTGCCCAAGCTTTTGGTCGAATCCGCTTTTTCGCATCTTTGACCAAACGGCGTTATGAACGCCCGTCAAGAAAACGTCGCCGCCGCGTTCGCGAATCAAATCAACGACGGATTCCAGCATGCGAAGTCCAGTCACATCGCATCGAATGACTTGCTGCATATGAAGTAACAAGAACTTCTGGTTCGGGTTGTTCTCCAGGTGGGTTCGAATCATGTCTTCGACGTGGGTCGTCGCCCCAAAATAGAGCGACCCCTGTACCGTCAGGATTCCAAGTTGAGGGCAGGCCTGTTTATCCGGCTGGTAGGACAAGTCATTGAAATTTTCGTCGGGCAATAACTCGAGGACCTGGGGTTTGGACGTCTCAATTAGCTGGCGTGCAAACGAAATCAACACGCCGGTCAAAACCGCAAACTCAAGCGGGAACAAGAGAGTTGCCGAAAACGTGGCAATCATGATTGTCGAGTCCCATTTCGAAACTCGAAATACATTGAAAATACGCTTGCGATCCACGAGGCGAATACCAATCACCACCAACAGTCCGGCTAAGGCCGCCCGCGGGATGTAACTGGCAAAGGGCGCGAATAGAAATACGATCAACAAGACGAAGCCGGCGGCAAGAATAACGGAAAGCGAAGTTCGAGCTCCCGCGCTGTGGTTAACCGCCGTTCGAGTAAATGACCCCGAACAAGTGTAGCCGGAAAACAACCCGGTAATGATGTTGGAAAGTCCCTGGCCGACAAACTCCTGGTTGGCATCAATCCTTTCTCCTGTCTTGCTGGCAATCGAGCGGGCAATCGACATTGCCTCCACAAGACCAATGACCGCGATCGCAAGTGAGCCCATGATCAATTCGCGAATCAGGAAAAAGTCGAGCGGCAATTTCGAAACGGGAGGCAAGCTTCGGGGTAGTTTGCCAATCACGCGAACGCCTTCTCGGTCCAATGCGAATATCCCAACCACACACGAAGCGATCACCACGGCAATCAATGCATCCGGCGCCTTGGGTACGAAACGCTTGAGCAGCAGCATCAGGAGAATGGTGCCGAGACCAATGCCCAAAGAGTAAGCATGAATGCCTTCGCTGGAGCGAAGCATCTGTTCGATGGTCGAGAAAAACAGCGGGCTGCTCTCGACGGGAACATTGATCAGGTGAGGAATTTGATTGACGGCGATCAAAACACCGGCTCCGGCCGTGAAACCCACGACAACACTATCCGCAACAAAGTTGACGAGGGCGCCCATTCGGAACAGCCCCATCAACAAGCGAAACACCCCGACCATGACGGCCATCACTCCCGCAGCCGCGATGTATTCCGGGCTTCCCGGTGCAAGCGTTCCGATCGACAAAAGTGTTGAAAGGACCAGCAGCGAAGCTGCATTCGTTGGTCCGGTATGCAGAAACTTGGATGAGCCCCAGAGAATAGCAACGATCGACGCGACCACCGCCGCATACAAACCCATTTGTGGAGGTAGCTCGGCAATCAACGCGTAGGCCATCGCTTGCGGAATGAGAACCACGGCAACGGTCAAACCCGCGATCAGGTCAAACCGAAGCGATGCCAAGCTCAATTCGCGAAGCACTTCAAAGGGACGGAAAAAGTAATCGCGCGTCTGCACTAACAAGCTGGCAACCTTGGTTGCGGCTTCATGGCCATTCGAATTTTTTTTCGACAGGCTCATTGTTCGTCAGGTACTGAAATGTCGGTCCAATCAAATTCGATTACCGTTTTTCGCGTTTGGCTTAACCGTTCCAATTGAGCTCCAATCCGGTTGGCCAAAGCGGGCCAGCTTTTCACCTTGGAGTCCAGTTCCGCCCGGTGCTGGTCAACTTGTTCGACGATGAGTTTCTTGAGCTCGTCTTCTTTTTCAAACTTGATCGCACCTTGGTAAAGCGTTTCAAGCATTTGCTTTCGCGATCCAAACCCGAGGCTCAAAGAAAGTTGTCGGCCCCAGCCAACAAGTTGATGACGGGTCAGGAATAGGCCGCAGCGGGAAGCAATGGTCAGGAAACGTGAGAAATCGGCAACGGTTGCGAGTGAAAATTTCTGCTTGCTTTCCTCGGCGGATTCCACGAACGAATCGTCCGAGGAATCCAGACCAACCAGGCTCTCGCTCCAGTGCTGTTCAATCGAATGAACCAGCAAACTGATCAATTCCAGGTACGAGTTGGATTCCAGTTGGCGGAACGCAATCAAATAGGAATGGAGCCAGGGAATCAGGAATCGTTCCACCATCAATTGCTGTTGCAAGGCTTTCGTTTCGGAATGCAGGTTTTCGTCGGACGTCAAATAATCCGCCTGCCGGCTCGAGAGAAAAGCGAGCAATTGCAATATGCTAACGAGGTGATCCGCTGAAAACTCGTTCGTCTCGAGTGGTATTCCAATCTGATTCGCAAAATCAAGGATCGCATTTGCCGTTTCGCCGCCTACCAGTCCTTCGTTGTCGAGAAACAGCCCTCCGCAAGGCGGAAGTTGGTCGAGGAAGACCACGTAATGTTCCGAAGCCAACTCGTCCGGCGATTTGGCTTTGGTGGTTGCCAAATCGAATCCATGAATCGCTTCGAATACTTCGAGCGTCGAATCCTGCCAGCCCGAACGAATCACTTCGGCAACGAATCGATACCATTCAGAGCGTGCACGCGACGATTCGGCCGCTGAGAAGGGCGAATTCCAATCGCGATTCGCTTGACAGTCGATCATGAAACTAAGAGTTTTCGAGCTGATAGATTTCTGGCTTGGGTTTCAGTGGGCGTTTCAGCCAATAGGGACGCCGTGAATTGTCGGGGCTGAATTGATTGGCGGGGCGCGTCATGGCAACCCAGCGCTGATACACTTCCATCGACTTCTTGGTGTCTACCCAAACGTCACCGTGGTTTTCGCCGTCTTTTGCCTTCCGGACGTTGACCGCTTTCTGGAGCCAGCAATGGGCTCCACTGATCGGATCCGGGTGGACGGCATGGGTCAAGTTTTGATGAACGCCAACGTCATTCCACCAAACACGACTGGTATCCGGATCAAAGGTCTTCCAGGGTTTCGCATTCTCAAGAATGTTGAGCTGGTGTTCGCCCGCTTCATTCTCATCGAGCTTGACCAAGCTCGACATGCCGGGGTTCACACCCACATCGTCTTGCAAACGCCAACGTCCAAGATGGTGGCTCATGGCGACGATTCCGGGTTTGATGCCTTCGGTAATCCAAACCTTGTCAACAAAATAACCGATCTCCGTTTCGACTCGAACCAAGTCTCCGGTTTGCACGCTGAGCCGTTTTGCATCGTCCGGATTCATCCATACCGGATTCTTATGGCTGATTTCATAGAGCCATTTCGCGTTGGCACTTCGCGTGTGAATCAATGTGGGTAAACGGAAGTTGGGCAACAAAAGCATTTCGCCCTGGCCAATGTTGATTTCGTCGGGATGGACATGGCTTTTGATTGTCCATGGAATCGTAAAGTCCTTGTCGGACCAACCCCAATCATGAATCGTCTGACTGAAGAACTCCAGCTTTTTACTCGGCGTTCCGAATCCGGCCAACGACTCACCGTCAATCTCCACGCCACCTTCGTCTTTGGGCTTTTCATAAGGCGTGTAGTTTTCCGCCATGACTTCGAAAACGCCAAACTTCCGCATGTATTCGAGCGGAGTCAGGTCGTGCTCGGCCGCTTTTTGTGGCAACCCGGGCACGCTGTTTTCAAAGATCCAACGATAATACTCGTCGATCGTTACGATTTCGTTTTCCCGGTAAGGACTCTCGAACCATTTGCGAACGCCAAGCTCCCCATCGGGGTCCATTTTCACCGAGAGGTCGATCCAGAATTCGTTTTCTTCCCAGACCTCGCCCGGGTTGGCTTCGTAGGTCCGGTTGACCTGATGGCCCTGGTTCTCCATCGCCACGCGACGAACCGGTTGCCGAAACGCGATCCATTGTCCCGCATGAGTTTCCTGGCTCATCAAGTCGTGGCGTTCCCCCGCATGACCCATCGGGAGAACATAGTCGGCAAACCAGGCCGACTCGTTCCAGGTCGGAGTCAATGCGACGTGAAACTTGATCGTGTCCTCGTTGCGGAGATGCTTCAGCCACATGAACCCATCGGGATTGATCCACATCGGGTTGTAGACGCGACTAAAGTAGACATCGATGTCGCCTCGCCCTTCTTCCAACAAGTGCGGAAGAATAAAGCTCATCTCGTAATGGGCGAATGGCCATTCAACCGGCAGTTGAAGCTCGTTCCACGAATCAGGAGGTGGCGGCGATGCAAATGGCTTGGCGACAAATTTGTTCCAGCTGTTCCCGGAAGTTCCACCTTTGGTACCCACGGAACCGGTTAGAACATTCAGGAAGAACAAGCAGCGAGCGACTTGCCATCCTCCAAGGTTCCCGATGCTCGCGCTTCGCCATGTGTGGGCCGCCAACTTTCCTTCGCAATTCGCGATGATCTCCGCCGTTTCGCGAACGCGTTCGATCGGAACCTGGCACTCTTCCGCCGCCCGTTCGAATGTGTATTCGGAATAAAGCGATTTCAGAAGTTCCTCGAACGTATCAAATTCCCATTCCCCGTTTTTGTTGCGACTGAATTTTGAAGCGGCTTTCAGATCACCTTTTTCGACGGCATCCAGCGTTGCTTCCCAGTTGACCCAGCGGCGGACAAAATCAAGATCGTACCGACGGTTCTGAATCAGGTAGTTGGCAACCGCCAGCAAGAGAGTTTGCTCGCTCCCCGGCCAGGTTGGCAGCCAGACATCGCTCATGCTGGCCGTGTTGCTTAGACGCGGGTCCAAAGTGATCAGCTTCGCCCCGTTCATCTTGCCTTCAATGATTCTCTGCGCGTGCGGGTTGAAGTAATGGCCGGTCTCGATATGGCTCGAGGTCAAAAGAATCACACGGGCGTGGGCATGATCGGGGCTTGGGCGATCGAGTCCGCCCCT
>CAYSXI010000273.1:0-5383 GCA_964434955.1 uncultured Pirellulaceae bacterium
GCGGACACACCTCGGCAATTGTCTGCCGCATTGCGAACGCTACGCCAGACAACCGAAGGACGAGTTTTTTGCGTCTACTCTTCCAACCATCACGATGCACCTCAAACCAACGCCGATTTTGGTAAAGTGGCCGACAAGCTGGCGGACTTTGCCTATATCACCAGCCCGACCGCCGGCTTCTGGAGCCAGGATTGGTTTCAACAGTTCGCAGATGGATATCGAAATGCCAAGAAGGCACACGTGATCGTTAATCGGTTGGATGCGATTGAATACGCTCTCGGCAAGGCAAAGCCAGGAGATTGCGTCTTGATCGCGGGGTCAGGAGAAAAACCAATTGCCGTCGTTGGCGATGAACAACTTTCGGTAACCGACTCGGACGTTTGCCGCAGCTGGATTTACGAACGTCCGGTCCGTGCTCCCGGCCGTGACTCGATCTACCGAATTGACGACTATCGATAGAACTTTTTTCAGTCGCCCTTTTTGAAAAAGAATAGCGGGTGAGGGCTGTGCCATTGGGAAACACAAACCCTCCCGGTCGAATACCTCTTCCCGACACCCGCACCCCAAGAGTCATTGAAGGGGGGAATCAATGATTGGGGGACTCACGAAAAAGATCCTTCACTTCTTTTGCAGCTTTCGACGGCGAGCCCAAGCCAATCCGAACAGAAGCGTCGAGGCCAGCGCCAAGGTGGCACTTGGCTCAGGGACCGCCGAAACGGACGAGATCTGGACGTTCATTCCTATTTTGTCAACAAAAGCGACCTCTCCATCGTCAGCCGAAGCAAGCACTTGCGTATCAATCACCAGGCGAATCTTCTCGGCTTCTGGAAAAGCCAATTCGAATGATTGATCCCAATTGCCTTGCCCGCTTCCCGATTGAGAGAAGGTTGATTGTGCATCGAAGACCTGATCACCAATTTCCACGAACGCACTGGTGTGAACGATTGCGTCGGTGTCATCACCAAACAAAAAGAATGAACCGAACTCCTGCAGCTTGATTGAATTGATCTTCGTTCCTTGCTCGGCGACGATGGTCATCTCCATCAAACCCTGCTTGAATTCCACGCCGTTGTTGGCACTCGCATTGAATCCGAGCGCCGGCATTGAAATCGAATCCGAATTCGCTTCCGGTTGACCGAACAGCTCGCCGGATGAATTGGACATCTCCATAATTTCGACGAAATCAACCGTGTATCCCTCGACATCGTCGTAGTGGATGATGTCGGCTTTCGCCTGTTTTCCGGCCATGCAACTGGCCAGCAAAACGACAACCAAATGGGCTGCCGAAACATAAAACATTTTCTTTTGAAAACACTTTGACATTGGAAACTCTCTCGTTGAACTCAAGTTGTATTTCCGGGGGTATGGTGATTCGCGAGGGGTACCCCGGGCCTGCAGAACCAAGGCTTGCCGCGCGAATTCTCGACTAGATAAAACTGATTAAGGTGAACAGAACCGGCAGAGTGATGACGGCCAGTCCACAGAAAACGAGCGTTGCGATACCACCGGATTTTGGATACCGAAAACGGTGGTCGCAAACGCCGCAGCGATAATAGAAATACATCAACCGATCCATCGATGATTTCTTTTGCTGCCGTCGACTCAAAAGTATTTGAAAGTTTTGGTGACAGCATGGACAACGCAGCCCATCCGGCACCGTCTCGTCGCTTTCGTGGACAAATCGAAATCGCTGATTCCGTTTTCCTGAATCCTGTTTAGACATCGCAAGCCTCTCTCCTCGATTCCCGTTGATCCTTTGCTGAGCAAAGGCAATTCGAAAGGCGTTCCGTAACCGCGTTTAATTTCCCAGTTGGAGAATGAAAATGCATAAGGAATACAAACTGGAACCCGGAAAACGTTTGCCGATTCCCCATGCGATTTCGCCGACGACGTGACCGTCTTTGCCTGGTTGTTGCTCTCGTCTGCCCAACAGCCTTCTGTTCGTCGCGCTTGCCATCCCCGCCACTGATCTTGATTGTTTTCGGTTTTTAGATCCGCCGCACGGATTAGACAGACCGGGAATCAGGCGCACAACGAAAACCTACCGGTAGGAAACCGGAAAGAATCTTTTACGAAAGACGCTTGCTGACGTGCGTATCGACCGAATGGCGATTCGATAAAGTGTTAAGCGAACAGGAAAGAAACAGTGCCCCGAGTGCTGGCAGTGGCGAACGACGGTTCACTTGTCCTCGTCGTCGATGCGAGGGTCGGGGCGATGCTTGATCTTAAACCGAAGACTCGAAGCCCTGGTCAATGCCGAACTTCCAAATTTGTCTCGAATTTCATCGGTCGCACCGTCAACGCGTTTCGATTTTTCTTTCTCCTGTTGATCAAACAACCCTAGTTGAACCGGTCCCGGGATTCGAAGCGAACTGGTAGCAAAGCCGAGTAAGCGCACGCCCCCCCGTTGATGAAGTTCGGTCTCGTTCGCTTCCACGACAGAATTCAACAAACCGATTGCTTCACGCCCCCACCGTTCGCTCGAATTCGAAGGTTCGCGAATCGAGTTCGATCGCGTGATTGTCTTGAAGTCAGAAAAGCGAATTTTGACGGTTGCCGTCTTTCCGACGATTTCGTAACGACGCATTCGGCGAGCAACCTGATCCGAAAGCTCGAGGATCCATGCCCGGAGCGCGTCCCCGGACTCGATATCGGTTGCAAAAGTTGATTCGTGCGAAATGGACTTTGCGTTCCGATCCGATACAACTCGACGTTTATCCAGGCCCCGGCAAAGCCTCCAAAAATGGTCCGCGTTCACACCAAACTTTGATTGAAGGATTTTCAATGGCAATTGACGGATTTGCCCGACGGTCGTGACGCCCATGCTTTCAAAACGCTTTTGCGTGACCTTACCCACGCCCCAAAGCCGTTTAATGGGTAGGGGATCCAGAAATCCGTTGACATTTTCCCGATCGACAATCGTAAGCCCATCGGGCTTATCAAGATCGCTGGCAACCTTGGCCAAAAACTTGTTGGGGGCAACGCCCGCGGACGCAATCAATCCCGTTTCTTCAAGGATCGTCGTTTTGATTTGTTTCGCGATCGATTCGGGGTCGCCGAACAAGCCTGTCGACCCAGACACATCCAAAAAAGCCTCGTCCAGGGAAATGGGTTCAATCAACGAGGTAAAGCGATTGAAAATCTCGCGAATCTGTTTTGAAACCGCCGCGTAATGCTCCATCCTCGGTCGAATGAAAATCGCCTGCGGACAAAGACGAATTGCTTGCGCCGCCGGCATCGCACTATGCAGTCCAAACTTTCGAGCTTCATAACTGGCCGCGGATATCACGCCGCGGCCCTTCGGCGAACCCCCGACCACGACCGGCTTACCCCGCAATTCCGGTTGATCACGAATTTCGATCGATGCGTAAAACGCATCCATGTCGATATGGAGAATCATTTGACGATTGGCGCGTGTTTGACAAAACCTGTTGCGGTTTTGGTCAATCCCGAACGTTGGCTCACAATGCAATTGCCAGTATGGTAACCAACCCATGACAAAAAAGGTCACTCCGAGAGGGAGTGACCTGAAAATAATTCGAATTGTCTCGCATCGTGGCTTGAGCCGGAAAAAAATCAACCTCCGTCATTCTTGTCGGATTCAAATCCTTTTCCGTTGTTGAACATTTGCTCAAACTCTTCGATTTCCTTTGCGGAAATCTGATTATCGTTGTTCTTGTCCATATGCCCAATAAACAAGGTAACTTGTCCCTTGGGAAGTTCGTCGGCTGTAATCGTACCGTCCTTGTTTTTATCGTGCTGACGAACATTGGCAAACATCTGGGGCATAAACACTCCCGGACGCGAACCTCCGAAACGATCCCGGTTGATTTTGATTTTGTATTTCTGAGTCAAAGGAATACAAAATGTCTCGGCGTCATCGCAAGCAGCATACGATACAGTGACGACAAACTCCTTTTTCGCATCCTTGAGCTCAACATCAACAAGAAATTGACGTGGATCGACGTCCGCGGCTTCCTTGACTTTCGGGCCGGTTAGTTTTGACTCGTTTACCGAAAGACATTCGCCGCCATCAATTTGCACCTTGATGGGCGCCATCTTGTTATTCCAATGCACCTTGTAAAGGGGATCCAGGTAGAAACCCAGGTAGAGCTTGCCTTTCTTTTGCCCCCCCATGACGACGCGCCCCGACATTTCCGCTCGCAATTTGACATAAAAAGGGGCTTCGTCCTTCTTGGCACCCATTGGCTCAATTTCGAGGGCAGCCATCCGGCCCGGAATCTGGATCCTGGGAACAACGCCGCTGGCAATGGTCCGTTTCTCGACGACAAAACGCGTCGGCAAGTCTTCAACTTTGGTGGGCTTATCGACTTTACCAACCAGTGTTTCCAGATCTTGACGCAGGGTATTTGGATCACTCCAAAAACGTTTTCGAATCATTTTGCCATCTTTATCGAAAACGTATTCGCCATTCGGGGCGGCCCGCAATGCGGATTTTAGATCGTGCTTCATGTTGTCACAAAGCCAAGGCATTTCGCTCTTGGATCGGCGCACGATTTCCTCAATGTGCATCAGCCGCTCTTTAACATTGTAAGGAGCGACGAAGTTATTGATCTCTGGATGTTGAACGTTGGAATAAACGTAGAAAAACTGGACGTCTTTGTCGCGGTAGTCACGGTACACCGTCTCCAGACCGGAGATATTTCGCAAGAAAGGCGGTCAGGTCAGGCAGCCGAAGACAAGTACGGAATACTTGCCCCGCAGTTTGGCCGTCGAAAATGCATTGCCCTTCGAATCGAATACCTCGACTTCTTTGAGGACCGTATCCAGCTTGGGATCGGTTGCCAGGTGCCGGCGATTGTACATCTCAATGAACTCGACCGGCTCGCGATCCTGTTTGTTCTTCCCGGATTTGCCTCCCTGGCCAATTGCCGGAACGGCAAACAGCACCCCAACACAGACGGCAATTGTTGCAACGAGTTTGGTTTTCATTTCGTCTCCCGTGTCCATCGATATCGAAATGTTCGAAACTTCATATCAGCTGAATGACTTGCTGGCAAAGCGAAGAAGCTTGTTCCACCGTCTTCGCTTCGGCAATGATTCGGATGATCGGTTCGGTGTTGCTGGCTCGCACGAGCAACCAGGCGTCGTCCCAATTCAACCGCAGGCCATCGTCGGTATTGTAATCGACATCCGCAAAGTGTTCCCGTATCTCAACTAACAGAGAACTCAAGCGTTCCTTGGAAACTTCCGCTTTATCTTTGACAATTTCGTATCGGGGAATGGCATCGACGAGTTGACTAACCTTGGCATTTTCGCCGGCGAGGCTATCCAGGATTTGGGCCATCGCAACAAAGCTGTCCCGGACGTATCCGACACGGGGATCGATTGGGCCGCCGTTGCCCTCGCCACCCAGACCCTC
>CAYSXI010000274.1:0-5330 GCA_964434955.1 uncultured Pirellulaceae bacterium
TCCCTTGAATGATCAGTCGACGCTGGATGCCGTCACGCAACCGCCTTCGGAGGGGACCCGTAGAAGCTCCGGGTTTTCCTACGCGAGCGAGTCGGGCGAGATTCCCAATGGTTCCATGGTTGGAGCCTACGAGGTCAGTCATCAACTGGGCCGCGGCGGCATGGGGGTCGTATACAGCGCCACGCATTCGGCAACCGGCCAAAAGGTCGCAATCAAGCTGTTGAATCAGGGGCCCGATGACAGCCCGAAGGCGGCCGAGCGTTTTCATCGCGAAAGCCAGATTGCCGCATCGATTTCGAACCCCCGATCGACATTTGTTTACGCTTCGGGCGAATACGAGGGGCGTCGTTTTATCGTCATGGAGTTGATGCCAGGTGAGACCCTGAAAGACCTGGTGAAAAAGAACGGCAAGTTGCCGGTGGGTCGAGCGGTGGATTTGATTCTTGATGTGATTACCGGGATTCAATCGGCGCATCGGCGAGGGATCGTTCATCGCGACATCAAACCATCGAATTGTTTCATCGACCACGATGGTCGCATCAAGATCGGCGACTACGGATTGTCCAAGTCCTATGATACCGATGTGCAACTGACCAAAACCGGAACCTTCATGGGAACGCTCCAGTTTGCGGCTCCAGAACAGGTCAAAGGCGCAAAAGTCGATGAGCGAACCGACATCTATGCCATCGGAGCAACGCTGTACTACTTGATTACCGGCGAACCGCCCTACGACGGGGATGCGGCTCAAGTTATTGCAGGTATTGCATCCGACCCGATACCGAACATTCGCAAAAAAGTGGATCGGATTCCACCGAAGCTGGCTCGAATCATTACCCAGATGCTGGATAAGGATCCGAAAAGCCGCCCGAATCAACTTGCCGACATTCGGCAACAGTTGTTGCCCTTTGCTTCACAAGGTGCCACCAATGCGGATATTGGTCGCCGGTTCGCCGCGTTTTTCGTTGATTTTATCTTCTCGAATTTTATTGTCGGCATCAGCTTCGTGATGGTGGGGATCGTCATCTCAATCATCTTCACTTCTTTCTTTGCGAAGCTCGGTTCCGATTCGCCGCTTGTCGCCAACCTGATTTTGGTTGGAACCCTTGTGTTTGCGATGATTCTCTATTTCGCCATTTGCGAAGGAATCTGGGGACGCGGTCTGGGCAAACTGATGTTCGGCATGCGCGTGGTGGATCAGCGAGGTGGCGCGCCGGGGATATTGCGCGCGTTGCCGCGCGCGATTGGCTTGCCCGGGGCCCTGCTATTTGGAACGGTCATCCTTCCTGTCCTTTTCACGGGACAGTTAAACAATCCAAATACGATGAACTCACCCGTGTTGGGGCAGCTCACTCAATTCGGTTCGACACTTCTGGGTTGGTCGCTTGCACTGCTATTGTTGGTCACTTGTCGAAAAGCGAACGGTTACCGGGGCATTCACGAACTGTTCACGAATACCCATGTCGTCCGAATTGGGAGCGCGCTTGCCGCACCCGTTCTGGATGATGTTCCCGAAACACTCCCCGAGGTGATTGAAAAGCCTTTCCAGGTCGGCGAGGGCGATGATGCGATTAGTGCGATTGGGCTCATTGGCAAAACGGATACCGGGGCGATTTATCTTGCCAAGGATCAGAAGCTCGATCGAAATGTCTGGCTGGTTGAGGACAAGGATTTCGTCGATTCGATTGACGACGTTCGCAAGCAGGTCAACCGTCCCGGTCGGCAGCGAATCCTGGATTATCACCTTCCAGAGAATCACATTTGCCTGGAAGCGATTTCGGGAACGCCGATTCATGAGTTAATTGATCAAATCAAGATTCTGAAGTGGGAAACCGTAAGGCTGACACTTGAATCAATCGTTGTGGAGCTGATTAGCTCGGTCGAAGACAAAACGCTGCCTCAGCGATTGTCGATTGACCAAATCTGGATTGACGCAGAAGGCAATGCGAAACTGATCGACCTTCCCTTGAAGTCGGGTGCCAAGTCCACCGTTTCAACCAAGACGTCTCCCGAGGGCCGAGCCATCGCGGTGTTCCAAGCGGTCCTCAAACAAGTCGCAAGGAAGATGTTTCTTTCGGGGCACGTTGTGGATTTCATTTCAGAAATCAAGGATCGTCACGAGGACATTTCGACCTTGAACTGGATTCGGGCGCGACTGCATCAGTTTGAAAAGAAGCCTTCGTCCTGGGGGTGGGATGACCGCTTTGGGACATTGGCGACGTCGTTTGGCACCGAAAGCTCGGTCAACTACTTCGTGGTGTTCTGTCTGGCAATGGCGCTCAAGTTTGGACTTGGGATGGGAGCGTTTGCGATTGTTTTGATTGCGTTTCCCGTTTTGTCGTTGATCTCATTTTCGGTCGGTTACTTGTTCCGTGGGGGGCCCGTATTTCAGGTTTGCGGCGTTGAAGTTCGAAATCGCAAGAACCAGATTGCCTCGCCGCTTGTTTGTGGCGTGAGAAACTTTCTCGCTTGGTCTCCTTCCAATTTGTTTTGGAGTTTCTTTGCCGCCCTGTTGACGACGTTCATGATTCAGCAGCAAGAAATTTTGGGGGCTCAGTTTTCCGGCGCGTTTTTCCTGGTGGCATCGATCGCCATATTGTTGACCAGTCTGATCGTGATGATTGGTTGTTTGCAGTCCCTGCTCAGTCCAGCGCGGAGCATTCCGGACTATGTTTTGGGTACCTACATTACTCGTCGATAATCCATCGGGTCGGATCCATTGAACGAAATCGTAAAACCTGAGTTCGAACGAAGTTGTCCCAACTGCAACGGCACATTGGTGATTGTCGAAAGTCGTGCGACATCGAGTTCCAATCGTTGTTGCAAATGCGGGGCAATTTTTCCGACCGGAAATGATTACCTGAACAAGAAGCGCCGTTCGTTCCGTTTGGCCATCTGGAGTTTGGTCCTCGGGCTATTTTCGATCGTTGGTGGTTTGTTTACTGGAATCCCCGCGGTCATCCTTGGAATTCGAAGCCTCCGCGTCAAGAAAAACCCTTTTGTTCACCATCAGGAAAAATGGATGGCGATTGGCGGAATCTTTTTTGGATCTGTTTTTGGCGTATTTGTCGGTTGCATCCTGTCATCGATCGTGGCGCTTGTCGTGGTGGTTGTCAATTTTTCCCAGGTGACCAGCAATGAAGCCGATACGCGGCAAATGGCGGAAGCCGTATTTGATATTGAATTGCCGGAAGAATTGCGCTACCAGCGCGGGGTTCGTCCCATCATGGGAATGACAATCATCAAGGTGACCAGTTCGAAATATGAGCCCAAGGATAAAGCGAAAAAAACTTGGGACGAGGTGCGGAAAGAAACGGTGGCCATGGAGCTTGCCGATTACCGGTCGCTGGCCATGTCCAATACGCAAATCATCGGGACGAAAAAACTCGAAACGATTGGTGACTCGGGCTCCATCAAAATCGATTCAGAAGAATTGGTCGAATGGAATATCGCCGGCGAGAAACGCCAGGTAAAAGTCATGACCGGCACAGGATCCAACAAAAGGGTGTACCGCAAGTATTTGGCGATCGTTGAGGTTCGGTCCTCAAAATATGCTGTTTACCTGGGTACGATCGACGAAGCGACGGAACCCACCGAATACAGTCTCGCGGAACCCGAGGTTCAGAAGATCTTTGAGTCCTTTGTACCAAAATAGAATCGGCGGTCACTGATCCTTGTTGGCGATTTCCGCCACAACGGGAAGTTGAAACGGATGCTCACAAATGTCCGTTTTGATGGAAAGCGAGCGTTTGATTTCGCCGACCTTTTCCGCACCTCGATAAGAAACTTCGATAAAGTGGAGCTTCTTGGCCCCGCTTTTTGCCTTGACCACGAAGTTCGAATCGGCACAGGTGACGTCGTTGATTTCAAATGGTTTGTCGGCTTTCAAAAGAACTCGTTTGGTTCCCGTTTCGCCAGGGGCCAATGGACCGAATGTCAAAACGTTCGGACTCATTTGAAGCGCCGTTACCACTTTACCGGTCATCACAATGGGAACCTGGCGGTTTTGCCGATCGTTGGTGACGACCAATAATTCACTTTGAATGTAGCCCTCAGGCGCTTGGGCTTTCGTGGAAATCGTCATGTCGTACGAAACCGAATCATATCCCCGATGAACCTGCTTGAGCTGAACTGAGACAAAACGGTAAGTGCTCTTTACGTCTTCGATTTGCCAGTTGACGTTCCCGTATTTTGTGATTCGAACGGTCTTCTGCGTCGGTGCCAGCGATTTGACTTCTCCGAAATTGATTGCCCCAGGATTGATCGTGACATCCCCGCGAATGTTTCCTTTTACTTTAAGTTGAACCTCGGCGCGAAAGGGCTTGTCGATGGAAACGGTAATGGTGGCCGAGCGGTTTCCGCGAAATCGATCCGTGTTGAATTTGGCGACAATTGCCCCTTTTTCCCATGACTTCAGGGACGGGTTCTTGATCGAAACCGAAGTGCAGCCGCAGCTTGATCGGACACTCTGGATGTGGACGTCTTCCTTGTACAAATTCTGAAAAACGAACTCAAACTTCGGCTCTGAACCGGCAACGACCGTCCCAAAATCATGGTCTTTCGCTTTGAACATTTTGTCCGCCCATTCCTGAGCAAAACAACAATGCGTTGCAAGAAAAGTCACGAGAAGAAATGACGCGGAGGGAACACTTCGAGAGAGCATTTCAAAATCCATTTATCGATGTTTTAGACTTTGATCAATCTATTCCATTTGTCTTAAGTACTCAAATGGAGCTTCGAAATTTTGCAAAGCATTGACGGGGGTAGCTCCCAGGGCGAACAGGAAAACTGAGTCCGGCAAATTGGCCCGACGTGTTGGTCGAACGATTTTGCATCGGCCGCCGAAACGCTGATTGAGGTGAATCGTGCTCTTCTATCAATTGCGAATGATGTTAGTTGCAATTTGCAACTTTCGTGTTTCGGGAATGCCGCAGCGGTAAGTTGAATGGAACGAAGCTCCGAAAAATGTCGGGATCGATGTCGTAAGTATTTATTTTCAAACGAGTTCGATCGATTGGTCGGGGAAAACAAGGCTTTCAGAAGGACACGATTCGGTAAGTACTTTCCAGTTAGCGATTTACGACAATATTTTTCAACAGAGATTCTGACGAACAATCCCAGGGAATAAACGTAACTAATTGGCTTTATTGACTTTAGGTGAATTCGGCACTAAACTTCAACGGAGATGTGGGGTGCCCGCCGATTTCTCGACTGGCTACGCCGAAGTGACCAGGTTTGACGCCCATTTGATATTTGGCCCCCGAAACGAGCGAATGACCAAAAAAGAAATAGTCAAAACGATTTCCGAACAGATTGGGCTTACCCAATTGAAG
>CAYSXI010000275.1:0-5309 GCA_964434955.1 uncultured Pirellulaceae bacterium
CCACGCCGCCAACGTTCATTCTGAGCCAGGATCAAACCCTTCAATTGTATGCTTGACGCAACTCAAAAAGAGTCACGTACGACTAGCAAAGCTAATTAGCCAATTAAAGTTGCCTCAATGAGGCTTTGTTTGACCATGTATGAAATCGGGTGGAATATTCCCGATCCGATACTGGTTCGCATGATCTTGTGTTGACAAAAAACTCATTCCAGAGCCTTCAAATAAAAGGCCCTAAAGGAATGGTACAAGAGGTACACTACTCAATTGTCAAAGAACAAAAAACGAGCAACTTCCGAGAAAGTCGCTCGAGGGATTCAAATGATATCCAGCTTCAGGCGTTCGTCAACGGCCATCGTAAAGATTTTCGAAAAATTCCTTCAAATTCTTTTACTGCTTTCCGGTCGCCCCGTCAGGCCGCGTAATAGTCCCATTTTACAACCTAAGGTTCGCAACGTTTTCAAAAGATCTTGGGCAAGGTCAAGCAGCGAATGATCACCGACCTCGTTTCGACTGTGGATTTCATCTCCCAATCCAAAATCCCTCTTACAAGAATCGCCATCGTCGATCCGATCGACCAACCCGGAGGACCGAAGCACCGCTCCGTCGAACGTCCGCGGGTTCGAATGCCGCAAGCCACAAACCCAACCCGGACCTGCACGAAAAAAGCCCGGTTCCGTCCCGGGCTTTCTCTCCTGCATCGCAGGTAGATCGTTTCTCTTTTGCAGCAGAAGCTTACTGCTCGTCCGTATTCGCTTTCTCACGAATCGCGTGGATTCGCCTAAGCTCCTGGATGCGTTGCCACTGGTCAAACGTCGGCTCATTGCCCGATTTCTGAATCATTTGAATTCGGGCCAGTGCGATCTTGGCCGTACCTTCCTTCTGTTGCTCAAAAGCAATTTCCGCAAGCCGAATCTGGATCAACAAACTCTCGCCAAACTCTTGCCCGGCTTTTTCCAGTTCCTCGATGGCCCGATTTCCTTTTTGCTGTTTCATCAATAATTGGGCCAAGGTATCCGCGAATTCGGGACGGGGATTCCACTGCCGGGCTTTCCGAATCAAGCGCGTCGCATCCGCCATCGCGGTCTCCGACTGATGGTCCGATTTGATCATCGAGGCGGCCAGGTTATTGGCACTGATTGCCCGCAGGGAAGCCTTCGCGTTTGGGTTCTCAACCAGCGCTTTGTAAATCGCATTGGCGCTTTCGGTTTGCCCGACTTTTTCCAGCATCCCGGCCATCAGCAGATGTCCTTCAATTTCCTTTCCGTCTTTCTCGGCGGAAAGCAGGCTTGTTTTTGTCCTTAAAGCCGGCTGCAAAATCTCGATCGCATTTGACCAGTGAATCGTGTTATTCGTGCGCCGGGCCACACGTCGCCAGGCAGCGGAAAGGCGAAGTCTTCGGGCTGGCTTCTGCGGAGACAGCCACCCCTCCGCTTGTTCCAACCAATCCGTGCAAACGGTCAACGGTGTGGTCGCTACGACCGCCGCGTCCAACCAGAGGTTGAACCAGCGATCCGAGTTCGGTGCGTGCTTCGCAAGCAGTTCGCTGGCCAAACTCGTTCGGCCAATTTCGGCTTGGGCAATGACATAGGCACTGGCCATTGCAAAATGCCGATCGCTGTCGGTGATTTCCTTCGGCAGTTCTCGCCCTAGCGCGAGCGCGACTTGGTCCCGGGCACCCGCGATTCTCAAAAGACGAATGGCGTCCTGCCGTTGTTCAAAGGTCGCCCGGCGAGATTGATTGGCCGCTTTCGCATGTTGAATCGCCAGCAACTTCGAGTTGTTTTGAAAGTATTCATTTGCGAGCACCAAACGAAATCCGGGATTCTCAACATTCTGTTCGATTGCGGATTCGAGGACCGCGACCATTTTTTGTTTTTGCCCAAGCTTCAAATAGGCATTGGCAAGCACGGCGTAGGCTTTTTCGGAATTCGGAGTCCGCTTAATGATTCCGTTCATTTCGAGAACGATTTTTGCAATATTTTTGCTGGAGGGATCCTCGGCCAGCCGGATTCGGGCTTGGATAATCTTCCATTCGATGCCATGGCGATTCGTTGACTTTTTAAGCAGTTCAACGATTTGCTTTTGGATTTCAAAATCGTTCATCAGCGATCGACTTGAAGCGGCCAACTCTAGGACGCGTGGATTGTCGGAATATTTCTTGATCATTCTTTGCCAGGCTTCGCGGGAACACGATGCGGAGGCCTTTTCAAATACCATGGCCGTGGCCAGGTCCCGGGACAATTCCGTCAACTCGGAATTCGATTCTAGCCAAGTCTCAAACTCGGCTTTGCCACGATTCTGAAAGACCTCGAGTCCGACCACTAACAAGGCCTGTAGCGGCACTCCCATTTTTCGGTCGGCCGCTTTGCGGATATCACGACGCAACGATGATTGGGTGGCCGCCAATGACATCAAACGAAATTCCGATTCGTCAAGATCGACCCTCGAAGTCAGGACGGAACGCAGGACACCATCGGCTTGTCGCCAGAATCCGCGAACCTTGAATTGGATTGCCTGGACAAGCTTTCGAGACTTGTCGTTTTCGGCCGCCTGTTCCATCCAGCCGAGCGTATCCAAAATGGCCGCCGACTGAGACGGCTTTAACGATTCACTCTCAGCGAGCAATTGGAGCACCGAATTTAAAGCATTGTCCGTCGCCGACGGCAACGTCGGATTGATTTGCAGGGCCATCGAGGACTCCGCCAACGCGCGCTCCCATTCACCATCGGAAGCATGAATTCGAGCCAACGCGACGCGGGGCAAGACCCAACGCGGAGCCAACTCGACAGCTCTTTGGTAGGACCTTGTGGCCAAATCGTTTTCGTTCAGCAGTTCCATTCCGACACCTCGATAAAACATCAAGTAAGTCGCCTCGGGAAATTGCCTCAGCGCGGCCTCGGTGGCTTCGACCAACACAACCCCACGGGGGCCTGATTCGCGAGCAAGCTCTTCCAGGACGGGTGTCCAGGCTTTGGCAATCGGCTCGCTGGAATTGGACAGCTGCGACAGTCGTTTTCTTGCCCGCTCAACATTGGCGCGATTCAATTGACAAAGGGCGGCCAGCACGTCGATCTCGGCTTGCATCATCGGACTCTGCCGCTCGCGATCCATCTTCGAAATCTCAGCCTCCAGTTTCGGCAAATCAAATGCCTGCCAATGTCGATAGGCAAGCATCAAGTTCGCGAATTCTGCATCCTCGGAACCAAGCGGTTGTTCGAGGACAAGTTGGGCCTTCTTGTAATACCCGTGGGTTTCCAGGAACTCAGCCAACCAGGCCTTTTGATATTCGTTGTTCGTCGTCAACGTCCCCGGTGAACTGACAAGGACTTCGACTTTGCGAAGGTCTTTTTGGATGCCTGCGAGCGCCATTTCCAGCAATTCAACGGGAACCTTCTCCTGCCTGCGAACAAAACGTTCGATCGATCCAGCGTCAGCGGAGTTGGCCACCATCGCGGCCAGTCGTACCACAAGCGCCCTGATCCGTTCGGGAAACCGCTGGCTGGCAACGTCCGTCACCTTGATTGCCTTCACAAATTGGCGACATTCCAACCAGGCTTCAGCGGTCGTGATCGACAACTCGTAGTTGTCCGGGTTCTTATCAAGAAACCGCTCACCCACCTCGGCCGAATTTTCAAAATCTCCAACCCTTGCATAAAGCCGGTGAAGCTGAAGTAGCGAATCCTGATCGTTGGAATCAATTTCTGAAATCCGGTGATACAAGCGAATGGCATTCGCCAGGTGCTGGTTGTTTTCCAAGGGCGAATGCATCGACGAAAAAGCGAGCAACCGAAGCGTTTCCGTGTCGTCATAAAATTCCGAAACATGCGGCCCAAGCAACTCCGTAACTTTTCGATATTCTTGCTTTTCCTCGAGCTCACTTGCTTGAGCAACGAGCAAAGCCGTATCAAGCTTCGCTTCCGGTGATAAAACGCCCGACCAAAAAACGGCGACGCCCCCAACGAAAAAGATTCCTGCAAGAATCGCGAGCTTGGACGTTCGGCTGAGCCGAGGCTTTCTGTTTTTTGACTTTGTTTGACGATTTCGCATAACTTGAACCTATCTGATTATTCTGTCCGCTTACCTAGGATCGAATTCACTTGGAAAAAATGACAAGATGGATTTCGTCTTGCCTTGAACGGACGTTTTTCCGACCTTTGCCGAAGACTGTTCGAAGAGCTGGAAAAGGGGTTCGAGTCGCTCCAGCATCAATCGTTGATGGTTCTCCCAGTCTTGGGGCTCCAAATCTTCAAACGTTGAAAACTGAATAGTGACTGCCCCCAGGGGTTCGTAGCGGAAGTCCGTCGCCAACTCGGCGAGCTGTTTCATGTCCCCCGTCTGCCCCGTCGGCAGGACAATGATGTTTGTCACTTTGAACGTTTTCGAAGGCTTCCTGTCCGACTTAAACTGGAAGTCGGTTTTTGCAATCGCCCGGGCTCCAACACGGACCATCGATTCGTTTTTGGAGTGCATGGTCCAGCCTTGCCGAGTCAGGCAGGTTTCTGGTTCATGACCGACGAGATCGCGTGCGTGACGACAAGCGACAACAAGCAATTCGATCGACCTGCCATTTTCGAGATTCTGGAATTCGCGCCGAATCGCGGCTTGAGGGCGGAGTAAGCCCACTTCCTGTTCATGAATTTCACGGTCCTTCGCGACCCAGTTTGAGACGACGTAAGGCATCTTGTTGACAACTTCGACCGTCCCCGCCCGATGTTCCTGCAATGCTTGTCCATTCGCCATCCAACGAAGATTGATCAGGCACATCCCGAGCATTACAAATGCTGCCAATGTCGTCATCCGGGGCGAAAGTCGAAATGTCAGAACCTCGTTCTTCGAATCCGTTCCTGGGGAACTCGGACGAAAACAAACCATCAATCCAAATGTGGTTAGCAGGGGAATCCCCCAACCACTAAAGTCATGAAACAAAGTCGCGATCGTCGGATCCGACAATGAAAACAGGAGAACGGTCACGGACAAGCGGATTATGTTTGTCAGGACGGCAATCAGCGGCGTCAAAAACAACAGGCCGATTCGAAAACTTCGCTTGATCGGGAAGGAGAAACAAAAAGCGAAAATTACGACGAGCATTGCGATTGCCATTCGCATTCCATTACAGGCTTCGGCAACGAAAACAATGTTTTCTCCGACGCTCAACAAACACGCGTCTTGCTGGACCGGGACGCCAAATGTGCTTAGGACCTGGTAAGTGCCGTTGGCACTAAGCCATTGAAGAGGAACGGAAATTTGTTGCCGAACCAGTCCGGGTATGGGAATTAGCCAGAAGAGAAAAAAAACCGCCGGGGAAAACA
>CAYSXI010000276.1:0-3274 GCA_964434955.1 uncultured Pirellulaceae bacterium
TGCGCTTCGTGCTTGTATTGGTGCAAGGAGAGGCATGTCGATCGAACCACTCGCGTGCGCGTCGTGCTTGTATTGGTGCATGGAGAAGGCATGTCGATCGAACCACTCGCTTGCGCAACGTGCTTGTATAGGTGCAAGGAGAGGCGTGTCGATCGAACCACTCGCGTGCGCTTCGTGCTTGTAATGGCGGTTAGCCTCGCACGTCCGGAATCCCTCGCTTGCGCTTCGTGCTTGTATTGGTGCAAGGAGAGGCATGTCGATCGAACCACTCGCGCGCGCGTCGTGATTGTCTATCGCCGAGGATTGGTGATCAGGACAAGAAGTAACCAAGCGGCATAGCCATCCTAAATTACGAGGCTGGTTATTTCTCACAACCAACGCCCGGTATGTTTTCCACAACCTCGACTCGGTCGTTGTCCGCGACGATCACTCGGTTATTTTTCCGCGGAAGGTCCAATAGACAATTGCGGTGTAGGCAATCACGATCGGCATCCCGATCACTGCGATCACGAACATGATCCACAAAGTTCCCTGGCTGGAAGCGGCGTTGTAAATGGTCAAACTGAATTCAGGATCGTTCTTGGCAACAACCAGGTTGGGGAATATCGCGATACTGAAGAGAAACACCAAACATCCGATGTTCGCGCAGGACGAGACAAATGCCTGCCCATACTTTTTGGCAACCAGCGTTCTTGGAATGTTGGCCACGGCCAGGATATTCAACAACACAAACAAGAATGCCCAAGGCATGTCTTGAAAATTCTTTGCCGCCGCAGGATGTACGACCAGAGTCACGATAGTCGTAACCAGGTAAAGAACCAGAAACAGTCCCCATGCAGTCCAAATCCATCGCGCGATTTTGGCTTGGAGATCACCAACCGTTTTGAGATACAGGAACAATAATCCGTGAAGCGCGAACAGGCTAACTGACAGGACCCCAACGAGCATCGAATACCCGTTCAAATGGTCGATCGTCGAACCGCGGAACACGCCGCGCTCATCCAACTCCAGGCCAAGGATCGAATTCCCTACCGCGACGCCAAACAAAAAGGTCGCCAGAATGCTCGACAGAAAAAAACCTCCGTCCCAAAAACGGCGCCAGCTTTTGTTTTCGGTCTTATTGCGGAAGTCCAGGCTGACGGCGCGAAGGATCAAGCAAAACAGCAACAGCATGAACGCGGTGTAAAAACCAGAAAAGATGGTCGCATATGCTTCCGGAAACGCGGCGAACAACGCCCCACCAAAAGTCACCAGCCAAACTTCGTTTCCATCCCACAAGGGCCCGATCGCCCGGACGGCTACCCCCCGTTCCGATTCGGTACGAAGCAATGGCGTCACGATTCCGACACCCAGATCAAATCCATCCAATACGGCGTATCCGAAAAGCAAGACACCGATCAGAAGAAACCAAATCAGATTCAAGTCCATATCAGTTTCCCGTTCTCGAACCGGTCGACGTTGAGGCGTCGACCAGACTTTTGTCCTTGGCATCCGAGTCGTACCCCGAACTCAGGCCCTCAACCGGTCCTTTTTGGATCTTTCGATTCAACACGAAAAGCCAAACAGCCCCCAAGAGCAAATAGATCACGCTGAACATGATGATTGAGCTGAGAACTTGCTCGGCCGAAATAGCTTTGCTGACAGCATTGCTTGTCCGTAATCCTTTGTCTTCTTGATAGATAATTTGCCCCGCCTCATTCCGCACCAACTGCTCCCGATCGTCAACTTGCATCGGCGGATGCACGATCCAAGGCTGCCGGCCGACTTCGGCGGCAACCCACCCGGCTTCATTGGCAATGATGGCCGGGATGATTCCGACCACAAAAACCATCATCAGCCAACGCTGATTGAATAGCTTTCCACGCCAAAGCAAAAAAAGCGAACCCAGCGTCAGGAAAGTAAAAGCCGACCCAATGCCGATCATGATGTGATACGTATAAAACGGAATCGCCACCGGCGGACGATCTTCTTCCTGAAACTGATCAAGCCCCACCACCTCTTCTTCGAAGTTTTCGTGAATCAGAAAACTCAGGCCGCCGGGAACGGCAACCTTGGCATCGACCTGCTTTTTCTCGTCGTTGGGAATTCCGAAAAGGATCATATCCCCGGGACCCGTTTCATAATGGCCTTCAAAAGCTGCCATTTTTGCCGGCTGGTGTTCGTAAACCATGTTGGCTTGAAAGTGTCCGCTGACAAACATGGCCACGCAACTGATCGCGGCCAGCCAAAGCGCACCGGTAAAACTTCGTTTTGCGAAATCCTCGTGTCGATTCTTGAGCAGGTAATAAGCCGAGATACTCATCACCAGAAACGCGCCCATGATGAAACACCCAAGCCAGACATGGATCAGTCGGTGGACGGTCGATGGATTAAAAACCATCGCCCAAAAGTCGACAATCTCGGCCCGCATCACCGGTTCGCCATCAATAAACCATGGCTCGCCGTTTCGTTCCATCTGGACAATCTCGTGCCCGGCAGGCGTTTGCTGCCAGGAGTTGGCAATCGTGATCCAAACGGAACTGAAGATGGAACCAAGCGCCACCATGCAGCCCGAAAAGAAATGAAAGCCCGGACTGACTCGATTCCCTCCGAATACCAGAATCGCGAGGAAGCCGGATTCGAGAAAAAATGCAAAGATGCCTTCGGCCGCCAGGGCGGAACCGAATACGTCCCCCACGAACCGGGAATAGACGGCCCAGTTCGTTCCGAACTCGAACTCCATCACAATCCCGGTTGCGACACCAATCGCAAAGTTGACGGCGAAAATCTGAATCCAGAAATTTGCGGCTGTGCGGTAAACTTCTTTTCGAGTCCACCAGAATACACCCTGCAAATAAGCGATGATGACGCCCATCCCGATCGTCAAGGGCGGAAACAAGTAGTGAAACATGATCGTCAGCGCGAATTGAATTCGCGACAGCAATACGACATCCATTTCCGCATTCAAACTTGTCATCGCATCGACTCCATCAGGTAATCATGCCTTCAGGATAACCGTATTTTCCTGAAAGGATTACGCCGCGACATTTTGTCACACAAATGGGTGGATTCAAAATCCCGTTCGGGATTCGTCGGCAATGGGACTTATAAGTTGCTCGCGAAGCAGTCAAAATAAGGAAAACAAATTTGTTCGCTTAATTGCTTAAGGACTCAAAATGCAAAGCTTCGGTCGCCTTTCGATTTTCAGTTTGATTGCAACCTTCCTTTTGACGACGGTTTCGTTTGTCGAAGTTCATGCCCAGGAAAAAATGAAGGCCCAGGACAAAATGAAGGC
>CAYSXI010000276.1:3374-5305 GCA_964434955.1 uncultured Pirellulaceae bacterium
GACAAAATGAAGGCGTTGATCGTCGACGGTCAAAACAACCATCGAAACTGGCCGGACACGAGCAAGATGATGAAAAAGTACCTGGAAGATTCGGGCTTGTTTACGGTGGACGTTGCAACCACTGCCGCGAAAGGCACCGATGAAAAATTCGCACCCAAGTTTTCTGACTACCAGGTTGTGATATCCAATTACAACGGCGCCGCATGGCCGGAGAAAACACGGTCTTCCTTCATCGAGTACATGAAAAGTGGCGGCGGCTTGGTTGTCGTTCACGCTGCGGACAACGCTTTCGGAAATTGGCGTGAGTACAACGAGATGATCGGGCTCGGCGGATGGGGCGGACGCAATGAAAAGTCTGGCCCCTATGTTTACTTTGACGCCGATGGAAAAAAGGTCGTTGATGAATCCAAGGGCAGGGGAGGCAGCCACGGTCGACAACATCCCTTTCAAGTGGTCGTACGGGACGATGAACATCCCATCACGAAAGGCATGCCAGCTTCCTGGATGCACGCCAAGGACGAACTCTACGATCGACTTCGTGGGCCCGGGGAAAACATGAAAATTCTCGCCACCGCGTTCGCCAGCAAAAAGTTCGGAGGAACAGATCGCCATGAACCGATGCTGATGACGATTGAGTTTGGGAAAGGACGAATCTTTCACACGCCCATGGGACACGGAAATTATTCGCAGGAATGTGTCGGCTTTATCGTCTCGCTGCAACGCGGAGCCGAATGGGCAGCAACCGGAAAAGTGACTCAGGAAATCCCCGAGGATTTCCCCAAAGCGGACAAAGAAAGCTCGCGAAAATTCGAAAAGTAACACGCGAGAAATACGTTGGGTCGGCGGCAAAACCTCACGGCTGTTCCGCGGACCCAACCATTCCTTTGCGACTAATTGTTATTTCTGCGGAACCATCCTTTGAACCGATTGATGGCAGCCGGTCCCAGCATGGCGGCCCCAACCCACCATGAGACTTGAACGCAAACGAATAACGTTCCTCCGAGGCCGACCTTCAATCCTGTTCCCAAAGGAAAAAAGGGAACGGCAAGCATCGTGAAAAAGCACACGCCCGATAACAGAATCAATGCGATGCCAAGCTTCGCCAGGAATCGAGACTTCCCGGACTTTGGCGAGCTGTTTTCGGCCGCTTCCGCTTGATGATCATTTTTCGATCCATCACCGTCCGAGTCGTCACGCATCTCTGCCTCACCTGTTTCTAAACTGTCAGTCATCGCACTCGCTTCTCGGATTCACGCGGTTTGGCCCATAAAAAAAGCGGCGGTGCAAACACCGCCGCCTCCAGGACACCTCAAATCTATTCGGTTTTTTTTCCGAGGCAGTAAAGCATTTCCTGTCGATTGTTTCTCGTGCCGGAAGCAACCCGCACGTAAATCTTGTTATCGCAAAATGCGGGCGTCGCATAGTGACTTTCACCTAGCTGGTTCTCGGCCACCATCTCGAATGCGGCTGGGTTGGCCTTGAACACGTAATGAACACCGCGTTCGTTGGCGATATAAATATTGCCATTGGCCAATACCGGAGATGAGCTCACCGGGCGCTGCAGTCGTTTCCGCCAGGTTTCCGTGCCATCTTTTGACTTCCAACAGTAGGCAATCCCGTTGTCATCGACCGCGTAGACGTGACCATCGAATGCTAACATGGATTGCTCATAACACTTAACGCGTTTGGTCCACAGCACCTTGCCATCTTTTGCGCTTAGAGCAAGCGTTTGAGCCTGGGGAAATCCACCGCTGGCAAAGACGATTTCGTTCTTCTCATCCCAAACGAGCGTTCCGCAGGAAACTTGCCAACGTGACTCCGTTTTCCACAATTGCTTTCCGTCCTTCGGGTTGTAAGCTGCCACCTCGTTGCGTACGTGCACGGCGAGCACGAAGTCGAGGTTCGGGAGCGCCGCGGCACACGCGACGGAG
>CAYSXI010000277.1:0-5290 GCA_964434955.1 uncultured Pirellulaceae bacterium
CCTAGCAAGTGCAGGATCGTGGCATTGATATCCCGAATATGGACGGGGTTTTCCGTGATGTTGTAGCAGAAATCATCCGTTGCACCGTGAACGGCGCCACCCTTGATGCCAGCTCCCGCCATCCACATGGTCAAGCAGCGAGGATGGTGATCCCGTCCATAGTTTTCTTTGGTCAACTTTCCTTGGCAGTAAATGGTTCGACCGAATTCACCACCCCAAACAACTAACGTGTCATCCAATAGCCCGCGCCGCTCCAAGTCCGTCAGCAATCCATAAGTTGGCCGATCGATATCGCGACATTGGTTTTTCAAGTCGTTGGCGATGTTAAAGTGCTGGTCCCAACCGCGATGAAAAATTTGCGTGAGCCGAACTCCGCGTTCCGCCATCCGACGGGCCAACAAGCAATGATGGGCAAACGTTCCGGGCTTTTTGACATCCGGGCCGTATAGCGCCAACGTTTCTTCCGATTCATCCCGAAGGTCAATCAAGTCCGGAACCGCCGTTTGCATTCGAAACGCCATCTCATATTGGTCGATGCGCGCATTGGTTTCCGGGTCACCGATTTCCTGGTAGGTCTGCTGATTTAACTGGGACAACGTATCGAGCATTCGGCGCCGCATTTTGGCGCTGACGCCGTTCGGATTCGAGAGAAACAAAACCGGATCTGCCCCCTGTCGAAGCATCACGCCCTGGTGTTTCGAAGGCAGGAATCCATTACCCCAAAGTCGATTGAACAATGCCTGTGCCGATCGTCGCCCGGTCCAGGTCGAATTCAAGACGACAAATGCCGGAAGGTTCTCATTTTCGCTTCCCAATCCATAGCTCAACCATGATCCCAGGCTGGCTCGGCCCGGCAATTGATCCCCGGTGCAGATGTAAGTGATAGCGGGATCATGATTGATTGCTTCCGTCCATACCGACCGAACGAACGCCATCTTGGGCAACGCTTTCACGGTCTCGGGAAGCAACTCACTGACCCACATCCCGTCTCCGCCGTTGTCATATTTCCGAAAATGAAATTTCGACGGGGCGATGGGAAACCGCTTTTGACCGGAGGTCATTGTCGTCAAGCGCTGTCCGTTTCGAATTGACTCCGGCAAGTCGGTATCGAATAGATCTCGCATTTTTGGTTTGTAGTCGTACATGTCCATTTGCGAAGGTGCACCGGACATGAACAGATAGATCGCCCGTTTGGCTTTCGGCGCATAGTGCGGTAACGCGCCCGGACCGTTGGCGGCGTTCTTTTCGGTCGGGGCCGATCCCGCAATGGCGGATTCCCCCATTACCGATGCCAAAGCCGCCGAACCCAGTCCAAGCCCAGCCTTGGCAAAAAAGTGCCGACGAGTTTGCAGGTTCCAATATTTCCGAACTGCGTTTTCATCAATCATGATTGCTCACCAAACTAAAATGACTTCTAGTTTTTAGAAATGAATTCATCCATATTTAGCAACACATTGGCGATCATCGTCCACGACGCCAACTCTGCCGGGTCGTATTTTTTGTCCGCCGGTTTTTCGCCGATCGCAACCAATTTTTTGGCCGCTTCCAAATTCCGCTTGAATTCCTCGCGATTGCTTTGCAGAAGCCGCAGAATCAAATCCGATTCGAGTTTGGTCGGTTTTCGCTGAAGCGATCGCATAAAAACAAATTCGATTCGCCGGGTATCGCTCTGCGAATTCTGGTCCAAGGTCAACTGCCCCAAGTATCGAGCGGCCTCCACGTACTGAGGATCGTTCATCAACATCAAAGCCAACATCGGGGTATTGGTACGTTCCCGCCGAGCCACACAGGATTCCCGCGAAGGAGCATCGGCAATGCTCATTTGTGGCGGAGGCGACGTTCGTTTCCAGAAAGTATAGAGGCTACGACGATGCACCTTCTCATTGCCCGCATCCTTCTTGAAACGGACCGTGTTGGAGTCGGAATAGCCGACCGCAAACCAAAGTCCATCCGGCTGAGGTGGCTTGACGCTTGGTCCGCCCATTTTCAGATTCAAGAGTCCACTTGCACCCAAGGCAATATCACGAAGCGTTTCCGCATCAACTCGAAAACGAGGACCCCGAGCCAGCAACCGGTTTTCCGGGTCGACCTCAAGTTTCCTGTCCGTCACCTTGGCAGACTGGCGGTAAGTTTTGCTCGTTACGATCATTCGCATCAAGCGTTTGACATCCCAGTCATTTTCCATGAAATCCGCCGACAAGAAATCAAGCAACTCGGGATGACTCGGCCATTCGCCCTGCGACCCCAAGTCTTCGCTCGTTTTGACGATGCCGGTTCCAAAGATCTGTTGCCAGAATCGATTGACCGTTACACGCGAAGTCAAAGGGTGCTTTTTCGAAAACAGCCAATAAGCCAATCCCAAGCGATTGTTCGGCCACTCTTTGGAGAAGCCGGGCAGTGCTTCGGGAGTCGCTCGCTGAACTTGCTCACCCTTGGCATCATACTGCCCCCGCTTCAGATAAAACGCGGGCTTCGGTTGCTTTCGCTCTTTGTAAATCAAAGTCGTGGGCAACTTCTGACGGAACTGATTCAATTGATTTTGCGTTTGAGTGATCGACTGATTCCGTTTTTGAACTTCCGCCTTGCTTCCCGGGAAAACGTTGGAGAGGAAATATTCTCGCAATCGTTTTTGCTCGGGCTCGGACCTTTTGTCGAGAGCCTTCTTTGCCAATACCTGAATGTCCTTGGGAACGCCAGCGATTTTTCCGTCGGAAGCAAACTGGGCCCACTGGTTCAGGGAACGGAACTCAAAGGACTGGTTTCGCTTGGATTTGACACCAGCCCGGTCCCAATAAACCTTTCCGCCAAACTGCGAAAAGGCCCACCCGTGAATTTTTGCCGGCTTGGTGAAGCCGACCTCTTCCGCAGCAACTTCAAGACGCACCCATTTCCCGGCCTCCGGCAATTTGCCTTTGTGCAACCGGGAAGGTGAATTATTGTTGCCCCAATCAATCAGGTTCTCCCCCCAATACACTCGGTGCTCCCAAGTGCCATCATTGAATTGCAACATGATTTCCTTGGGCAGTTTTTTGGGATCGATAAACACGTAGGTAAACAATCGATCACCCGGCCCAACTTCCAGGGGCTGCGGGGCATTGATAAAGAAGTGCTGGGTAAACGCGGCGGCTTCTTCAAAGTTGGCATTGGCTCCCGAAAACTTGGGTTCATTGCCCTTGGTGAATCGCCAATTGCCTTGCTTGCTCGCTCCCATGGGTGCGTCGTCTTCGATCCAAACGAAATCTCTTGGTTCGTCAAAATCCTTGATCACGTCGGCATTGGCGGGCTCCGCGTATTCAAACTCCGCCAGGAACTGCGCCAGCTCCGCCCGCTGTTTGGTTAGCGATTCCTCGAAAGACTGAATCTCCTTTTTCTGTTTCTCGTCCGCGACTCGCAAATTGGGCGGGTGGTCTTTCCGATTGGCGTCCATCGGATCCGCTTCCAAGCTGTTGAAGTAAGCGAATAGCTGATAGAACTCCTTCTGACTGATCGGATCAAATTTATGGTCGTGGCATTGAGCGCAGCCCACGGTCAGTCCCATGAATACTGTCCCCATTGTCGAGACACGATCTATCACATTTCGGACATAGACCTCTTCCTTGATCGATCCACCTTCACCGGTTGTTACGTGCGCCCGATTGAACCCGGTCGCGATCAACTGGTTTTCCGAGGGGCTCTTCAAAAGATCGCCTGCCAGCTGCTCGATTCCAAATTGCCGAAAACTCTGATTGCGATTGAATGAGTTGACAACCCAGTCTCGGTAAAGCCACATCTCACGATAGTTGTCGAGATGCAACCCATGTGTGTCACCATAGCGAGCGTAGTCCAACCAGTACCTTGCCATATGCTCACCGTAGTGCTGGCTGGCCAGCAAACGGTCGACAAGTTTCTCATAGGCGTTCGGCGACTTGTCTTGCAAAAACTGTTCAAGTTCCTTGGGCGTCGGCAGCAGTCCCGTCAGATCCAAATAAAGCCTTCGGCAAAGCGTTGCCCGGTCCGCTTCTTCAGCCGGAGACAAATCCGAATCCTTCATTCGACGGTAGACAAATGCGTCAATCGGGTTCTTTGACCAGGTTTCCGCAACTTTTGGGACCTCCGGTTTCCGAATCGATTCGAAGGACCAGTGTTGACTGAACTTTGCCCCTTGCTCGATCCACTTCTTAATCAACTGCTTCTGTTTCTCGGTTAGCTTGCGGCCAGAATTCGGTGGCGGCATCAGTTCCGATGCGTCGTCTGTCAGGATCCGCTCAAGCAAGTGGCTGTTTTCCGCATCGCCAGGCTCAATCATGTCGGATTCCAGGAGGCCGTCTTGCGTATCAAGGCGCAAATCGGCCTCCCTCGTGGCCTCATCAGGGCCATGACACTTGAAGCAGGTATCCGAGAGAATCGGCCGGATGTCCCGGTTGAAGTCGACCCGATCCTCTTGCGCCCACAATATCGGGGCTCCAAGGAAAAGAAAAACCGCGACAACCGCAAATACTTTTGTACGCTCTACGACGAAGTTGATCATTTGCATTTTCTGATCCGTCCATTCGTTTGTTTACCGGTTCCATTCTAATCGAAACCGAATAAACTCGGCAGTCAGGATTTGAAACGAGGAAGACTGTTGGCAGAAAACGTTCTCGAAAAAATTGTTCAAACCAAACGTTTGGAAATTGAAAAACTGAAGGCGTCGACAAGTCTCGACGAACTGCAGAAAAATGCTGCCAACGCTCCGGCCCCACGTGACTTTTATTCTGCAATCGCCAACCACAGGCAAATGGCCTTGATTGCCGAAGTCAAAAAAGCGAGTCCGTCCCAGGGAATCATTCGCGAAGACTTCGATCCGATCCAGATTGCCAAAATCTATCAACAAAACGGCGCCAGCTGCATCAGTGTTCTGACCGACGAAATCTACTTCCAGGGAAAGCTCGAATATCTTCAGGACGTTCGGCAGTCCGTTCAAATTCCGGTTCTACGAAAAGACTTTATCCTGGACACCTGGCAAGTTTATGAAGCCCGTGCCGCCGGCGCAGACGCCGTTCTCCTGATCGCCGAATGCCTTGACCAAGATACTTTGCCTGAACTTCGGCAACTCGTCGAATCACTTGGAATGACGGCGTTGGTTGAGTTTTACGAACCGGAAAACATCGAAAAAGTCAAAGCGTCCGGGGCGAGATTGGTTGGATGCAACAACCGGAACCTGCGCAGCTTTGAAACGTCACTAAATCATTCGATCGAAATGATCCAGCATTTTCCTGCGGACGTGCCGTTCGTCGCCGAAAGCGGAATCTTCACTCATGACGACGTGACC
>CAYSXI010000278.1:0-1170 GCA_964434955.1 uncultured Pirellulaceae bacterium
TGAAACAAGACAGTTGATTCGGACGCATTTCCATGAATGACACGGACATCCAGATCGTTGTCGATTAAATCGAGCTTGTGTTTGTCACAATCAACGATCGTCACGTTGATCTGGTTTCGGCAAAGCAAATCGGCGATTGCGGTACCAACGGTTCCTGCACCGAGAATGACAACGTTCATATTGATCCGAGAAAGGACACGAAATGCAAACGAACGATGATAGCGGATTCGCGCAACGTTCAAAACCGCCAAACCAAAGGGCACAAAAAAACCCGGTGTTTCCACCGGGTTGGCATCCATCCAATGGATCGATGACTACTTTTTATTCGTCTCTTCGGGTTTCCCAGGCTTCAAACCGAAGAACATGATGTGGAAGCCAGTATCATCGCTGGTGACAAATCCACCGGCCGGTGGGAAGTAGTGTTTGATGTCATCAAATTCGGGAAGCGGCGAATCTTCGAAGACGTCGCGTAGACGACGAACGTAGTCGTTGTCCTCGGCGCCCTGATTCATCAACTCTTTCGTGTTGTCACTTCCGGCAAGATCAAACATCAGTCGCATCGACTCAGCTGGGCGATTGAAAGTCGTAATCGAAGGCAGCTGAGTTCCGAGCTGCCGTTCCATTTCCTTGATGATCTTTGCATATTCTTCGTCATCCGCCAGCGAATCTTCATCGCCCTGATTAACCTTGATGATGTGCTTCAGGAATTCCTTGCTTTCGGTCAGGATGAAGTAATCATCCAGGATCATGAAGACAGGAGTACCCTGTCGGATTTCAACATTCACGCCTGGCTCCGAGTCATCGCCACGTTCTTCACGGCGTTGACGTCGAAACTCTTCAATCCGCTCGGCACGTTCTTCGGCAGCGCCTTCACGTTCGCCCCAATATTTTTTGCCTTCGAAAGTGTATTCCTGGAGCGCATCGGGGTTATCTTCCAGGATTCGGTCCAGGACCTTTTTCATCACGCCTTCAAACTTCTCAACATCGTCAAGCTTGATTGCGATCAAGTTACTTTGGCTGTTGAGTCGGGCCGGACGTTCCATCCACGTCACCCAGGTAATTCGACCGTCGAGACTTCCAATGAAGTCTTCATTGAAGTCGATGTCGATCTCCTGATTGATGTTTTCATCGATCATTTGTTCAAAGAAGCCGTCGGACTGAAAAGCGTCG
>CAYSXI010000278.1:1183-5270 GCA_964434955.1 uncultured Pirellulaceae bacterium
TCCGACATGAATTTCTTGGCATTGATGTTTGCCGTCATGTACGAAATGCAATCCTTGGGAACCCAGGGCTCGGGGTCATTCATGCCCGGCTTGAGGGCAATCATTTCGAAGATCCCATTACGCGGGCTCGAAAGTAAAATGTGAGCGTGGAGGATACTGTCGTACCCCTCTTGGTTGTAAACAACGCTTCCGCCAACTCCCAGCAATCCATCAAGCCCCAGCGTTGGGAGAAACGCGAGTGCGACACGTGCACCGACATTGCCGCGCGTGAATGCTTTGTACATTTCGATCGGGTCGAGGAAGAACGCCATCTCAGGAGGATCGTCGTTCTTGCCACGACATTTGTTCATGATCGTGATGAACTTACGATTCTGGGCAAGCGTCTTCTGGTCACCTTCGTAGGTGCCTTGCCACTGGGCCCAGATGTAGCTGATAACGTCTTTGTTGGAAGAAAAAACGTAAGTACCTTCGTGAACAAAGTAGTAAACGCCTTCGTCGCCATCATTCACGAAATTAAGCTCGAGGCCATCTTCCAATTCCTCAGTTTCAACCGTCGCGCCGTCAGCTTCTGCAAGTTCCTTACCGCGATCCAAAAGCTTGCCGGCGGTTTCCGACTCGGGATCGACGTCGATGAAAAATACTGGCACCGGGTCTTCTCGTTTCAAAGCAACCAGTCCGAAACAGATTTCACCCTGCGGTACCTCGAAAAGTTGTTCCAGTTCCAAACCGGCAACTTCTTCCTTAACATCATCAAACGCGCTGGCTGCTTCCCCGTACAATGCTTCGACAAAGGGACGCATTTTTTCGTCGCGCATCATTTGGCCGAAAGCCGACTCGTTCATTTTTTCTTTCAACGAGTTGACGTCGTTGACTTGAACGTAAGCAACCGTCGAATCCGGCAGCAATTCCGGAGCTTTTTTCCGCGGCTCCGATTTCTTGTCCTGTCCGATCAGCCCCGTCGCCATCAGCGACAGGACGAGCACCATTGCAAAAATGGGGCGATACGTAGTTTTCACGAAAAACTCCCGATATTTGTTTCAAAATGACTGTTAAGAGTCGTAAATGCCTTTGATTAAACGATTTAACCCTCGAAAGCGGCCGGGGGTTTCGAGATACATCAAACTATGCTGATTTTTCTATTTTGACCTGATCCAACGTTTTTTCGAGGGCCAATTGCGAAACTGGATAGGGCCATCGATGTTAAATTGACTGCAGACTCCAACTTTCCGAGTATTAGAATATTGGAATCCTCCAAATCGCCCACAACCCTGAATTTGAAGGAATGGATCGTGAATAGGTCTTTATTGGTAGTTGTTGCGGTCGGCTCGCTCCTGTTTTCCGCTCCCCTGATCGCTCAGGATGGAGGTGGAGGTGGAAATGTCGGAGGAAATACCGGAGGCGGTGACAATTCGGTGGTTCCCGCCGTTTTGCCGACAACCAATAACACCGGTGGTGGAAATACCGGAACCACTGGGCAAGGTCGACAGATCGACCCCAACGCGATCTTGAATTCGATCTTTTCGGGTGAGGAAATCGCAGTTCAGGAAGACGAGCGCCAACAAAATTTCGTTGGAAACCGTTCGGATCTCTACTTCCACCCCTACAGTTTCTACAACGAAAACGGCCTTGGCTCGATTGGACAAGGCGGCGCCGGTCGGACAACCGGTGGTCGCGGTGGCGGAGGCGGAGCCCAAAACTTCTTCGTCGTCACGCGTCGTTCGATTCGCTCTCGAGTCCGAGCGACCTTCGCTCATCCGACCGTTCCCAACAACGTGCGTTCACAAGCGTATAACAATCGGCTTGCACGAATCCCAGGAATGGCAACGGTCTCGAATTCGGTCCGCATGCAAGTCAACGGACGAGTTGCAACGCTGACTGGAACAGTAAGAACGAAAGAACAAAAAGGCCTGGTCGAGCGACAAGCGAGATTGGAGCCTGGCGTTTTCCAGATCGTCAATCAAATAAAGATCGCCGGCAACTAATTGCCATCCATGGATTCCACCAAGCCCGATTTCTGATCGGGCTTTTTTTATCTACCTTCCACGAGCCTGGATTCAAGATCAATCGAAAATTGCGACATCGATTGTCGCGGGCGGACTTGGCTGCCAACCATGAACTGCCACTCGATACCCGCTGGAACTCCAATCAGGGAAAGTCTAAAAGAATTCGCCATTCTCGAATTGCTTGAATTCGCGATCGAAAATACTCCCCGCCTTCGAACGATCTACCCAAACGCGATGCGTTTGATCGATACCGTTGAACCCGGGACCAATCATGTGGCGGTAGCATAAAAGCCGAAAGTGTTTGACTTGCTCTTCTTTTGGGTGACTTTCATTCCATCGATCAACGTAGTAGTCGGCCAAGGCTTCGCGAAACAAGACCTGGAGTTCCGTGACATCGTTGGGGTTGTGCTCCGGGTGCACCAAATTTCGATGCAGTTTTCGAAGGTGATGGTACTTGAGCTTCAACCGAATGCTCTCCGGCTTTTCGTAGCTCAATGCCTCGCCACTGAACAAATCCACCATTTTTCCGTTGTTCAATTGGGCTTCGTAGACGAACCACGGGCTCTCTCGAGGAGGACGGTCGAACATCTGAAAATGCTGGTCCAACATGGTCAGCCGCCCGACGACTTCGACGGGAAGCGGCAAAAATCGCCGCTCATAGTTAACAAATATGTTGTTGATGTTCCAAAACACAATCAGCAAAACGAAAGCCAACCCCGGAACTTTGAACGCAAGACGATAGGCCGAGGATGGCTTCGCTTCGCCAACCGACTGCCGGTCTTTTCGAAATTCCGCAAGCCAATTCCTGCCGTTAAAAACGACCATGGGGACGAACACGAGCCAGCAAATCATGCTGATAAATGAAAACAACCCTATCGACATCGTGAATGCGATCGAGAGGTGGAGCACCCAGTAAAGCACAATGTTCGCCAATCGCATCCAATGATTCTTGTAAGGGACTAGTAGCAAGAGCGGACTCACCACTTCGCCCCAGACAGTCGCCCAGGTAACCAATTTCAACAGCTCGGGATAGGCCAGTAACTCGCGGCCCAAAGGTTTGACATAAATGTCCAACCGCATCACGAACTCCATCGCATTGCCTGAAAACCAGACCTCGTTGCATTTCGAGAACCCGGTAAAAAAGTACATGCAGCCAAACTGAATCAGCAGTCCGGCAGTCGCCAAGTTACAAATCCACCGGCGATTGTCGCTGTTGTTTCGCTTGAAGAAGATTGAATCCATCGACCACACTCGGCCCAACGGCAGGAAGATCGACCAGAACAACATCATCTTCAAAATCATATCGCCCGAACTCAGAATCAAAGGATTTCGAGCATGCAGCGAAGCGACCAGGAGGAAGCTGGCAATCGTCGCGATCCGAGTGAAACAGCCGAAGATCAACAGGATTGCAAATGCACCGGCCAAGAAAAACATGAAGTTCAGGTATTCGACAGAACCTGAAAAATGATGGAACGAAACCAGCGGCCACTGAAAGCTTTCGGAAAACACCCACTGCCAATAGCCACTGGCCACATCGCGGGTGACGATTCCCTCATCGGTATACATCAACGCCCGGGTGGGCCAGCGAAGAATCAGGTCAGCAATGATCATCAATCCGGCCGCGACGCGAAACAATGCGAGGGCGCGGACATCCGTTCCAAAAACGAGCGCCCAGCGTTCTCGCCACGTCAGCTTTGAATTGGTACCTGCTTCTAACATCGATCGAACCGCAATGAGTCGTCTTTCGCCTTGAATTATAGCTTTCGGCAAGGGTCGCAAATCAAATCTTTTTTGACTTGGAATCGTCGCCTGGAATCCAGGAAGTGCTTGCCAATGCAACAAGCTGTAGGGACTTTGACGATATTTCCGCGCGGTTTTACGGGACATTTCCGCGCAGGTTCGGGGGGAACAAAATTAGGCAAGTGATCGTTGGATACGACCGTTGGCGCGCCCGTCAATTCCGAACAAGTCCGGGGGTAATGTCGATATCCAAGGGCTCGAATTCGCCAGCCAGAAATTTCTCGACGGCAATTGCTCCCATCACCGCATTGTCGGTACACAATTCCATTGGCGCGATGTGTAGC
>CAYSXI010000279.1:0-5250 GCA_964434955.1 uncultured Pirellulaceae bacterium
CTTTGAGGAACCTGTCGCCATGGGGAAGTCCGATATTATTCGAAAGCGCCATGTCGCTACCCGAAGTCGGACGTTACTCATTCTTGGCAGCCGACCCGATCGAAGTTTTCCAGCTGGAGCGCGGCGAAACAACGGACGAAGCACCTCTGTTTTTTCGCGAGCGTGAGCGTTTGGCGAATCTGAATCGGCCAACGATCCCTGGTCTCCCCACCTTTCAGGGCGGTTTTGCCGGTTTGGTTTGTTACGAAACGAATCGCCGCCTCGAGAACATTGGCGGAGACTCTTTCCGGCTGTTTGATTTTCCGGATTACAAGATTGGATTGTACGATTCGGTGGTGGCTTGGGACCACTTGAAGAACCGATGTTGGGTGATCGCGCAAGCCATCGACAATCGGAACAACCATCGCGATCGTCTCCATCAAATGGTCCAGCGATTGTTTTATGACTCAAACACGGACTCCGATCTGCCCCAAGACGACAAGGCGAAGGCGGATGCGGAGTTCGGATTGCCACAAGGATTCGACAGGGTTCCCAGCATCGCCGGCCTGTTCAGTAATTTTTCTGAATCGCAATATCTGGAACGCGTAAACCAAATTATTGAATACATCTATGCAGGTGATATTTTCCAGGCGAACTTTGCTCAATCGCTTTTGGCCCAGCCAAATACCGATTCCATTTCGTTGTACGAAAGATTGCGCAGCTGCAATCCGGCGCCCTTTTCGGCGTACTTTGACTTGGGGGAGCAACAGGTAGTCAGCGCGTCGCCAGAAAGACTTTTTTCCCTGCGCGATGGGCGAGTCCAAACCCGCCCGATCAAAGGGACAAGAAGAAGAACGCGATTCCCCGAAGCGGATTTGCCGACCTCACTGCAACTTCAAACCAGTGAAAAGGATCGAGCCGAAAACATCATGATCGTCGATTTGCTTCGTAACGATTTGTCCAAGTTTTGCTGCGACTCCTCGGTTGAAGTAAAAAAACTCTGCGGGGTCGAGTCATTCCGCTCCGTTTTACATCTTGTTTCGGTCATCGAGGGAAGCGTGCAAAAATCCGCAAGCCCCTTCGATATGCTGGCTTCGCTTTTTCCGGGCGGCTCGATTACGGGCGCTCCCAAGGTTCGAGCAATGGAGATTGTTTCGGAATTGGAGACGGTAGCACGAGGACCCTATTGCGGCTGCCTCGGTTACATCGGCCTGGATGGAAATGCCGACTTCAATATCTTGATTCGAACGATCGCTGCGAGTTCCAATTATTGGAATATTCCTGTCGGCGGAGGAATTGTTGCCGATTCCATTGCCAAACGCGAGTACGAAGAGACTTGGACCAAGGCCGCTGGAATGTTGAACGCCATTCAATTGGGCCAGTTTTCGAGCGAAGGCGCAAGCATGAATCACACGAAGGCGGTGCGCCAATGATCCTGGTCATTGATAATTACGACAGCTTTGTTCACAACTTGGCGCGTCATTTCCGCTTGCTTGATTGCGAGACGGAAGTGGTTCGAAACGATGAACTGGGAATCGAAAACATTCGTGACCTGAATCCGGAGGCGATCGTCATTTCCCCCGGTCCCTGTACGCCAGATAAATCCGGCGTATGCCTGGACGTCGTCAGGGAGCTGTACCGCGAGTTTCCGATTTTTGGAATTTGCCTGGGACACCAGGCCATTATTCAGGCGCTCGGTGGGAAAATAACACGCGGTCGGCGACCGGTGCATGGCCGCGGAAGTCTTGTATGGCACGAAGGCTCGAAGCTATTTGAGGGGATCGCGAATCCGTTTCAAGTCGGGCGATATCATTCGCTGGTTGCTGATATCGAATCCATGCCGCGGGACCTGATAGTCACTTCGCGGACGCGATCGGGAACGGTCATGTCGGTTGAGCACCGGTCGTTGCCGGTTGTCGGCGTCCAGTTTCACCCCGAGTCGATTCTGACCGAATCCGGGCTGCAGTTGATCGAAAATTTTCTCAAAGGCATTTCTGAAACAACGATGGTAAAAGCCGATGATCATTGAAGGAATCATCTCAACAAGAAATGCAGAAGGCGCGATCCATTTTTCTGCCATGGGTCCGCACGTTGATTTTGCCGAATCGAGATTGGAACTACGTCCATTTCAACCGTCCACCACTTTGGACAACTTAAAAACCCATCCGGAGGGTGTTTTTCATATTGTGGATGATGCCTGTTTGATCGCGAAGCTCGCGATTCGCCACACGCCCATTACTTTTGAAACGGAACAAGCGTCGCAAGTCTCACTTCCGGCGATGCGAGACTGCTGCCGCCGACTAGAGTTCTCGGTTCAACACCTTGATCTTCACGGCCAGCGGGCGAACATCCAATGTGCGATTGTTCATGACCAAAACATTCGCCCGTTTTCAGGATTCAATCGAGCCAATCATGCGTTGATAGAAGCCTCGATTCTGGCGACGCGAATTTCGTTTTTGCCATCGGAATTCGTAACTCAGGAGTTGGTTCGCTTGGAGGAAATTGTGGCCAAGACCGGAAATCCTGAGCACGAGGAAGCGATGGCGCTTATCAGGGAACACGTTTCCGCAGCCATTTCATGAAACGTTTCCCGAAAGTTCATCGTGAAAGTCAAAGTGCAACGGGCTTTTTGCGCATTCAAAGACGGGTTCTGAACGAATTGGCTTGGGATTGTTAGAATATCAAGATGTCTGAATTGGAACCAATTTCGAATGGGCTTGTCCAAGTGACCGCGAATTCGCGGCTTCATTTTGGATTGATCAATTGTGGCAAACTGGCCCGAACTCCTTCCAGCTCGCGAAACGTCGGCTTAACGAATCCCGGTCGACTATTCGGTGGCATTGGAGCCATGATTCGCAATCCCGACTTGCTGATTCAAATCCAACCGGCACCGCGGCTGGAGATTTTTGGTGACTTGCCGCATCGCGCTCATGAATTCGTCGAACGCTGGTTTCGCCATTTCCGCGGCATGCTCGAGTTCAACGAACTCGCTGAGACACCCTGCCGGATTTTGCTTTCCTCGCCACAGGATCACACCGGGCTTGGAACCGGCACACAAATTGGTTTGTCGATTGGAACCGCGCTCTGTGAATATTTTGGGCTCCAAGTGGAGTCGCCTCAGGCGATCGCGTCAATCATGAAACGAGGGAAGAGATCGGCTATAGGCGTTCACGGATTCCAAACGGGAGGTTTTCTGTTCGACGGAGGCAAGGTTCAAAAGAACGCAGGCTGCACGATTGGCGAGTTGAAAAAGCAACTGCCGTTGCCTCCAGAATGGCGAGTGGTCATGGCAACCCGAGAAACGCACTCGGGAATGACCGGCCAACCGGAATTCGATGCCTTCCAAAAATGTCCAGTTGGCGATATCCAGCGTGAATCAAAATTACTTGATTTGGTCGAGTCAGCGATATTGCCGGCAATCGAACAAGAAGATTTCGCTGCCTTCTCAAAGGCCATTGGGGAATACGGATACGAAAGTGGACTTTATTTCACGGAAACTCAGGGCGGACCCTATAATGGCCCAGACGCAACCGCTCTCGTCGAGGGCATTCGCGAGCGGGGGTTTGCCGGCGTGGGACAATCAAGTTGGGGGCCAACCATTTATACGCTGGCCAAAGATTCATCTTCGGCCCAATCGCTTGCCGAATGGATCAATGAAAACGAAAACGACTACGTGGCTCGTGTTTCGGAATTTGCGAACGAGGGTGCAAAAATCGAAGTCCTGGAACAGCAAAGTATTTGAAAGGAAAGACGATGATTCGACTTGGAGTAAACATTGATCATGTTGCCACGATTCGACAAGCTCGTCGGACTTTTGAACCGGATCCCGTTTGGGCAGCTGCGGCGGCTCAAATGGGCGGTGCCGACGGAATCACCATTCACCTGCGCGAAGATCGGCGACACATCCAGGAACGCGATCTGGAAGTCTTGAAGAAGACGGTCACTGTCAAGCTGAACCTCGAGTGTGCGTGCATTGACGAAATGATCAAGATCGCTTGCGATCACCGGCCGGAACAAGTCTGCCTCGTGCCGGAACGACGTGAAGAAGTCACGACCGAAGGTGGACTCGCGCTGGATACTCGGCAGGAGGAAGTCGGAAAAGCGATCGAACAGTTACATGCGGCAGGAATCGAAGTCAGCCTTTTCGTGGATCCGGAAGTAAAGCACATTGAATTGGCACATTCACTTTCCGCCGACCGTGTCGAAATTCACACCGGTAGCTACGCCAACGCTCAAGGTTCCGAACAGAAACGCCAATTGGAACGTCTTAAAGAATCGGCCGAAGCCGTGCTAAAAACCAACATGAAACTGGATGCCGGTCACGGTTTGACTTATCACAACGTCGTTCCCGTTTCGCAGCTCAAAGGACTTGAAGAGCTGAACATCGGACACAGCATCGTGTCCCGGTCCATCATGGTTGGGATGGAAAACGCGGTTCGTGAAATGAAAAAACTGATCAACACCTACGCCGCGATGGATCAAACTCACGCATTGGCGTAAACCGCTACCCTTAGGACGCCATAAGGTGAAACCGACTCCGCGGTGAATTGACCAGCCACTATATAATCGGGCTCGTTTCAACTAGAATTTGTAGCTTCCGCCGCAGATCGAATAACGAACAATTTTGGCTAAATCAAGCCACAACTCAATGCAGGAATCCATCATGCGAAAAGGTTCACAGTTTGCCGGACTCTCCGTAGCCATCGTCACTCCGATGAAAGACGGAGCGCTCGATCTTGAGACTCTGCGGAATCAAATTGAATTCCAGGTCGATGCGGGCACCAATTGCATCGTTCCGGTTGGAACGACGGGCGAGTCGCCGACTCTTTCTCACTCGGAACACGAGAAAGTGATCGCCGAAACCATTCAAATTGTTGCTGGTCGTGCGAAAGTCATGGCTGGAACCGGATCGAACAGCACCGACGAAGCGATCAGCTTGACCAAGTGGGCGGCGAGCGAAGGCGCGGATGCGACGCTTCAGGTTGCTCCTTACTACAACAAGCCGACCCAGGAAGGCTTTTACCAACACTATCGTGCCATCGCCGAAGCCGTTGAACTTCCGATTTGTGTTTACAACATTCCGGGACGTACGGGCAAAAACATTGAGCCCGAAACCATTGCCCGGATGGCGGAGTTTGACAATATCGTCATGGTCAAGGAAGCGACGGGTTCGCTCGATCAAGCATCTCAGATTCTCGCAATGACGGATCTGACTTTGCTGAGCGGCGACGATACGCTGACTTTGCCACTGTTGAGCATTGGTGGAGAAGG
>CAYSXI010000280.1:0-5188 GCA_964434955.1 uncultured Pirellulaceae bacterium
CAGGATACACCCCCCTATTACGTTACGTTACGTTAACAATTGTGAAGCTTCTTGAAATTTCGTTAAGAAAAAAAATTGCCTTCCGACCGAAAATAGAACAGCTTTTACTTGACTGAAGTTTGGGGCTCAATTCGAGTCACCGAAAAGGCAAACCGATCGCGAGGTCGGGGCGCAAAGCCATGGGTCTCACTGAGATCGCCAGGCCGCCGAAAGACGAGGCCGCGTTTATCGCGGCCGATGAATCAGGAGCTCAGCCAATGGTTGCGACTCGCGCACGATTATTGCGCAGGCGTTTTCGTCGCGGAAAAAGTAGACCGCGTTACGGAACAACTGCTGTAGAAATGGCCATCGTAAGTCCATTTATCTTTCTTCTGGTCTTCGCGTCGATCGAATTCTCTCGGGTCGTCATGGTCAAGCAAGCATTGACCAATGCCGCACGTGAAGGATGCCGGAAATCGACGTTGGCAACAACGCTCGATGCATCAGTGAGCGAAGAAGCGGCCCGATACTACCTTCGACATTGTTTCACGAGTTCCGCGGACCCAGAAAAAGTTCGCTTTTCCGCAACTCCGTCTTCGCTGGCGGAGATTCAGTCCGGGGACGAAATTACGACAACCGTCGAAGTCAATTTCTCGGACGTCTCATGGTTGGCCGCCTTTTGGGCCAAGGATGCCAAATTGCAAGGTTCAGCAACGATGAAACGGGAATAGTTGATCCAGAAAGAAAACACCCCCATGTCCGACTCCGTTCAAAAATACGCGAACAAAATGCAACGACGTAGACGGCGTTCCCGTCGAAGCGGGGCCGCCGCAGTGGAAGCCGCCCTACTGTCTCCGTTGCTTCTCATTGTGACTCTCGGAGCGGTTGATATTGGCCAATACATCAACGTGTCGCAAAGTGTTAGCAATGCTTCTCGAGTGGGAACGCGGCAAGCGTGCCGAGACTCAACCGTGAATGTTTCCGAAGTGAAAGAATCGGTTTACGACTATTTCCGAAGCACCTTTCCCCATCTCTCTGAAAAAGAGCTGCAGGGCGCACTGCAAATTTCGGTATTGGACCGCGAAGGTAACTCAATTGCCAACGGCGATCTGTCAACCATGAACGCTGGTGACGAGGTTGCCGTCGTGGTGACTCTGGACTTTTCGGTCGTTCGTTGGGTTGGTTCGATCGACTATTGGAACCTAAGTTTGGACCCGTACACCACCTATGGACGTCGAGAGTAGGCAAATCGCAAGCCGCACCCCGGAGGTTAAAATGTTTAAGCAATCTTCTGACTATCGCAGATCCTTGAATGCGCAGCTCGCTCGCCGACGACGTGGCGCAGCTTCCATTCTGATCCTGCTGCTCCTGATTTTGCTTCTCGTTGTGGCCGTTTTTGCGGTCGACTACGGGCACCTGTTAATGGTCCGAACCGACTTGCAACGGACCGCAGACAATTCTGCTTTGGCCGGATTGCAGGACTTGATACCGGAACCGGATGGCAGCCAGGACCTCGAGTCGGTACGCGAGCGCGTTCGCGAATACGTGGTCAAGAACCTGCAGCACGAAGGATTTGTCGTCGACGACGCTGACATTGAAATTGGCCGCTACGATCCCGAGACAATCTATTCCAGCGAGAAAACACTTCTGCAGGACGGTGTTTTCGACACGATTCGAGTGACGCTCAGACGTGATGATCTTTCCAACACATCCGTATCGTTATTGTTTGCCAGGATGTTCGGGATGAAAAATGCAAACGTATCGGCGACAGCTACCGCGGTATTGCAGAAAGCCCGCTATCTCCCACCGGGATCAGACATTCTTCCCATTGTGGTTCCGCAAAGTTCCTGGGACGCGCAGCAACCGGGCGATCGGTGGAAGATCTACGCGGACGGTCGGGTCGAGAATAAATCCGGCTTTCCGATTCCGGGTAACTGGGGGACCGTCGATATCGGTGCGAGTGCGAACTCAAACTCGGATATTGTTGACCAAATCAATAACGGTCTGTCGCAGAGTGATTTGAATCATCTGCACTCAGATGGGATCATCCCCGAAAATACCCACATTGACGGTGACCGCCCGATGTGGGTCTCGGCAGATACGGGTTTGTCATCGGGGATGAAAACGGCCGTTCGGAATGCCCATGGGAAGTACAAACTGATTCCGATTATCGATGATCTGAACGAAGGCAACGGGGAAAACCTTGAATACCATGTTGTCAAATGGGGCGTCGTAGAGGTCGTGGATTCCTATTGGGCCGGGAACAAAAAGACGTTTATTCGAATCAAGAAGGCTTACATGTACGACGGCGATCTTCGTGCCCACGGAGACCTCAGCAATACAACTGATCTGATCGATAATGCATTCACGAGCCCCGTGCTTATCGAGTGAATGCCATACAAATCGTTTGCCCCGATTCATTGAAGACCAACAATTTTGCAAAAGAATTCAACGCCACAGGAATCAGCATGGCCTCCTTTTCGAAACACCGCAAGAAAATTTGGATTGAGTCCGAAGTCCAAGGCAAGCTCGTTTTGAAGTGCTGCTTGTACTGGTTTTTCTGTATCAGCATCATCATGCTATTCGTTGCCATTGCGACCGTGTTTTCAGGCAAACTGCAATCGGCGGGTGAATTGTCCATCGGGATTTGGCGACAGTTTTCGCCGGCGATTCTGGCCAGTATTTTGTTGCTGCCAATCGTGGTTGTCGATGTGATTCGGACGAGCCATCGATTCGCTGGCCCGGTTTATCGCCTCAAATCGGAAATGAAGAAAATGGCCGACGGCGAAGAAGTGGCTCCGATCCGATTTCGAAAAGGCGATCATTGGCATGACTTGGCGGAAGAATTCAATCGCCTCGTCGAGTATCACCGGCAAATGCAAACTCGGTTCAAGAAAGAGGTTTCAGATTCAAAAAATACTGAGTCGAAAACGGAAGTGGATCCGGTTGGGACGCCATTGACTTAATGGTTGCGACAGCGCGATCGCTCAGTCCGCAAGTTCGGGATGGCCAAGTCAAGTTTCCGTTTCCAGTCAATTGCGACCGACTTCCCGACATACTCCGGGGGCACGATCTTCTCCATTTACCGAGCCGCGACTGGTTTCAACGGGGAAGATCCAGGCGTGATCACCCAAAAATCCAACCACGTCTGCGTGCCATCTGAAACGTTGCACCACGGATTGCTTGTCCGAGTGGTGAGCCAAGGTCTTTGAGTTTTGCAATATTTGCTTCGTATTCGGCACGTTCCTCGTCGGTCATTTCTTTTAGACGCTTTCGCATTCTGTTCAATTCAACCGTCTGCGGATCGTTTTCAAATTCAAGTTGAAGTGCGGCAAGTTCACCACCGTCGAACCAGGATAAATCGCATTGATGGCAATCGTCAACGAAAAGTTGCAGTTGCTTGATCTCGCGTTTTCGCATTTTTGCTCGACATCTGGGGCAACGTATTTCCTGCTTGGTATCTTCCGAGCTCGTTTCATTGATCTCTTTCGTCAACTGGGCCAGGTCCTTGTTTACCCGCCGCTTAATTTTTTCAGCCCGACGAGTGTCGAGAAGCGCGCCAGAGCATTGCGGGCAATCTTGTACATTGGCCCCCGCATACTTTTCGCGAACGAGTGGAACGTGACACGTGGGACACTTCATAAAATCACGTACTAATTAGAATTCCAGGAAAGTGGCAATGCGCTAGTTACGAACCCAGATCACGAGTTCAAACTTCGTTCAAATCACAGCCCTCATTTTACAACGCTCAAACGTGCGGGCGAGTGCCGTGAAACTTGGCCAAACCGTATCGTTGAAAAAGTCCGGAGCGAAAACTAAGGAGTGAACCGAAAATACACCTGGTTACCTTGCTATTCAAAGTCAAACCCGTCGGGGCAGAAGCAATTCTATTATTGATGCAATTACGTTCTCGCGAATCCATTCGATTTGAGATATGTTAAACGCCCCATTCGAATCCTGAATTCAGTTCATGGAATCGAATTGCTCAAATTTTTTGCTTTTCTGGTAGATACTATTCATGAGAAATGTTACTCGAATTGACGCGCCAATGAAAATTAGCATCTTAGGCGAATGCAGCCTTTCCTTGTTTTTGGTGTCTTCAATCTTTGTTTTCTTATTGAGCGGTTGCAACTACGCCCCGTCGATTCTTGAGGCGCCCACCGAAAGTCCAGGCGAAACTGGTATGAGTGAAGGCGAAGGTTTTCAAAAGGAAGAAATCAAGTTTGAAGATCTTCCGGATGCGGCCAGGGCGGAAGTGAAAAAACGACTTGAAAAGTATTTCGTTCAGGCGCCAAGTGGCAACCACATCACGATGAAAAGAAGAAGTCAGAATGGATGGCGGTTTAATGGAACTGGCGATGAAGTATTTGGTGACATCGTCGTATATAGTGAATCCAGTGAAAGGGGATACATCAGGCTAAACGAACTGAAATTGAACGCTAGTAAAAAACCATTATCCAAGGCGGACCAATTGAATGGCTGGACGGAAAAATACTTGATCGAGATCGGCGCTGAAGCAATTAGCGAGATTGAGGAGGACATTTATAGTAAGAAAAGGATAACACATATTTGGTTTGATGCGTCAAAAGGCTTGAACTTCGACAAACTGTTTGTGGTCAAGGAAAAAACAGGAACGTGGTCTTCTTGGACCCTCTTGGGAAACAATTGGGAGAAGCCTAATGAGAAATTTGATATTTCGAAACTCTAGGATTTAGCTGCACGAAACGTAGAGATTGACGAACGGTCGAAAGCGGACAAATAAGTGTCCGCATTTTGTTCGCGTTTTAGAAACGTGAGGAACCACGCTTTTTCGAAACCTCAGAGCAGAAGCACAAAATCCTTGCGCTTCTGTTTTTTTGCGGAATATTTTCGCGGGGAAAATTACGCAAAGTGGGCGGTACAGACTTCGCGCGTTTTTCCTTGAATGCCTGAATTTATAGTGCGAAGTAGCGACTCCATGAAAATGCCGTTGCATTAGTGTTGCACGAACGACCCCCATGAACGACCCGTTCATTTTCGTGACAACCTTCTTGGGCTCCCGTGTAATGCCACCCGTGAAGCCAAGCACAACCAAATAACAAATCAAAACGCTGTTGGCTCACTGTCAGCAGCGTTTTTTCATTTGGCCCCGCAGTGATTGGCTTCACGTTAAACGCGGGGTTTTTTTATGCACTTTTCGAAAGGACGCGAGATGTTGGTTTTGTCACGG
>CAYSXI010000281.1:0-5146 GCA_964434955.1 uncultured Pirellulaceae bacterium
GGTCGTTACCCGCGCCACCGCTCATACGATCATTGCCGCTTCCACCCGACATGGCATCATTGCCTCTACCTCCTGCCATGACATCGTTGCCCGTGCCACCGACCATCCGATCATTGCCGATTCCGCCGGACATGCGATCATTACCCGACCCCCCGCTCATTCGGTCGTTGCCACTACCGCCGTCCATTCGATCGTTGCCAGTACCGGCATTCATCACGTCGCGACCTGAGCCGCCCGACATGTTGTCGTGGCCGGAGCCTCCGCTCATTCGATCGTTCCCGCTTCCGCCCGACATTCGGTCGTTTCCACTTTCACCATCCAGGCGGTCGTTTCCTGAGTTCCCGGCGATCCGATCATTGCCAGATCCGCCTTCAATCCGATCATTGCCGCTTCCGCCGCTGATCCGATCGTTTCCTGACTCGCCGTCGATTCGATCGTTGCCAGAGCCTCCGCTGAGTTGGTCGTTACCACTACCGCCGTCGATGCGGTCATTGCCGGCTCCACCGGACACACGATCATTTCCACTTTCGCCGTCCAGGCGGTCGTGTCCTGAGTTCCCGGCGATCCGATCGTTGCCAGACCCGCCTTCAACCCGATCATTGCCGCTTCCGCCACTGATGCGATCGTTTCCTGACTCGCCGTCGATTCGATCGTTGCCAGAGCCTCCGCTCATCCGATCGTTTCCGCTTCCACCTTCCATGGCGTCGTGTCCCGACCCTCCATTTACACGGTCGTGTCCCGACCCGCTGTCCAGATGATCATTCCCCGATCCGCCGCTGATCCGATCGTTTCCACTACCGCCATCGACCCGATCATTCCCATCGCCACCAAACAACGAGTCATTCCCGCCTTTCCCGAACAACTGATCGTTGCCATCGAGCGATTTGATGACGTCCTGTCCGTCGGAGCCGGTTGCCATGTCGGATTGATTGGTTGCCCCTTCCTGCGCGTCACCGTCGGCATCGACCCACGTTGCTGAAAGCAAGATCCGAGGTTCCAAAGAATCCGTTTTGAAAGAATTCTTTTTCTGTTTCTTGCGTTTCTTGGAAGACTTCTTTGCGTTCTTGTTTTCGTTGGTACCGTTCTGTTTTTTGTTGTCTTGGTTCACGGTTACCTCCGGTCGAAAAAGTGTGGAGACGGGAAGATCGGTTACTTCTGGCTGCTGGCTGGGCGAGCAAATTTCGGCTTGGGAAACTGGGCCGTGTTGGGCAGCGAGGGAGTGGGTCTCCGAACTCGAATCTGAAATCCTGCCGGTAATTGAGTCTTGCGATTGTCAAATTGAACGACGCAACGAAACGTATGGGTGCCAGCGTCCATGGTTGGATCGACATGAATCACTTTGGCTTGAAGCGTTCGATTAATCGGTTTGGAAGCAATCAACTCGACTGTGACACCTTTTTCGAAGTGTGGTCGGAGCTCGACTGGCAGATGGACGTCGGCATTGAGGAAGCTCTGGTTGATCAAGGAGATCAAGGGTTGCGCCTGGGTCTGAGATTCTCCAACCTTGCCACGGATTCGCGACACCTGTCCGGCAAACGGTGCGGTAATATTGTGCGCGTTGACCTTGGCCTTCTCGAATTCCCACTGCGCCTGGGCTTGGCGAAGTCTGGTTTGGGCGACGGCCAGTTCCATGGTGGCTCGCTGAACGTCCATGGTGGCTTCATCCAGTTCCATCGATGACACCGAACCTTTGACGCGAGTCAAACGGGCGAGCTGGTTCCGTTTCTGTTTCAACTCGAGCTTTGCGCGATCAATGTCGGCGGTTTGGTTGGCTGCGATTTTTGCGATACGCGCGGCAGCCACTGCGATCCGATTGTCCAGAACTGCGAGCGTTTGTGAAGCATTAACCCAATCGCCTTCCGCAACATGAAGCTTCATCAACAACCCGTCTTGGGGCGCAGAGATTTCGACGCGTTGTGAAGCTTCCATCACGGCCGGGATCATATCGATCGCGGCGGCTTCGTCGATCGACGAATGGAATGGAACCGTCATTTGTGAAGTTGCTTCGTCGGCCGAAAAATATGCGAAGCAAATTAGGAACCCGATGACAGGTTGATTCAATCGGTTTTGGAAGCACATGGCTTGGATCCTCAATCAATTTTCTTCGTGGTTTACTGAGCGGTCATCCGGAGGCGATTCATGATTTTCAGCGAGCGGCGATAGATCATCTCGGCGACCGTACATTGGTGTTGGCGAAATTGGACGTAGACTGTCGAACCGTCAGGCAAAGCGTTGCCGCAGCCGGCAGGAAGTCGGATTCGGACCAGAAAGTAAGGTTGTTCGGCGGCATGGTTTTCGCCCGAAACGGCAATCGACCCATTGGCGAGATGCGTCAATTGAACTTCGGAAATCTCCCGGGAGCCCCAAGGCGCAACCCGAACGATTTCCCCCTTCATGGTTTGGCTGACACTTCCAAGCGAAATGAGATTTACCGGATCGCCCGGTTGCGGTCGGCAATTCGAGACGTCCGAAGCGGATATCAGCGTGCGAATTTCGATCTCGCCGGAGTGAACGGTCGCCAAATGCTGGCCCCGTTTGACAAATGTTCCCAGCCGGGGTTTTTGGGCTGAGAAGGAAACGACACCATCGACCGGCGACAAAACATGCAAGTTTTGCTTTTGCTCGACCAGCATGTTCTTCTCGAAGCCGATCTGATGAATCTTTGCGCGCGTTCGTGCAGCTTGCGCGAACTCGGACTCGGATTGCATTTGGATTTGCAACTCGTTAATGCGTCGCGAAGTTTCAACGATTTTTGTTTCCAGTTCCACGTCCTTCAATTGGAACAACGGCTGTCTGTCAGGTACGCAAGCCCCTTCCAGGACCTCAATCGACGTCAGGAACCCGTCGCTCGGTGCATGGATCGGTGTGTCCAGAGTTCGACGAACAACCCCGGTCGATTTGACATTTCCCGGAATCGGGAGCAGCGTCAGGGAAAGGAAGGCGGCCGCCGCGACAATCGTCGTGACGACAAAAGCTCGCAGGCGATTGGATTCCAGTTCCGGTGATTTCAGCAAGAAGCCAAGCAGCTTGGTCAATGATTGCCATATCGTCTGAACCACATAGAAGCCGGCCAAACCGATGCCCAGCGCGGGAACCTTGAAGGCGATCATGACACTGATCCCGAAGATCACGATCAGCTTGTAGACGGCGCTGGCAAACCCAAACAGGGAAAGAAAGATTCGACCGACAAAGGTTCTCCCAATAGCCGGGCGGCGAATGCCGAAGAACGCACGTTTCAGATCGTTATTGAGCTGTTGCTGTGAATCGCCTTTCAGGTTGGGCATTCCCAGCAAATCGCCCAAGACGTAGTATCCGTCATACTTCATCAGCGGGTTGGCATTGAAGCCAATGGTCACAATCGTTGAGAGGACAACCGCATACTGCGCGGCCGAGTGAACGATCCCAGGGGACGTGAATGTCCAGATGAAAAGTGCGATCATGGCCAGGATTGATTCAAAATACATCCCCGCCAAAGCGACCATGATCCGGTGGCGGGACTTTCCGAAACCCCAAGAAGCGGATGCGTCCACGTAGGCACAAGGAGTGCCCACGATGAAAAATGCGCCCATCTCAGGAACGTCGCCGCCAAAATGTTTGCAAGCGTAAGCGTGGCCAAACTCGTGGAAGATTTTCAAGAAAACGATGAGCGACCACAGAATCGGAATGTTTTTCAGGGTCAGCATGGTCGCCAATGGGTCACAAAACTCGCTCCAATGGCTGGCGATGATGCAGCCGCAAATCATCAGGCTAATCAGCCAAATGGCGAATGCCGCACGACTGAAGATCGGCCGAACCAGGTGAATGGTTCGGTTCAAAAACTGATTGGGTTGGAACAGGGGCACACGCAGAAAAAAGATGCCCAACAGCTTTGCTTTGAGTTCGCCCGCTCTCCGTTGCATAAAGCGTTCGTAGAGTGATTTGCCATCGCTCACCGGAAGCGTCAGGATCCCAACTTGATTCAGGTGAATGATGAACTGGAAAAAATCCTCTTCTTCGTCAGCATCGACGGCCTCGCGTTCCACCAGGCGATCAAAAATGGTGCCGAGTTCTTCCGAGTCGTTGAGTGCGACAAAAACCTGATAGTCATCCGGACTGAACTTGAAAGTCTGAAAGCTGATCGGGTCACGGACGACATAGCAGGGTTCACCATTAAAGATTTGCCTGGTGGTTTCCAGTTCGGCGCGTACACCAACTCGAACCCGCCGCAATCGCGGAGCAAGATTTTGCGTCGCATCCTGGTTGGTCACGGCGACATCCTCCAAAGAAAAAGTCGCACGGAATCAACGGGACGATTGAACCAAACCCACCAAATTGGACGTTGGCCCGTGTTGACGCGCGAAACGCCTTTCATCCCGCCAAGCATCCACTCGGGCGGTTCGCCAACCACTTCGGCTTCCACCGTGTAAGTGTTTTTTCCATCCACGACCATCGAATGTTGGTGGACCCGGTGTACTTCAATCGGGGTCGGCTCATCGGGCCGAGCATTGGTCGTCAGCTGGCCGGGCAATCCCTTCTTGAAGTGGATCGCAATGTTCTCGGGAACTTGAAGTTTTGCGGTCCAACGGTCGGTCTGTGAGAACTGAAAAAGCGGTTCACCCAAAGAGACGACCGAGCCGATTCGGGATTGCAAGTCACCTTGCATGATGGTTCCCGATTCGGGTGCGCGAATCTCAGACTTGGCAATCTTGTACTCAATCAGCTTGATTTGTCCCTGAATAATTCCAAGCCGAGCATTGGCTTGCGCAGCCGCCGCAAGATTTTTTTCGGCGTTGGCTTCGGCGATTTCGAGTGCGGCAACTTTCTTTTCGCTGAGGAGTCTTTGCAGTTCAAGCTCCAGTTCATCCGTTTGAATTCTTGCCAGCAGGTCACCACGTTCAACCCGATCGCCCGGTTGTACAAGAATCGATTCAATGGTTCCTTCGAAAGGCGCCGCGATTTGTCGCGTTTCAGCAGGCAATATTTCGCAGGGCACCGATATCTGGTAATCACACTTTCCAAAGGCGAATAGACCGATTGTCGCGGCGACCATCAGAATCGCTATCTGGCGTGCCCAAGCCCGCCTGCCCATCCATGACTTGGATGAATCGCCCATCGAATCCAGTGAATGCTGGAACCAGCTACGACCCGCTTTTTGCAGGAGCAAGAT
>CAYSXI010000282.1:0-5119 GCA_964434955.1 uncultured Pirellulaceae bacterium
TGATACATCTGGATGGTATTGGCGTCCCCTGTCACTCTCGCATAGTAGGTGCCAGGCCCAAGGTTTTCGAGGATGCTTTCCGCACTTCCCAATCCGCCTGCATTTGCCAATTGAAGGACGGTTGAACCGTCGGTATCAATCAACTCCAAAGTCAGATCGCTCAAAGCGGCCGTGTTGAATGACGAACTGCTCCCGCCCTGTGGACCTTCTTGGTATGTCGGGCCAACCGGAGTCAGCAAGAGACTGACATCGGCATTCGCCAAAATTGAAAAGGAAAGAACGTCGGTGTCGCCGTTGTCATCGATACTGACAAAGTCCGTGTCTGTCCCCGAATTAATTAGCGAATTCGTTAAGCCGACGGCGTCGGCTCCGATCTCGACCGTTTGTCCATCACCAACGTTTCCGAGCGATTGCGCGGTTCCGGTCGTGTCATTTCCACCATTCTTTTCAAAGAAGTCGCCATACTGACGCTGCGTCGAAAGAATGTCGTCGAATTGAACTCCGTCAAATCCGAGGTTGATGAACGGTTCCATGAGCTTTGTGCCGTTGACTGGCTCCGTGTGTGCAATCCCGATTCCATGGCCATGTTCGTGTGCAAACACGTTTCGAAAGCGAAGCGAATTATTGCTCGTGGTGTTGTAGAAGTTGTCGCTGGTATCAATGACCATGTCACCCGAATTCGGTCCGAAATTGTAGGCGAGGACGCCGCTATTGCCGTCGAGGGTTTTTCCCGCGATTCGTACGTCGCCACGAACTCCGAGGACTCCGCCCTGGTTCACGAAATTGACCCCATCGTCGTTCGGCTCGTAGACGTAACTAAGACCACTAAGCTCCGAGAACCGAAAAAACGTTTGGTCCATCAAGGTCCACCAGGTTCGTTGAGTGTAGTCCGAACCCCCGGGTGACGAACCTCCGTGGTAGATGTTGTCTAGGAAATCAACGAGATCGCTTGGCGCCGAACCTTCCCCAATGCCATTTGGAGTATTTGCCCCGTCAGGAAGAATGCTCCACGTCAAAGTGGTCGGGTCCCCCTGTTGCAATCCACCGCCATTCGTTGCGGTGCTTGACCAGCGAGGTGTATTGAAGAAATTGAAGTTCGTGTTTGTGTTTTGCTGCGATTGCCATTTCTGAAAAGCTTTACGGCCCGCTGCGTCATTGCTGAAAACCATACACGCACTGCAACTGCATGGGCTGCCCACGGACGAGCCAGAGTGGTTCTGGGCAGTCGCGGGATTGCAAGCGAAGGCAGCAATCAGCCCCAGAAAAAGTGAACACAAGAAACGCATGAAATCCCCCCCGGCGTTTTCTGTTATCAAAGTTGTCAAATCTAGGCTGGATATCCTAAATCGATAAGTCGGACGAGCCTAGCAGTTTGACGCCGAAAAACGGCAAATTTTTCGCGAAGCCGAATGGGAGAAAACGGACCGTAAGCGAGGAAGTCGCCGGTGACTGAAGTTTCCTGCGGGCAACTAGCCAGATTCCATGGTGGAAACGAATAACCGAGCTCCGGCCGGTATTCCTGCAACCGTTTGCGAAGCCCCGGTTTTGGGCTGCATGGCCGTTCGGCGGAGTCACTGATGCACTTGTGCAGTTGCAATTCTGGCCAAGATTTGGCAGGACATCACTTGATTTCAAAAGTGAGCGTCGCCCAATTGGACTCGTAATCGACGCCCTCATCGTCACTTGGTTCCATGTGGATAAGCCGGATGTACCAGAGTCCCTTCTTTTCGATCTTGATTTCGGCGATCCCCTTTGAATTCGTTCGGGTCTTGATCGCTTCAACGTGATTTCCTTGCTCGTCATGTTGATGAAATCCGCCGAAGCTTGCATAAACGAGTTGGTTGGTAGCCGGCTCGCCGCGCAACAAGATTTTGACTGGCAGTGTATCACCGGCCTTCAATGAAAACGGATTTTTTTGCGGGATGATTTCGATGGGAAAACCAAAGACCTTTCCGAAACTATCGGTCCGTTCATCGCCCACCTGGAACAGAGCTTTGACATGCTTTGAATATCGTTCCTTGACGGCAGCATCGGAAGCTTTTCCTGTCTTGCGTTCCTTGAGAATGTCCAGGACTCCATCGTGCTCCAGGTAATCGTCGAACTTTTCGGCCGTCATCTCAAGAGTTCTGGGTTTGATCGATACGCCAACAATGTACGTTCCACTTTCGCCGCTGGTGAATTCAAGCCGGTTGAGCTTTTCTGTTAGCGTCCACTGACCGTTTTCCGGGCGCTCGACAAAGTCGTTCGGACCTGTGATTCGAACATCTCGCAGTCGTTCCAAAGCCACGCTGTTTTCGCTTGACTCAAAAGTGCCATTCATCAAAGTCACTGAGACTTTGTTTTTGGGTTTCACGTAATGCGTGGTCAACCGCAAAAAAGTATCATGCGCGCTAAGTTCGAATGCGAAACAAACAAATAGAATTGACGCGACAAGTAGTTTTTTCATCGGTTGATACCTGGTGTTTGTAGGTGACAACAAAGAGATGTTCGTCGGACATGCTTGATTGCATCCGCTTGCGACCGATTTTACCACGCGCATCATCCATTCCAAAATGTGTGATCAAAGCGGAGATCCAGGGGAAACTCGGCGCCTAGACTATTCGAGTGATGCGCGAGATCAGGCAGGCGAATCGCTGTCAACCAGCTTCGTTGTTTCGGGTGGTTTTTTGCAGCACCAAGCCAAAATGGCAGTGAGCGTGACACCCAAAAAGAACTGCAATACTGGAATGCCGGTCTCTTTCAACGTCGTGTACAGCACACGTCGGGGCGATTCCGACAACTCCCCTCCATTTTGAAGAAATAGGTTTAGGTCGCGACCGTACCAAGCGATAGTAGCGACTGCCACAAAGAAAAGGACGCCGGTCCACACCCGTCGGCTACGGAGCTTCGGCCAAATCCAAATGGAAGCCACAAAAGGTGGCACAATGATGGAGAACCAAATCGCGTGCACCGAAACCAGCGCATTGGTAGGAGGCAGTCAGCCGCCCACGCCGTCGAGAAGACTTCACAATCCCGGCATCGGTAATCGCGTCAGCTGGCTTGATGCAAAAACGAGGCCAGCGATTGAGGCAATGGTTACTAAAAGTTTGCGAAAAGTCATTTTGGCTCCTGGCCAGCTATCGCGACCTCGCCAGTCTTGTGGAATTTTTGGAAGTGAAAAAGTCCGCTGCATAGGCAGCCCATTGTTCACCGTGGAAATCCCATTTTAATAACACTCAGCGTACGTCGACTGACGTTTGCGTGAATTTTGCCCCGGTGATTACATTCCGTATCGATCAAGCGTTGTTATCGATATCGCCGGAATTGGAGGTCGCAATTATTTTTTGCAAACAAGATAGAAATCGTCGGAATCTTGAGTAAGTGAATTTGACATCCTTGTTAACCGACCCGAGTAAATGAAAGAAAGACCTGCGGCATTGCAGGTCTTTCTTTGGCTTTGTTCAATTTGCACCGATGCCGGCGCCGTTGTTTTGAAGTAAAGGCGCCACAAAACAAACATGGGTTTCCTGGGCGCATTACCTTCGCGTGGGTCCTTGGAAAAGTCTCCGTTATCTTTATCGGCGGCGTCTTCGAACGCCGACCAATCCGACCAGCGAAAATGCGCCGAGCATGATTCCGGTGGAGGGCTCGGGGACAGTGGAAACGGTATAAAATCCAACGGCCGCGTAGTTGGCACTTGGGCCGCCATTGTCGCGCACCGCGTATCCGACGTTGTCGATTCTGGTAAAGTCGACAGAGCCTAGCGTCGAAAAGTCGATATAGGTTTGGGAACCTGTGATGGTTACCGAGGCCTGTTGGCCGATTGAACTTCCCCCGCCAGGAAAAATACTTGTTGCAAAAAAAACGATTTCTTCGCCCGCTTCAAATTCCTCAAACTCGACCATCATCCCGGTAGCGCCACCGGCCGTCATGTCAACGAGACTCGAATCGGCCATACGATATCGCGCTAGAAAGTCTCCGCCGGACGAGTTGATGAAAATCGTCGGGGTGGCGAAGGAATCCAGGCTGGCGTTGGCAAATCCGCCGCCACTGTTCACTTGAACGTCTGCTTCACGCTGATCAAATAGATCGCTGGAGATGGTTGAAATGCTGTCGACGTTGGACGTTGTTCCAGCGGTCGACAAGTTAAAAATTCCCTCATCAAAGGTGTCAATGCGATTGACGATGGATTGGGCATTTACCGAAGTGGCCAACAAGCCGCAGTAAAGGGCGAAACCAAGCAAGAATGATAAACATTTCAGAACGCGCATTATTGTCCTCAATTAGAAATTGGGCCGTGGGCCTGTGGGAAATGAAGTTGTCGAATGTAGTGCTGCGCGCCCGCACCATTTCCGGACAGGATTTCTGGAAAAAATTTCCGCAATGGAAGATTGAAGTCGCCCTGCGGGCTTTGATTGGCGTTAACCGAAGGCATAGCATTTTCGGGACGAAAGAATCTACAGACGTATCAATGTCTGTTTGTGTAACGGCTAAAACCAATAGATTTTGCCGCTTCAAAGCCTCCCCCTGAATGTACGGCTAAAGGTTTGCGCATCAATGCAATTTCGATTTCCGAACACCAACCAAATATTTGCATTGGTAGTTCGGTAACCTATGATGCTCGCTACTCGATCGGTTGATTGTCCCGCCCCCGCCCTCGTCCTCGTGGGCACGGGATTTTTGCATACTAAGAACTAATTGGTAAAAGAAGCAGTCGATGTCTGAAAATGTACCGCCGCATGGCTCCCCGAAACCACAACTTGATTCAAATGCTTCGAAGCCCAATGGCGGCGGACAACCTAAAAGTGGTGATGGCTTTGTTGAAAAAATCAAAGAGTTGCCAACGGCCGTAAAGATTTTAGTTCCCGCAGTCCTCATAATGCTTTTGCTTAGCTGTTGTTGTTGCATGGCATTCACGCCATTCTTGAGCGGTGGGGGTGGTGGCTCCGATTCGGGGTGGGGCAGTTCGACCGACGAAGAATGGCGTGAATGCCATGCAACAACAACAATCATCATCTGATAATAATGATGCAACAATTCGATTATTACCATCCGCCCAACATTATACCACCAAATTTACACGAAATGTGGCACGAGCTGTTGTGGATTCGAAAAGAAACAACCATCCACGATATATCAT
>CAYSXI010000283.1:0-5105 GCA_964434955.1 uncultured Pirellulaceae bacterium
GCGCGGCGCGTGGAGCTCGAAGCCGTGTCGTTGTCACCGTTGACACGCAGGCTTCCGAAAGGATCGGTTCCGCTCACCGGTGGTGGCTCGGCGATTGCCGGTCCGCCGGCGACGAACATCACCAGGCCGAGGCCAAGAAAAAGTCCGAACATGGTGCCGATACCGACCGTCATCTTTTTGTTTAGTCCCAGAGGGGTTGTTCCGACCTGGGCCTCATCCACACGTGTGACAAAGTTAACTTTGCCGGCCGCTTCACGAAGCGACTTCATTTGGTTCAGTTCGTGCGTCGCTTTGGTGAGGGAATCGTTTCGCTGTTGAACGATGTTAAACAATCGATCGTACTCGACTCTCAAAAGAGCAAGCCGCTCAAGTCGTTTGGAGAGTCCGTCGCCTGTGCTGGTCAATCGATTAACTTTTTGCTCAGCGATTTCAATCTGTTTTTCTTTGGCCGTAATCGAGGATTTCAATTCCTTGGCGATGTTCAGTTTGATTTCCCCGACTTCCGTCAAAGACGCAATCACCTTGGGATGTTGATCCGAGTATTGTCCTCGATTCTTTGAAAGCTCCAATTGAGCTTTAACCAGCCCCTCTTTGAAATTCTTGAGCGCGGGTAGCAAGGTCAATGCTTCATCCGGTGTCGCCGTAAGCGAATCGGGGCTTAGCGCCGCTTGCTGCAAAAGCGCTTGCTGCTTTTTCAGATTTTCCAGATCATTGATCGCGGACCGAATTTCCGTTTTCACATTGTTCAGTTGGCTCTGAATGGAGCCGGAAGCCGTGTAGGGATTGTTCAAGCTTCGCAGTTCGGCCAGGTCGGCACCGACCCGCGATTCCATCTTCTGCAGTTCGCTCGTTGCGACTTCGTGATCCTTGGCTGCCAGCCGAACGGTCTCGGACAATTCCTGAACCATACTTTCCGCCTGCTTTTGGCGGATCGATCGCATCTGGTTTTCAATCTCCGTCGTCAGTGACTGGATCCAGGCCAACGCGTCATCGCGACTTCCTGCTTTCACGACCAAGTCGATCATCTCTGACTTCCCGAACTCAGAACCGTTCGGCGAGCTGACGCTGATGCTTCCCTGGAAATCCTCGATCGTCTTGTCATCGGGTTCACCATTCGGTTTCGTCGAGAGCTTGGCATTGGCCAGTGCTTTCCGAATGACGGTTGGGTTTTTCGCAATTTCTGAAATTGCTTCCTGAGCCGATTTCAGTGAGTACATGGACTCGAAACGACCGGGCTTGACGTAGTTGCCACCGATTAGCTGGTCGCGAACCAACAGCGTCTGTCGCGCGCCAAACTTTTTGGGACCCAAGGTCGAGTAGGCGATCGACAAGGCGCAAAACGCCATCGTGGGGACCGCCCAAAGCAGAAAGTGCTTTCGCAGTTGCTGGAGTATGGAGCCTGGATTCAATCCGTTTGATTGGGAGGCTGAAAAACCCGACATCGAAACGTATCCTTCGTTTCAGTATTCGTTCAGTCCGTAATCGGAGCGCGACGATAGAGATCGCTTTTCTATTTATTCGAATGCGTCAATTCGCCAGTTCAGCCGCAAATTTTCGAATCGACGAACAAGTGTCAGATTTCATTTGAAAATCGTCACATTCGTCATCGGTGTCAAACCGGACGCAGCAAACAATGTCGAGCTAACCGTCAAAGATTACCAAGCCATCGTCTTTCGATTCGACTGGACGGCTGGTTAGCTGTTTAGCTTCTCGGCGACCAAAGCACGCACTTCGTCCTTGTGGACACGCGTCTGTTCGAGTGAATCGCGATCGCGAATGGTAACCGTACCATCCGTTAACGTTTCGCCATCGACCGTGATGCAATAGGGCGTACCGGCTTCGTCCTGGCGGCGATAACGACGGCCGACAGCGCCTTTTTCGTCGTAGAAAACGTTGAACTGCTGCTTCAAGTCCAGATAGATGTCTTTGGCGACCTCGGGCATGCCATCTTTCTTGACCAGCGGGAAAATTGCCGCCTTGATCGGGGCGATGCGTGGATGCAATTTCATCACCGTACGAGATTGCATTTTGCCGGAATCATCGGGAGCCTCGTCTTCGGTGTAGGCTTCGCAAAGGAACGCCAGGGCGCCGCGATCCGCGCCAGCGGAAGGCTCAATGACATGCGGCGTGTACTTTTCGTTGGTCAAGTCATCGCGATAGGTCAGATCCTTGCCACTGCCTTTCCACTTTGGCTTGCCATTCTCGTCAAGTTGAACTTCGAGTGGGTTCGTTTTTTCGTCCAGCTTGCCCTCCATGTGACTTCGCAAGTCAAAATCGCCGCGGTGGGCGATGCCTTCGAGCTCACCGAATTCACCTTCTGGCAAAAACGGAAAAGCGTATTCGACATCCGCCGTACCGACCGAATAATGAGCCAGCTCGTCTGCATGATGTTCACGAAGAATCAAACGATCGCTGGAGATGCCATGATCGATGTACCATTGCATTCGACGATCGCGCCAGTAGCGATACCAATCCTGTGATTCATTCGGATGGCAAAAGAACTCGATCTCCATTTGCTCGAATTCTCGAACCCGGAACGTGAAGTTTCTCGGTGTGATTTCGTTTCGAAAACTCTTGCCGATTTGTGCGATGCCCAAAGGCAATCGAAATCGCGTGCTGTCGATCACGTTTTTGAAATTGACGAAGATGCCCTGGGCCGTTTCCGGGCGAAGGAAGACTTTGTTTTCTTCGCTCATGATGGGACCGGCGTGCGACTCCATCATCAAATTGAAATCTCGGGGCTCGGTGAGCGTGCCGACTTCCTTCGCGTCGGGAGCCAGGACCTCGTCAAACGCATCCATGTCGGGCAAGGCGATTGGCTCACCCCAAACGAGATCCTCTTTGTTTTTTGCCCGCATGTTGAGAAACTTGAGCGCTTGTTTCTCCATGTGCTCTTGCTCGTCTTCGCCGTTGACGGCCGAAACGGTCACGGATTTGCCTTTGCCTTCGACCGACCGACAAACCACTTGATCAAAACGATATCGTTTGCCGGATTGGCGGCAGTCAACCATTTTGTCCGCGAAAAGATCGTAGTGACCGGAACATTTCCAGACCTGGGGGTGCATCACGATCGTGCAATCGAGACCGGTCATCGAGAATGGACTGGGAGCGCCAGGAAGCGTGCTCAGATCATCGTGGCAAAGCACCATGTCTCGCCACCAGGCTTCCTTGATATTTCGTTTCAGCTCGACACCCAATGGGCCGTAGTCCCAGAATCCATTGATGCCGCCGTAGATTTCGCTTGACTGAAACAGGTAGCCGCGTCGTTTGCAAAGCGAAACAATTTTTTCCATCTCCATCAGTTTTAACTCTTACCTTTCTGATGACACGAAGTTTGGATTCATGGGGTCGGGTTATTCATGGGGTCGGGTTAGCGGACCGTGAATGTGGTTGGGACACTCGGATCGCCCGTTGGTTCGGGTCATAATGACAAACGACCTTCAAGCAATCAATCTGCGAGCAGAACCTAATATCCTGTTCCAGCCCGCGTTTCACAAGATTGATCCCGCCCTGCCCTTTTTTTAAGGACTCAAAAAGATCGCGGGGGTGACCTTGGTCATTCAACTCCGCTTTCCACTGGAGCTGCAACGCCCGGGTGGTTCCATTGATTTCACAATTCGCACTTTCAAAACAACAAGCGATGGCGCCCGCCAGCAACTCATCTTCAAGGGTCCGCTTTCGATTGGTTCCCGAACAAAGGATGGCGACGTTGGCTTTTCCTTCAAGGTATCGGACAACGGAATTCAGGTTCAGAAAGCTGGCAAGCAGAATCTCGTCCGCCTGCTCCGCATGAATCATGGCTCGAGTTCCATTGGTCGTTGTGAATACAAGCGTTTGATCAAGCACGCTTTCGGGATCGTATTCCTCCGGTGAATTCCCACGATCAAATCCATCGATTTTCGCGCCCTGGCGTTCTCCGCAAAGCTCGACTTGTTTCGGTGCCAACTGCACGCGCGTGTTCAGCGCGTCCTCGATCGTCAAACAGGGAATCACCTTGGCCGCGCCATTCGCTAACGCGTTGGTGATTGTCGAAGTTGCCCTCAGCACATCAATAATGACGACCGTGAACCCTTGAAATTCGGCGGGATCGACTTCGTCCGGCAAGCGGTAGCAGAAAAGTTTCTGAGGCGGCATTCGATTCAGGGCCTTTTTGCCCAATCCCTTGGTGTTTCAAGCCTAAACAGCGGGGCTTCGTTAATGTATCTTGGTAGATTCGGTTGATTTCTGAGTGTCCCGTTTCATCGCGCCCGGGAACCGAATGGGGCGCGATTCGCATGCATTTGATCAAGTTTGGCTTCGCTCTTGAATACGGCTTCGACAATTTCTGACTCAAATCAGGACAACGACGATTCCGGTGTCGACAAATCGGGTGAGCGCGTTCAAAAAATGTTTGGCGAAATTGCGCCAAACTACGATCGCATGAATCATCTTCTGTCGATGAATGTCGATCACTATTGGCGATGGCGCACCGTTCGAAAGTTGCGACCGGACGATTCGGCACCGATCCTGGATGTGTGCACCGGCACCGGCGACTTGGCGATCGCGTTTGCCAAGAAAACGCGCGGCCAAGTCGATGTGTATGCCACCGACTTCTGTGCTGAAATGCTGGAAATCGGAAAGACCAAAAAGGAAAAACGAGGAGCTACCCAGGGAATCGAGTTTTCTCAGGCAGACACCCAAGAGCTTCCTTTTGAAACCGACATGTTTCAAATCGTTTCCGTCGCGTTTGGTTTACGAAACGTCGCGGATACGGATGCCGGCCTGATTGAGATGACCCGGGTCTGCAAACCGGGCGGGCAGGTCGCAGTCCTCGAGTTCAGCACGCCACGAAGACAGCCGATCAAAGGAATGTATCAGTGGTACTTTAGGAATGTTCTTCCAAGAATCGGTCAGACCTTGGCCCGGAACAATTCTGCCGCCTACGAATACCTACCAAGCAGCGTTGGCGAATTTCCCGCATACGAAGCATTGTCGCAGCGAATGGAGTCTGCGGGTTTGAAAAGCGTTCGTTTCTATCCCCTCACCTTTGGCATCGCGACCTTATACGTGGGTGTCAAATGAGCCAGTTTCCCATCGTCGTAGCGATCACGGGCGCGAGCGGTGCC
>CAYSXI010000284.1:0-4930 GCA_964434955.1 uncultured Pirellulaceae bacterium
TACCCTTTTCGATTCAATCCGCTGTTCCGGCAATACATTTGGGGAGGACGACGCCTCCACTCCCAGCTCAACAAGCCGATCGGTGAAGGCGATGATTTCGCCGAAAGTTGGGAGTTGGTTGACCACGCAGATGATCAAAGTGTCTGCGCCGCGGGGCCACTCGCCGGACGGACGCTCTCAGAATTAATCAAAACCCGCGGCGACGATTTGCTGGGCGAGTCCTGCATGAAAAAGATCGGCGATTCAAACCGGCCACCGCGGTTGCTCAATAGATTTCCACTGCTGATGAAATACCTGGATGCGAATCGCGTCCTCAGCGTTCAAGTCCACCCAGACGATCGCTACGGTGCGACGATGCCGATTCCTGATCTCGGCAAAACAGAAGCATGGTTCGTATTGCACGCGGAACCTGGCAGTTTGATTTACGCAGGACTCAAAGAAGGAGTCACGGAAGCCGAATTGCGAAAGGCCGTTAACGAGGGACGAACGGAGGACTGCCTTCACACCATTCATCCCCGCCGAGGCGATTGTGTTTTTATCCCCGCAGGAACCGTGCACGCAATTGGCGCCGGACTTGTGATTGCGGAGATCCAACAATCAAGTGACACAACGTTTCGGTTGTTCGACTGGAATCGATTCGATAAAGATGGCAACGCGCGCCCATTGCACATTGAACAGTCATTCGAAGTCATCGATTTCAAACGTGGTCCGGTTCAACCGCAAAAGCCGACCAAGCTGGAAACACCAGACGGCTCGGTTGCTGAGCGGTTGGTTGATTGCGACAAGTTTGTATTGAACCGCTGGAAGTTTGAACAGCCGACCGAACTGGGTGGCGACGGCCGCTTTCGTCTGCTGACGATGACTTCCGGCTCAGCGAAGGTCGATGGGGATCCCTCCGGAGAACCCTTGGCGCTTGCGAATACCATTTTGCTTCCCGCCTGCTTGGGGCCCACATTGATCACTCCCGATTCCGAAGCTGAATTGCTCGAGATTTCGATGCCCACCCAGGATTGCTAGCCCCTGGTCTGAATCGCTTGCCTTTTTACCAATCTTTTTCTATCGTCCCCCGCACGATTTTTAGCCGGCTTGCGTAACGGTGGCTACAAATCGTTTTTTACTCCCGGTGGGCTCATGAAATTCACGGACTATCTTCGACTGTTTGGTGTTTGCGCGATCATCCTTTCGCTGACCGGGTGCTATCTCCGTCCCGATTTTCGCGCACCGGGAACCAAGGATTTCCAGCGGTCACGCGCGGTGATTTACGACCCGTTTCCAGACAGTAACGCGGGCCCATCGATCGAAGGCGGACGTCCCCTCGGATACCAGCGTCCTTTGTCAGATACCTCTCGCGTACAAATGACCACCAACCGGCAAGCACCTTACTAAAAGCGCCTTACCAAAAGCGCCTTACCAAAAGCGCACTTGTAAAAGGCGACGTCCAAGCGCGCCCTTTCCAGGAGCACGCTGATGGCCGAGTGCAGTCCAGGCTAAGACGCGATTGATTTTAGAATCTCAATTCCGCGATCGAGGTTTTCGTCGCTTGCGGCATACGAGATTCGGAAATGCGAATCGTGGTGGCTAAAGATATTGCCGGGAATGATCAGCAGGTTGTTGTCGACGGCCCGTTGGAAGAATTCTTTTCCGGTGACGCCATCGGGAAGCTTTGGAAAGATGTAAAACGCGCCGCCCGGTTTTGCGATTTCGTAGTGATCCTTGAGACCATCGATCATGCGATCTCGTTTTCCGCGATATTCGTCCACGAGCGGTGTCACGTCAAAGTCCATCGCATCAACTGCCGCCCACTGAGCCGGTTGGGGGGCACATACAAATGTGTATTGCTGCAACTTGATCATCGTATCGATCAACGGAGTTGGGCCGTGGACGTAGCCAACCCGATGCCCGGTCATGGCATAACTCTTGGAGAAGCCGTCGATAACAATCGTGTTTTCATTCCAGGATGCGGGCGAGATATGATCTTGGTCATAAACGAACTTGCTGTAAATTTCATCCGACACCAAACAGATCCCGCGTTCGGCGGCGAAATCCGCGACGGCCTTCAGTTCGTTTTCATCCACGCATACGCCCGTCGGATTGCTCGGACTGTTGACGAGAATCATCTTTGTTTTGTCCGTGACCTTTTCCTTGATCTTTTCCAGATCGATTCGGAAATCCGGATAATTCGAAATCGGAACTGGCACGCCACCCAATAGGCGAATCAAGGAGTCGTACATCACGAAAAACGGATCGAAGAAAATCACTTCATCGCCGTCATTCAAGATGGACATGAATGTCAAAACCAGGCCGCCACTGGTACCTGAGCAAACAAACACCTTGCGGTCCGAGTGCCCGAATTGCTCATCGATTTCCTTTTGCAGTTTCTGCTGCAGAGGCATAATGCCTTGAGTCAACGCGTATCCATTCTTGCCATCCTCAATGGCCCGGATCATCGACGCTTTGACCGCGGGAGGAACATCGAAATCCGGCTGCCCGATCGAAAGGTTGATTGGATTCTTGAGCTGCTTGGCCAGGTTAAAGACTTCGCGAATTCCGCTACTGTCGAATAACTTCGTTCTTTCGGCGATCCAACGATCTGACGAACAAGCTGTATTTTGATCCAACATTTTCCACCCGTTTGGTTTTCTGAGCTGATCGGATCTGCCAATCTTATCCTCTCAATAAGAAAAAGGGTATGGCCGAAGATTCGAGCCGATTTTGCTGGTTGTTGAATATTTGTTTCGAACTTAGAATTCAAATTGAAGGCTGTGAAACACGGCCTTGGGGACATCGAAATTCGCGACGGAATCCAGTTTTAATGGCCGAACTTCATCATGAATGTGGCGTAGCCGCTGTTTATGAGTTTCAACGGGAACCCACCGACGACGCTCAAACTCCGCCGGACTTTATGGCAGCCCATTTGACGGTTCGCATGCTACAGGACATGCAAAACCGCGGGCAACTTGCGGCGGGACTGACGAGCTACGATCCCGATCGCTCGCAACTGATCGACACGCACAAAGATATCGGTTCCGTGTCCGAAGTGTTCCGCCTTTCTCATTCGGGAAAGTTCAAAAGCCTGATGGCGCGCTACGCCGGAATTGCGGCGATCGGTCACGTTCGCTACGCAACTTTTGGCAAGGATGACCGCTGTTACGCTCAGCCTTTTGAACGGCATCATTTGCAAAAGCACAAATGGTTCAGCTTTGGCTTCAACGGCCAGCTGGCAAATTATCGCAAACTCGCTGAAGAGTTACTCAACAACGATGATCACCACCTGACGCTCGAGAGCGACACCGAGATCATCATGAACCTTCTCAGCGAACAACTCTCGGCCACGCCCAAGCGAAGCTTTCTTGAGATCATGCAGAACATCTCGACCAAGCTGGATGGAGCTTACAGCCTCGCCTTCATCAATGCGAAGGGGGAAATGGTCATTGCGCGTGATCCGCTTGGGATCAAGCCGATGTGCTACGCGAAGAACGATGAACGGTTTGCAGCAGCCAGCGAATCAGTGGCCATTCGAAATCTCGGGTTCCAACAATCGGAAATCAAGTCGCTTGAACCGGGTCATATGATCACGGTTCGACGCGACGGCAGTTTTGAGATCGACTGCTTTGCCGAGAATGCAGGCCGCAGCCATTGCTTCTTTGAGTGGATTTACTTCGCCAATGTTGCGAGCAAGCTGGATGACGTCAGCGTTTACGTCAGCCGAAAACGGCTTGGTGCCGAGTTGGCCCGATTGGAACGCGAAAACCCCATGTTTGAGGTCGATGAAAATCCGATCGTCGTACCCGTGCCCGACACGAGCAAGGCCGCGGCGGACTCCATGGCCTTCGAACTGAAGATCCCTTCACTCGAAGGACTGATCCGGAATCGTTACAGCGGACGGACGTTTATCGAAAACACCCAACAACGCCGGGAAGAAAAAGCCAAAAGTAAATACACGCCTCTCGAAGAAGTCTTACGCGGCAAACGCGTTATCCTCGTCGAGGATTCCATCGTTCGCTCGACCACCATGCGTGTTCTTCTAAACCGGATTTACGAGGAAGGCGGCGCGTCGGAGATTCACGTCCGAGTGGCTTGCCCACCGATCATGGCGCCCTGTTTCTATGGCATCGACATTCCGACTCGCAAAGAATTGTTTGCACCCGGATTCGTGAAAACCATTCACGATTTGAATCCCGAGATTCAAGAAGAAATGGCCCGCGATTTGGGCTGCGATTCGCTTCGTTATCTGCCGCTCGAATCCGTGGCGAATTCAATCGGTTTTCCGCAACGCCAGTTGTGCCAAGCCTGTCTCACCGGCGAGTATCCGACGCCCGCCGGGCAGGAAACTTATGACTTGGTATACAAGAAACCGGTCAGCTAGAATCTTATCCCAGCGAACCGAGCTTTTCACCGAATCAACCTTTTCACCGACAAAGCATTTCACCGAACGCGCATTTTTAGGACCAATCATGTTAGAGATCTTGCTACTGGTTTTTCTTTGCACCAAGATTGGAAAAGTTGTCAAAGCCAAAGGCTATCCGAAACTTGGCTTTCAAATTGGTCTTGCCGTTCTTTGGTTCGGCTCTGAGTTTGTCGCTGGGTTTCTGTTCGGAATGCTAAATCCCAATGGTGAAGCCGGGTTGGCACTTTATGGAATCGCACTCGGCGCAGCCGCATTGAGCGCCGTATTGATGTTTATTATTGCTTACTGCCTGCCAGACAATTCGATGCCTGAAATGCATCAAAAGCACGGATTCGATCAAACCCACCCCAACATCATGGATCCCTCAGGCCGCAATCCCAACGAAGATCCGAGCAAGATCAATCCCTACAGCACAGACCCTTACAATCGTCGCCAGTAGAAGTTGCCAACCGAAGGCGCCTCGGCGTCGCGCCTCAGTTCGACTTGACGAATTGAGCCCGGAACACGGGATGATCGTTGAGT